>JBDTAE010000017.1:0-10613 GCA_039924785.1 Gemmatimonadaceae bacterium | reverse complement strand
GGGAACGTGCCATCTCGGGATGAGTTCCGGCCGGACATGATCGGAACGGAGGTCATCATGTCTTCCGTATCGGCTGGTCCGACGCCGCGCTTTCGATTTGCTGCGGCGCTGGGGGGAAATAGATTGGCGCCGCGCTTTCGGGTGGGCTTCACCGATCTGACGGGTGGTACGGATCACACCGACATCGTCGTCAACCTGAATCGACTGACAGCGCTTGCGGCTGCGACAGCTCGGCTCTGGAATCCGTGCGCGCTGTCAGCGGAAGCGTATCAATCATTCGGAGATGCGAGAACGGTCCGCGCGATCGTTTCGTGCTTGCTCCGCCACTAGGTCCGTGTCGAGTCCGTCGCAAACGTCAGGTCGATGGATACTGTAATACCATCATCCACCTTGAGTACACCGAACAACTTCGACAATCCAGTGAGCCGGAACGATCCGAGACTCACGGGGAAGGCGGCTTGTAGGCGTGTGCTGTCGGCCTGTTCGTAAATCGTTGCCGGTGCATCGATTGTGCGTGTGACACCATTCACGTGCAGCTGGCCGTGGAGGATCGCGCCGATCCCGCCGGAAGCCAACGTCGCTCCGGGCGAGATGTTGATCAAGTCAAATCTGATGACCGGATACGTCGATGCGTTGAGCGACGCATACATGTCTCGGTCGCGCATCCCGTTGCCCGTCTTGATGGACCGCACGTCGGTCTCGACATAGCCCATGGTGGACCCGAGCGAGTCGGCGCACGATGCCGCACCACGCACGGCGCGCGTCTCGCCGCGAAACTGGCCAACTGTGGCGCGTGCATCGAACGCGAGGACGCCGTCAATGGTATGTGCACTTCCGGCGCAGCGGTGTACAGCCTGCGCGCCAGCAGAAGCAACATGGAGTGCCATCACCGCGGTCGCGATTCTGAGGAGATGATCTGTTGACATTGCCGAACTATACCAGCGGACCATGCATATGAGGAACATCGCCGCGGTCAGCACCTGCTGGAGTGCGGCGAACGGCAGTCCTAGCGCGCTTTCCAGCGATTCGTGCCCCCCGCCCGAAATAAGTGATAGACATCGCTGAAATGCGCGGGTCTGCGCCGGCCAACATGTTCGACCGGCCGCTGACCCGCAATTCGCGACACTTCGCCGAACTCGCCGACTAGGGATTCAGGACGGTGATCATATTTGAGCGACGCACAACGCCCCCAGCCGAATCCTGAAGATGATATTCAAATTCCATAACACTCGATTTGTCCGTCGAGTCGGCCGAATCGCCGTCGCGTTCGCTCTTGTAACTCTCGCACGACCGGTGATGGCTCAGGCGGGCGACGGCATCGCCGTGGGCGCAGCCGCACCGTCTGTCGTGGTGCTCAACGCTGCCGGCAAGTCGGTCACCGTCACGCCAACTCTCGGCCGTCCAATGCTCATCGAATTCTGGGCGACCTGGTGCGAGTTCTGTGAACGGCTCGAGCCGACGATGAAAACGGTGTATGGCAAGTACGGCAACAAGGTTCAGTTCGCGGCGATAGCCGTGAACGTGAACCAGACGCCGCGCAGAGTCGCAAAGCATGTGCAGGACCGCACGCTCGAGTATCCGGTGTACTACGATGCGTCCGGCAAGGCCGTCTCCGCGTACGATGTTGCGGCGACGTCGTTCGTTGTGATCATCGGGAAGGATGGCAAGGTCGCGTACACCGGGGTCGGCGACAAACAGGACCTTGACTCCGCGATCAAGAAAGTTCTCAAGAAGGTTCTGTCGTAGTGGCGGACCGATAACCATTCACAAGCGAGTTGATGACGATGTTCAGAATCACGAAGTTCTCAGCTGCGGCAATGCTGCTTGGCGCACCGATCTGCCTCGCGCAGGCGCAGGCGTCGCCGATGGGAGGAATGAAGATGGCTCCCGCGGCAGAGATGTCTGCTGCGCCGGCAGTCGGCGACATGGCTCCAGACTTTACCGCGACAGGTGCCAGCATGTCCGGTACACATGACGTGTCGCTCAAGGCACTGCGCGGCCAGGTTGTCGTGCTCGCCTTTTATCCACTGGATCGTTCGGGTGGATGCACGCACGAGCTGACGAAGTTCCGCGATGAGTTCTCCACGATCTTCGGAAGTGGTGCGACAGTGCTCCCGATTTCGGAAGATAGTGTTGAGTCGCACGTAGGCTGGGCGCGTGATGCGAAGTTCCCCTTCACGCTCGTGAGCGACGCGAAGGGTGAGATCGCTGGCCAGTATGGTTCGATGATGCCGGGCCGTCCATACGCGAGCCGTACCGTCTTCGTCATTGGCAAGGATGGCAAGGTGACGTACCGCGACATGAAGTTCGGCGCACTGGATCAGCACGCGTACGATGCGCTGATAGCCGCGGTCGCCAAAGCCAAGGCAGACTAACAACGCAGAGTACCAGAGTACTTGCCGACGATTCCCCTAAGGTATGGATCTGTCCCAGATCGGGATCCGGCTGTCGCAGAGCCCAGCGACAGCCATCCCGTTGCTGTTCTTGACCGGCGTCCTCACAAGCCTGACGCCGTGCATTTACCCAATGATTCCAATCACCGCCGCGATAGTTGGCGGTCAATCAGTGGGCCGCAGCGCTCGACGCGGCGTCGTTCTGACGCTGACGTACGTGTTCGGACTGTCGCTGGTGTACGCGCTGCTCGGACTGATCGCCGGTCTCACGCGAACGCTGTTCGGCACGATCAGCGCGAATCCGTGGTCTTTGATGATCACCGGCAACCTGCTGCTGTTGTTCGGACTCTGGATGCTCGACGCGATTCCCGTTCGCATCCCGGCAGCGCTGCTTGGTGGTAGCCGCACAGAATCCGTGACGTCGGTCGGCAGCGCGTTCGTTCTGGGTTGCGCATCAGGCCTCGTCGCCGCGCCGTGCTCGGCGCCGGTGCTTGCCGCGGTTCTGACGTGGGTAGCGGTCACCAAAAGCGCGGTACTCGGGTTCGTTTATCTGTTCGTGTTCTCGATCGGTATGTGCGCAGTGCTCATCATCGTGGGAATCTTCGGGGCGACAGCCGTGCGGTTCCCCCGATCGGGGATGTGGATGGTCTGGGTTAAGCGCATCCTGGCAATTGTGATGATCGGTGCCGCAGAGTACTACTTTGTGCACGCGGGATTGACGATGTAGCGGGGGTGACGATTGGCGTCTCGATGATCGCGTCGTTCCCGGCGGGCGTGGCGCCGCATGAGCGAACTGGCGCAGACCCTCGTTGCCGCAACCCTCGTCCTGATCGCGACCGCTATCTCGCTCGGCGCGGTTGGCGGAAGTTGCGTGTCGCGTCCGCGGCGCGTCGTTCTGGTGGCCGCGGACCCGGGTGCAATGGTGGGTAACAGCGGCCTGTCGGCGTTGACCACCATGCATTAGCCGTCGAGGTATTCGTGCGCGGATGCGTATTCTGTGATGTCATTGCCGGGCGCGTGCAGGCCAGCATCGTATATCGCGATGACGTCTGCATCGCATTCATGGACACCCGGCCCATAACGATCGGCCACGTCCTCGTCATGCCGGTCAATCACGCCGCGCTCCTCTCGGATCTCGACGCGGAAACGGCGGCTCATATGATGCGCGTTGCGCAGCGGATCGATATCGCGCTGCGAACGTCGCCTCACCGGTGCGAAGGCGTCTATATGCTCCTCTGGGACGGCGCCGGAGCCGGACAGGAAGTGTTTCACGTTCACATGCACGCGTTTCCCGCGTATCGTAACGACGGCTTCGCGCTGCAGTTTCCGCCGGGATTCGGACGATTGCCGCCGAGAGACGAACTGGAGAAGGCTGCGGCGTTGATTCGCACCGCGCTTGCGGCAACCGACCCGAACGCGAACGAGAACGCGGAAGACCCGCCGAAGCCTTAGCGTTTCATCAATCGTTCGACCGTTTCGACATCGCCGGTCCGGTTACTTGGCCTTGCTCAATAGTTCGGTCAGCGAGGCCGCGCCCTCCGATGACGTCCGTCCAAGCCGGGTTCGTCCATGGTAATGGCTCCGCGTTCGAGTTATTTGAACCGACGAGCGAACCGCACTCCAGCTCGGCGATGCCAGCAACCGGCGAGAAACACGTAAGTCCAGGTAAACAGCACCAGCTTGAAGCGTGGTATCTCGTTGATACCGCTCGGCATTTCGCGTGCGCGCCCCCGCGTGCTGGTCGCGCGTGTGACCTGCCCTGGCTTCTTTTTCTGAGATCGACCGACTGCACATAAAGGGCAATATCTTTTCCATTATTGCGTATAACGGAAATTATATATACGTTAAACGTATGCCACGAACAACACCTGTCCTCCCGATCGCGGTTCGGCGCTCTCTGAAACAGCTCGGGACCGACATGCAGAACGCGCGTCGACGCCGGCGCCTGACGGCGGAGATGGTCGCTGAGCGTTCTCACATCAGTCGGCCAACGCTCCGACGCGTCGAGCGTGGCGACGCGTCCGTGGGCCTTGGCGTGTATGCGACCGTCCTGTGGGTGCTCGGTCTCGGAGATGGCGTCGGGCAACTCGCTGCCCCGGAGACCGATGCCGTTGGGCTGAGCATGGAGGATGAGCGCCTTCCCCAGCGCGTCTCCTCGGGCACCCGCGCACCCCGTCGCGCCCGTACGGCTGCTGCCGAGGCGGAGTCGCCGGGACATGAGGAGCATCCTGGGCAAGAAACACGACACCATGGGGACACGGTGTGAGCGAGCCCGCCGCGTACGTCTACATCGACCTCGCTGGCAAGACTCGTCCAGTTGGCCGACTCTGGTCGCATCGGGACCGCACTGGTGAACGCGCCTCCTTTGAGTTCGACCCCGCATGGATCGCCGACCCTCTCCATTACGCGCTGGGCCCCGCGCTACCTGCGACCACGGGTGCGTTTCATACAGGAAAGGGACGCGCACTCTTCGGGGCGTTGGGCGACTCGGCACCTGACCGTTGGGGACGAAGGCTCATCACGCGGAACGAGGCGCGCCGCGCCCAGGACGAAAGCAGAACGCCCCGCGCACCTCGAGAGATTGACTTCCTACTCGGCGTCACCGATCTCGCCCGCCAGGGTGCGCTCCGATTTCGCGCCACTCCTGACGGCCCGTTCATCGCACCGGACGACGGCGCTCATGTGCCGCCGCTCGTCGAGCTGCCGGAGCTGCTCAGCGCAGCGAATGCGCTGGCCGATGATTCCAATGCGGTGGAAGTGGGCCACGCGGTCCGGCTGCTCTTGGCCCCGGGCTCGTCGTTGGGTGGTGCTCGTCCGAAGGCCTCCGTTCGCGACCGTGACGGCGCACTCGCGATCGCAAAATTTCCGGACCCGTCGGACGACGTCGATGTGATCCGCTGGGAGCGCGTGATGCTGCGCCTCGCCGAACGCGCGGGTATTGACGTGTGCGAAGCTCGGCTTGAACCTGTCGGAGAATCGGTCGTTCTCCTTGTCCGGCGCTTCGACCGGCGCGGCCCTGAGCGCGTGCCATTTTTGTCGGCTCTGAGCCTGCTCGATGCGGCGGACGGCGAGCCCCGTAGCTACGTCGAGATGTTCGACGCGTTGCGACAGGTGGCGAGCCGGGCAGCGCTAGACGGCGCTCAGCTCTGGCGGCGTTTGGCGTTCAACATTCTCGCGTCGAACTTCGACGATCACCTTCGGAACCATGCGATCCTGTATGATGGGGCCGGCTGGCGGCTCACGCCCGCGTACGATCTCAACCCGGCGCCGGCCCACGTCAGGCCCCGCGACCTCTCGACGACAATTAATATTGACGGCGATCCGTCGGCGTCACTCGAGCTTGCGATCGAGGCGGCTCCCGAATTTTTGTTGAAGGCGGATGCGGCCCGAGCGATCGCCGCGGAGGTCGCTGGTGTCACGAAAACGTGGAGAGACGTTGCGACGCGATTCGAGCTTCGAGAGGACGAGATCAATCGAATGGCTACTGCTTTCGAGCACGAGGAGCTCGAGCGCGCGCAGCGGTGGCGGTAAGCACGAATTCGTTACCAAACTCTAATTGCACGGGTGGGGGTCGCGTGTGGAAGGCGGGAGACTTGTGCACGCTCTGGTATAGGAGTGCATCGCGAGTGGGCCGACGTGGGCGGTGGAAAGGCAAGCCCGCACGCGGAGTGTCTCGACCAGTCTTCGGCACTGACGGCCGTGAGACGCCGCGCCGTAATCGTGCGCGTGTGCGGCTTGCGCGTTGACACTGGTGTGCCTAAGCGTGCGAGTAGATGACGGGGCGTGCGACCGCGCTGCCTTATGGCGCTGGAGTCCGACCCGCGCGTGTGCAATTGACGATGTTTGGTGGCGACCTGGTGCGGCGGCCGTGGGAATCGTCAGCTGGTTGGTGCCACCTCCAGCGCAGGCGCGTGGATGCGAGCGGTGTCGTCGTGTCTTGGCGCGCGTTCGCTCGTGTGTGCCCGTGCGCATGGCCGTGGCGGTCGAGCGGTTCGGTCGTGGCGCGGCATTGCCGCGACGTCTCGCGAGACGCCCACATTGTTAATGAAGCGGGCGACCAATCGAAGACTTTCGACCACGGACGTTTTCTGAATCGCTGAAGGCCGATCGGATCGCATGCTCATGAGAGATCTCGCACGCGCGGTGCAATCGCAAAACACCTCTCACCTATGTCCGGCCTCCAAGGGAGGAAATGATCTCGACTCGGACACAAGTCGCCCGTGGGCGACGCAAATTCATCTCACTACGATCAATAGTGCTCTCGTCGCACACCGTTTGATGGCGGGCACAGGCATTTGGGCATTGCCGGTGGTTGTTTGTCCTCCACGCTCGATGCGAATCGAGCCAGGCACGAGAAGAAAGCTCCGGGAGGCGAACCTTACTCGGAACGCGTCGGACGTTACGCGTCAATCGCCGGACGCTTCACGTCTCGACACGTTCGGAACGAGATCGCCCACGTGTCAAAGTCTCGCGACCTCAAACGAACGGCATCCGATCTCGAACGGGTGCAATGCGATCTCGAACGAGCGCGATGTGATCTCGACGAGTGGCGAACCCACCTTGGGCAAGACCGCCGAAACGCCGCAGAGTGGCGGCGTGGGTTCGGCGACGTGTGACCGGTTTTCACCCAACTGCGAGGCGGTGGCCAGTTCGGCTGAGGCCGCGGTGTACGAGTGAGAATTTTCGCTGACCATGCGGTCGGTGATCGCCGGCGAGCCCGAAACATCGCTCGCAGCGTTGAATCACCCGGACCTCACACTGCATGTAAACGTCGACCGCTGCGAGGCCAGCGCGCATTGCGGTGACCTCCTCGCGAGACGGACGGCGCCGCCGGCTGGGTGGGCCGCAGCTAACGGCTCATGGCGTAATCTCGCGCCGGTCCATCGGGCCTCTCACGTTAGCGGAGGTCATCTCACGACGCCGAGGCGTCGTCGAAATGCTGGACGGCGTTGTCAGAATTCGAATGAGCATCGTGCAACATCGGACAAGCGACGGACCAGGTCTGGCAGGCGACGGCCAAGCGAGGGTTGGGTCGAGGTGCCGTCGACGAGTGCGCAGGCCGCCGTGGGCACGGACGCCGGCACGCCGACCGGGCGGCCAGCGGTCTTGGCCGGCGGAGAGGTGGGTCCGCATGACGGCCGTCCGAGGTTGGAGTTCGCCCAGGCAACGGTTCACGAGCGAGATCTTGCGTCGGTCTATGCGCGTCTGCGGCGGGCGAGCGGTCGCGTGAGCGTGCAGTGTCGTAGCCCAATCTTGGGGTGACATCGTTTAGCGCCGGGCGACCGCAATGCCGCTTCGACCGTCACGAGGATGCATGACGCGGTGTGATCGAAGGAATCAAGCCAACAAGGCTCACCAGCCCGTACGCGCCGTACAGCGTGGCCGTAGGCAGCTCTCGCCATCCGGTGCACCGCCATTGCATCGATGCGACCAAATGCGTCGTACGATCCACCGGTCGAGTTGGTTGAAGGCCGTCGGACATGGGCCGTTTGTAGTGATGGCCCCATCCGCGCAAACGGGATTCAACTGCTCCATCAACTGCTCGTGATTCGATCAGCGGGTAGTCGGAGTCGCTTTCCCCGTTTGATTTTGAAGCCGAGAAATTCGAATCCGTGCTGCACGTGCACGACTCGCGTCTTCTGCGGATGCAGTTGCGTCTCTCGATCGAACGGCGTCAAGAGAATGTTGCTGAGCACTGGGGAAATCACCCCGCCCTGCGGCGTCCCGCGCTCAGTGGGAAAGAGCCGGCTCTTCCCGAAGCGTTCCGCCGCGAGCATCGCTCGTATCAGCCGACGCACACCACCGTCCGCCACGCGTTGGGCCACCAGGGTCACAGTTTCTCATGATCCGCCGATCCGAAGAAATCCGTGAGAGCTCCCAGGCGGCCCGACGGCGCACGGCCTTTGCCTCCCGACCCGCGCTCGCGTTCGAACGTTAGCGAATGGTCAAGGTGAGCGCCGCGCGATCTGCTCGAACGGCCGTGCGTCATAGAAAAGTTCGATGGCATGGATTCGTCCGGCGTTGATCTCGATCATCTCGGCAGTACGGCACGTCCCGATCGGTGGCTCACAGATGAAGTCGTACGCAAACATCGCCCGGTCGCCCGACACGAACGTGTGTCGCACGCGGAACTCACGCAGCATCGACATGATTCGGTCGGTCGACGCGATGACCTGATCGCGACCGGTCACATCCATCATCGGGCCAACGAAGTGCACGTCAGCATCAAGGAGCTCGGCAATCGCCGCGACGTCCTTGCGCTGCCAGGCGCCAAGATACGCCTGCACAATATTCAAAGTGGACTCAGACATCTCTTCTCTCCGGTAGGGTTGAACGTGACCCGGTGTCGACGGATCGCGTGAACGAACATCGAAACGCCGCGCGACGACGGAACCTCAGCGGGCACCGTGGTCCGATTCACTTTCGTGCAGGCAGAGGTACGCACGGTAGGCGCATGCTTGACTCAAAAGGCTGCGCGACTCGCGATTGATTCGAGCCTTCTCCGTTTCACCGATGTTGACGATCATGTACGCCATTGGCCCGCTGTTGACGATGTACGGATAAGTTCCCATGAGCGGTCCGCCCCCAACGTCGCCGCTCGAGAGGTTTGGGGCGAAAAACATGACGTGTGGCATGTTCATCGGCACCGTCACAAGCGCGCCGGGTCCGCCATTCAGCTGCGCCACGGGAGCGAGCATGTACGCGATGCCCGGGCGGGACGGCGAGTGATAGACACCGACTCGGAATCCTTCGGCGACGACGTGCCGGATGTCGTCCGGACTCAGCTTTCCTTCTGCTCGCAAGCGCTCAACCTCGAACTCCACCGGCGCGATCGTTCGCGAGCCCTCGGCATCCTGACACTCGGGCACGACATAGTCTTGGCGAAAGTAGGCGCGGGTGTAGTCCGTGCGCTGCACGTAGCAGGTGAAACCGTTTGATCCCTTCTTCGCGAGCACGTATCCTTGGGCGGGATCGAGCACGTACACTGTGGCATCCGGCCGCAAGTAGGGCGGTGCCGCGCTGAGGGCCAAAGTGGTCTCGAGGTCACGGGGCCATTGCTCCAGTCCGGAGCGCTCGGCTCCCGCAACCGGTTGCGCCTGCGCGCTGCACGGTGCCGCCGAGACCATGACGAGTAGAGCCGAACAGGCAACCTGTCGCGCGTTCTTCATAGAGGCATCACTCCATTGCTCAAAAGGGTATCGCCGCGCTCAACGTTGCTCGCGGTCGAACATACGACGTGCCGGAATTCGAAATTCGACAGTCGATTTCGCCAAGATCGAACGTCGTTTAGTTGAACGTCGAATCACGCCCCGCCGAGCACTCGAATCGCGGGTGCCATCGCGAGCCGTGATCATTGAACGGGAGATTTCATGCGTTACATGTTTCTCATCTATGCAACGGAAGGTGCCGAGACAGCGGCCCATCTCCAGCTGGCAACCGTCACGCATCACGCGATCATGGACGAAGCGGAGGAGCGCGGGGTATTCGGAGGCGCGGCTCCTCTGAAGCCCGCATGCACGGCGACGACCGTTCGAGGCAAGCGCGAGCACCTTTTTATCACTGATGGGCCGTTCGCCGACACGAAGGAACAGTTGGCGGGCTATTATATCCTCGAGTGCACGGACCTTGATGACGCGATCGCGTGGGCGAAGAGGATTCCGAGAACGTCCGACAGCGACGATGAATGCGTCGAGATCAGACCGATTCAGGAAATGAGATCTCGCGAGTGACTGGCGACTCAGCCGCCGCCATCGAGACCGTTTTCAGGAGAGAGTCCGGCCGAATCCTCGCGACGCTCATTCGGCTGTCCGGTTCCTTCGACACGGCCGAAGAAGCGTTGCAGGATGCGTTCGCGTCCGCGCTCGCCGCGTGGCCGGTCGCGGGAATTCCCACGAACCCCGCCGCGTGGATCACCGCGGCCGCACAGCGCAAGTTGATCGACCGCGCGCGGCGCGCCCGCACGCGGTCAGACCAGGAGTCGGCGATTCGCTACGAGCTGGGCCGAGCGACGCTCCCGACGGACGTATTCGACAACGAATCGTTGGAGCATTTGCCGGATGACCAGTTGCGCCTGATCTTCACGTGTTGCCATCCTGCGATAAACCGGGAGGCGCAGGTTGGGCTGACACTACGGACATTGTCTGGACTGAGCACTCGCGAGATCGCGCGCGCGTTTCTGATTCCCGAGCCAGCGCTCGCGCAGCGACTTGTTCGCGCCCA
>JBDTAE010000016.1:0-8581 GCA_039924785.1 Gemmatimonadaceae bacterium | reverse complement strand
ATGCGATGCTGCCGCAATCATCGAACAGACTGCTCTACGCGACGCCCGCGTTCAGCGACACCGTCCACATCTCCGGCACGCCACGGGTGACTTTGAGAGTTTCGTCGAGCGCGGCGGCGGCGAACCTCAGCGTCTGGCTCGTGATGCTTCCCTACGATTCAACGCGTGTCGGCTCGCAGAGTCATGCCGGCCTGGTCACGCGCGGGTGGGCGGATATCCAGAACTACAGATCGCTCACGAAAGGCGGGAACTACGACTCCAAGCTCCCCGGCGAAAGGCTCGTCCCGGGCAAATTCTACGATCTCACATTCGATTTGCAGCCGGACGATGAATTCATTCCGGCGGGGAAGCAACTTGCGGTGATGATCATGTCGAGCGATCGTGAATTCACTCTGTGGCCGCGCGCGGGAACAGAGCTTACGGTCGATCTCGAGCATTCATCGTTCTCGATTCCCATCGTCGGCGGGGTCGGAGCATTGGGCAACGCGGGCATGCGATAAGGCGCGCCCATGCGGTTGCCGTTCGATATGGACGGTGGATTTCGTAGTGCCCCCGCTTGGGCCGCCACGATCATCACGGCTTAGGTGCGGATTCGTCAAGCGATTTACGATGCGGCCAACTGCCGCGATTCTTGCGTTAGCGACGGACGAAGAACACCAGCGACTTTCTCAAATCAGGTGCTTTCCCACGTTCTTCGTCAACGGCCATGAAGAACTGCACGCCGGAACGTCCGTGAGCATTCTCGATCAGGTCGACGCGGCATACCCGAATCCGAATGTCTTTACAATTGAAGTATTTGATACCTTTCATCCACGCCCGCTCAAGTTTACGGGCAATCCACTTTGCGGCGCGATCGTCGGTTGGACGAAACAGCATGCCGAGTAGCGGTAATACGATCGATCGCCGCGGCGACGCGCATCGATGTCGCCCAAACGCATCATGCCAAAGGGCATGAGCGAATCACGCTGGAAGGGCGGAGAAAAAAAGGCGCCACCGATTTAGGGTGGCGCCTTTGATCATGGAGGCGACTCGTTCTTACGCCTTCGTCGACTGCCGACGACGACGGACCATTCCGCCAATCGCCAGGAGGCCGGTTGCCGTAAGCGCCAAACTGGCCGGCTCCGGGGTCGCGGTGGAGCCCATCGTGGAACCCATCTCGAGATTGTCGAGCCCCCAGGAATCACCAGAAGAAAGGGCGTAGAAGCGCGCGTCGGTGAAGGCGGTGGTACTCGTCACACCCACGAACGAGTCCGGAAGCCTCTCCGGCCCGAAAGCGGTTGTGCCAAGGTCGGTCGCGCCATCGAACAACTCAATTCCAAAATTTCCGATCGGCGTATTATCGGCGATGAAAGCACCAATGGCCGTTACAGACGATACGAAATGGAAGAACAGAGACCCGTGCGCATAGGTCGGGGCCGACATGTCAACGCTCAGGAAGTTCGTTTCGGACGGAAGCAGTCCAGCGGTGAACATTGGATACGGCATGCTCGCGTCGGACCTCACTACAGCGTCCACCGTGCCGCCCCCTTCGTCCTTCGCCGTCACCGTTGCGATGCCGCGCGGGGCAAGCTGGGTGGTCAGCACGGTCAGCGAAGCGAAGTCCTCGAACGTGAACAGCGTGGTGGAACCAGCCGCGATCGCGAACAGCGACTGATTGGTGTATGACGTGACTTGGGCAGCTGTGGGGCGGGGAACGGCAACGGCGAACAGCATCGCAATGCCTGCTCGCGTTAGACCGCCAACGGGGGAATTGCGATGCATCATTCTCTCCGGGTAAGTATTGCCAATCGCGTCAACACGACACGCCCCCAGAGCAATAATGCCGCCAGCCTGAGGTCGCTCGCCGTTTCAGTGCGCAACCGATTGTCTGATAGAACTTTGGCGTCTTCGGCGTCCGAACTCGCCACACAACTCGAGTGTCGGACATCCGCAACAGATTGTTGCATGATGGGGCCAGCCGCGCCGCGCCTCGGTGTCCCTCGCACGCTGACTACCTGAGTCTCCCGCCAAGGATACCGGCCGCGCCCAGTCGAACTCGAATCTCAGTCGAACGCGGCGCCTACCATCATCTTGCGAATGCACAACCACGGCGAGCCGTGTGAGATGGAATTCGTCTGCGTGGGTTGACCCTTGGCATCGCCGCCGGTGCCGAACTTCAGATATTCCTTCGGTCCAGTCATGCCATCGAGGTTTGCCCAAAAGTCCGTCGTGATGGCGTTGTACGTCACGTCGGTCACCTGACGCGTGATCTTGCCGTTCTTGATCTCCCAGAAGATGTGCCCGCCGAACTGGCCGTTATATCGCTGCTGGTCGATCGAATAACTGCCGCGACCGTCGATCATCACGCCGTCCTTTACGTCGGCAATGAGCTGCTCGCGCGTCGGTGAGTTGTCCGGCCCAGGCTCCAGGTGAACGTTGGGCATGCGGAGGAACGGATAGTCGCGCCACGAGTTGCCGAACGTACAGCCGCGGCTCGAGTTCTCACCGAGGAGATGCGCCGTTTCGCGATTGGTCTGCAGACCCACGAGGATGCCGTCGCGAATGATCGGGAATTTCTGCGACTTCACGCCGTCGTCGTCGTAGCCCACGGAGCCAAGTCCATTGTCGGTCTTGTCGGCGGTGATGTTCATCAGCTTTGAGCCGTATTTCAGTTTTCCAACATCGGAAATCTTGACGAAGCTTGTGCCGGCGTAGTTCGCTTCGTAGCCGACGATGCGATCGATTTCCGTAGCGTGCGCCACGATTTCGTGAATCGTCAGCATCGCGTGCGACGGCGAGAGAATGAGATCGCGCAATCCGCTCTGGCCATAGAGCTTCGCCGTACACATCTCGACGGCTTCATGCGCCACACGCTCGGCGGCATCGACGAAGTCCGTTTGTTCCGCGATTTCCCATCCGCCCATCGCCGCCACGCCAACGTAGTTTCGCGTGCGCGTGACGTCGCCGACTTTTGCGGTGATGGCAAGCGTCGGCGTCAGCGAATACAGCTCCTGCTCGATGTACGAGCCTTCGCTCGACGCGAAGTACCGCCACTCGTAGCCGTGATTCGCGGATACGTTAACTGCCGTGACGCCGGCAACGCCCTTGGCATTGTCGACCACCTTCTGCGCCCACGCCGTCCTGTCGACCTGCGAGACGGAGAACGGCGGCTTCGTCATCGGTGTCACGAAGTTGGCAACGTACGCCGGCACCGGCGCCAACTGGAGATCCGTTCTCTTCGCGATCGCGCTCGCTTTCGCGACCTCAGTCGCGACGCGCGTGATGCGACGAATTTCGTCTTCCGTGACGATTGGGCTCGACGCAAATCCCCACACGCCGCTGTGCACCACACGGACGCCGAGTCCACCCGCGACGCGCGCGGTGTCGCTGGGGATTTCAGTGATCTGCGCGCCGCGACCACGCCCACCCCCGCCACCTCCGCCTCGTCCACCACCACCGGCTGCGCCGCGACCGCCTTTACCGCCGCGAGCGCCACCATCGGGCGCGTCCGCGCGATAGTTGATCATCGCACCGGGCGGCGTCGCGTTCAGCGTGAACCGAATGTCGGTATAGCTGCAGCCCGCCGCCTTACCCTCGGCGAGCGCGATATCGGCGAGCCCCTTGAACCGCGTCTCAAGCACCCGGCCGCTCGGCGACGTCGCCAGAATTTCAGCGATCATGTCGTGCGAGTAGAGTGCGGTCAGCGCGGCGCTCGCTCCCACGCCGCGAATGAAATCTCTGCGTGACGTCATAGTATCAATTCTCTAATTGGAGTCTTAGACCGCGGGGGAGATGGACGTCATGTAGAACTCTTCAATCCGCACCGGCGGAACCAACGCGGCGTTCGACGCGCTGAATCCCTCGCCCGTGTCCATCGGAACCGACTTGCCGACGAGCGACAGATTCGAGTAGCCGACGATTGGCGACATGTTCCAGCGGAAGTTTTGCACGGGTCCGATGATCTCGCCGTTCTCGATGAGGAAGAGACCATCGCGCGTCATGCCGGTGTTGAGCAGCGGCTGCTCCTGCGACGGCACGCCACGGATGTACCAGAACTGCGTGACGATCAGTCCGCGGCGCGTCTGCTTGATCATGTCTTCGATCGAAAGATCGGTTCCCTCCATAAAAAGACTCTGATTCGTATTTGCGCCCTGATTCGGGCCGAATGCCTTGAGGAGTCCTTTCTCGACCCACGTGACGGGTTTGGCGGGCTTGTTGTCGTTCAACGCCGTCGACTGACGGAGCACGGAGTTGCCGATGTCGCTCTTCAGCGTGAACAGCTCGCTGAACAACTTGTCGCCCACCTTCTTGTTCGCCATGTACGACTGCGGCGAACCGATGCCGCCGCCAAAGAGGCCGCCACCGCCACCACCGCCGCCGGCACCTCCTCCCCCAGCTCCACCGGCGCCAGGCGGACCGCCGGCACCGGCTCCCGGCGGAGGTCCGTCAGGACCACCGCCGCCGCCGCCGCCACCACCACCAAAACCACCGCCGTTCGGATTGAAGATGCCAAGCAACAGTGAGAGGAATCGCGCGTTGGCGCGCGGCTCGAGGATGACCGTGTACCGACCGGGTTCGATCGCCTTCGCCTTGCGGCTCTTGAGCGCCTTGTTCGACGCGACCGTCGTGAGCGCTTTCGCGTCGACGGTGCTGATGTCTTTCACGCCCGTGGTGCCGGCCCAACCGGAGCCTGTGCCATCGGCCATACGACACGTCAGCGAGAAGCCCATCTCGGCCGATCGATAGTAGTTGAAGAGTCCCTTCGAGTTGGCGGCGCAGGTCGCGACGTCGTTCTTCGGAATGAAGCCGGCGCCAACGACGCCCATCTTCTCCGCGAGATCGATGCTGTCCTTCACCATTCGCGCACGCTCAGCCGGACCGTAGGCGATCATCGAGGGCATTGCACCGTCGACCGGGATGTATTCCTGCGCACCGAGCAGGGCGAGAAGGTTCGCGTTGTCGTTCGCCTTGCCGGCTTCGGCGACCGCTTCGTCGAACATTTTTTGAAGGCCGGCGTCGGTGAAATCATGCGTGTTCGCGCTGCCTTGTTTCTGGCCGACGCGAACGGTCGCCGTGATTTGGCGGTCGTACTGTACGAGGTTTGTGGTGATTGACGAATTGGCCCAGCGGGTGCCGGATCGTTCGCTACCGGTGAGATTTACTTCGACGGAATCGACTTTGGCCGCCGGTCCCAGGGCGAGCACTTTGTCGACGAGAGCTTTGGCTTCTTCGCGAGTATACATGAGGGGGGTGTGAACGTCGCGGGGCGAGTGGACACCCAATATTCGCACCCGGAGGGCATTTCGTTGAGGGTTTGGGGAAAACCGGCCCTCGTCACACCCAGCGATGGCGCCGCGCCTTCAGGGAAGCCCGCCTGGGCCCGCTAGGCGCGCCGCCGGCTCCCGCCAACGACGAGACCAACGCCGGCAACCAGCGCGATGACGCCGAGTATCGGCGAGATCGGGATCGTTTGCTTCTGGTCTACGCTCGCGCTGATCGGCCCCAGATGTACAGTATCCTTGTGGCGGGTATACGTGATTCCACCGTACACGAGCCCGATGACGCCAACGACGATCAAGATGATTCCGGCAATGCGCATTGCGATCTCCTCGAGTGGTGCCGCGAGGAGGGGCAAGAACCAGACCTGCCGAGATCGCCATCTTTTCGGTGCGAGCGTAAATCGGTGCGCGCTCGCGACCTCGCAGCGCGGCGGGTTGCGTGTTGAGTAAATACTCTTTACAGAAGACATGACGCCCACCGAGACGCGGGTGTCTCAGCATTCTGTGGCTGCGCTCGATGGCGCCGTTCTCGGCGCGTCGCTGTTCGAACCGAACGTGCCGGTGCGCGACACACCAGCAGTCCTGATCAACTCCGCGACCGGCGTTCGCCGGCGTTTCTACCACGACTTCGCCTCTTTTCTTTCGACGAAGGGGTTCGTCGTCGCGACCTACGACTACCGCGGGATTGGAGATTCCCGTCCCCCGAGTCTCCGCGGGTATCACGCGACCATGCGCGACTGGGGAACCCTCGATCTCGCGGCCATGATCGACTGGCTCGGCGACCAATTTCCTGAGCGACCGGTTCGAATCGTCGCCCATAGCGTCGGAGGACAGCTGCTCGGTCTCGCGCCAAACGCGGATCGCGTGACAGCGATGCTCGCCGTTGGAGCGCAGAGCGGATGGTGGGGACATTGGCCACGTCCACGACGGTACGCCAACGCGCTGTTGTGGTACGTGCTCGTTCCGGGGCTGTCGCGCGCGCTCGGATATTTCCCGTCACGCCGGCTGGGTCTCGGCGAAGACCTTCCGGCCGGCGTGGCGCTCGAGTGGGCGCGCTGGTGCCGGAACCGCGACTATATGGTCGACGAGAGGGGAACCCCGCTTCGACCGTACTTCGACCGCTTTACCGGCTCGCTCCTCGCGCTCAGCATTGACGGCGACCCGTTCGCTCCGAGAGCGTCGGTCGCGGCGCTCGTGTCGTGGTATGCGAACGCGAGCATCCGGCTCGAGCAAATCGACCAGAGTTCGTTCGGACTCTCGCGACTCGGGCACTTTGGATTCTTTCGCGCGGGAGTGGCGTTACCACTCTGGTCGCATGCAGCCTCCTGGCTCCTGATGCCTGGACCAAGCGAATTTACGAGCTCAGCAAGCGTGCTCGGCCGTAATTAGTGTGACCTGCGCCATCGCGCGGCAGAGGTCGGCCGAACTATAACTGACGGGTTGCAATTGCCGAGTGTTCGGGGGATTCGTAGTTTTGCGCCTCGAAAAAAAGAATCGGCTAGGCGCTTGGCATCTTTTAGGGGGGATCGATGGCAGCGAATGTCGCACCCGTCCGCGAACGGCAGTCTTTGGGGTCCTCGCCATTGAAGCCGGAAAGCGACGCGCGCGCCGTCACCACGACGCGCGAAATTCTTGGTCTGTTGTTCGGACCGATCTCCGGCCGCGATTTCGCGGTGCGGCTGTGGGATGGAAGCACGGAGAGTCCTCCGGTCGCTCCGCGTTTCACGATCGTGCTCACGCATCCGGGCGCGCTCCGGCGTATGTTCATCCCGCCAACGGAGCTGAATCTCGCCGAAGCGTTCATTCGACAGGACTACGACGTCGAACGCGATCTCGAGTATGCGACCACTCTGTCCGATCCGATCGAAGAACGACTCAAGTCGGTCGGCACGAAAGCGAAGCTGATGCGGCTCGTCATGTCACTGCCGTCAACCGTGAGCGGGCATCCTGAAGCGCCCGCGTCGATTCCGGCGTGGCGCAAACTGCCGCATTACTTCTTTCGCCACAGCAAGGATCGCGACGCGGCCGCGCTCGCGTTCACGTACGACACGAGCAACGAGTTCTACGAGCAGTGGCTCGATGAAAACATGCAGTACACGTGCGCGTATTTTCGCCGTGGCAACGACGATCTCGATCAGGCGCAGCGCGACAAGCTCGAACACATCTGTCGAAAGCTTCGTCTGAAAAAGGGCGATCGTCTTCTGGACATTGGCTGCGGATGGGGCGGGCTGTTGCGATATGCCGTGATGAAATACGGCGTTGTCGGATACGGCGTCACGCTGAGCAAAGAGCAGGCGGCGTACGCGAACGACTGGTTCAAGCGATCGGGTATTTCGGACAATTGCGTGGCCGACGTTCGCGACTATCGCGACATCGAGGACGCGCGTCGCTTCGACAAGGTGACGGCGGTTGGCATGGTGGAGCACGTCGGCGTCGCGCGGCTGACCGAG
Organism: Gemmatimonadaceae bacterium; assembly: GCA_039924785.1. Taxonomy (GTDB): domain Bacteria; phylum Gemmatimonadota; class Gemmatimonadetes; order Gemmatimonadales; family Gemmatimonadaceae; genus JAQBQB01. Next base: position 873 of record JBDTAE010000016.1, on the reverse strand, counting down.
GTCTATTCGAAAGTTTATAGTATGCTCGAGCCGGGCGGGCTGTTCTTGAACCACCTGATCACCACCGTTCTCGAACGGCCGCAGTATCCAGGAGATCGCGGCACCGGTAAGGTGCTCCGCCAACACAACGAATTCATTCAGAAGTACATGTTCCCCGACGCCGAGATGCCGACGATCGGCGAGGTGGTGTTGAACACGGAGCGTGTCGGGCTCGAAGTGCGCGACGTCGAGAACTTGCGCGAGCACTACGCGACGACGTTCCGCCAGTGGCTCGCGCGATGCGACGCGAAAAAGGACGAAGTGATTGCGCTCGTCGGCGAACCGGCGTATCGCGCGTTTCGTATCTACCTCGCCGCATTTCCCCCGCGGTTCGAGCAGCGATGGATGAGTCTCAACCAGGTGCTGCTGTGCCGACCGCTGCCCAACGGAATGTCGGGTCTGCCGCCGAGTCGCGACGACATTTATCACGACGTTGGCAACGTCTCGAGCCGATGAGCGCGCCTACGCAGCAACCGGCGAACGAGGTCGATTTCCCGCCCCACGCGCGCGTTCCCGTATGTGCGCCTGTATCGCGCCCGCCACGCGGTCGCGGCCGCACGCCCAAGGATCTCTTTCTCGATCTTCTCGACGCCAACATCACCGACGCGGCGATTCACTTCATCATCGACGGTGAAGACGTCGTCGCGGGGAATGCGGCGCTCGACGGTCCCGATTCGGTCGTCCTCGCCATTCATCGCAACCATTTTTTCGCCCGCGTCCTCGGCGAGGGAAATCTCGGGTTGGGCGAGGCGTTCATGGACGGCGACGTCACCGTCGAACGCGGCGAGATGTGGCAGTTCCTCACGACGCTGCTACGCGGCAAGATCGATCGTG
>JBDTAE010000015.1:0-3446 GCA_039924785.1 Gemmatimonadaceae bacterium | reverse complement strand
CGCACGATCTGCTTGAGGTTCTCGTCGCGCACCGGGAAGTACGGAATGATGACCATGCGGCCGAGGAACGCCGGCTTGAACGTCTTGTCGAGCTCAGGCTTAAGCGCCTTGGCCAACCCCTCCGCCGACGGCGCCGTTTCCGGATCGGCCGTGAGCGTCATGATGGTTTCGGTGCCCGCGTTGGTCGTGAGAATGATGATCGTATTCTTGAAATCGATCTCGCGGCCTTCACCGTCTTCCATACGGCCCTTGTCGAATACCTGGAAGAACAGCTCGAGCACGTCGGGGTGCGCCTTCTCGACCTCGTCGAGCAACACCACTGAGTACGGACGCCGGCGCACGGCTTCGGTGAGCACGCCACCCTCCCCGTAGCCGACGTATCCCGGCGGCGATCCCTTCAACGTCGACACCGTGTGCGATTCCTGGAACTCCGACATGTTGATCGTGATGAGATTTTGCTCACCGCCGTACAACAGGTCGGAGATTGCGAGCGCGGTTTCAGTCTTGCCGACGCCCGACGGGCCAACGAGCATGAACACGCCCTTGGGCTTTTGCGGATCTTCAATGCCGGCTTTCGACGTGCGAACGCGACGGCTGATCTGCTCAAGCGCCGTCGCCTGCCCGATGACGCGCGCACCGAGGTGTCCCTCGAGGCCGAGGATGACGTCCATTTCGTCTCGCAGCATGTTGCCGACCGGAATGCCCGTCCAACCGGCGAGCACTTCGCCGACGATCGATCCGTCCACGCAAACGCGCATGAGTGGATTCTCGCCTTGAAGCGCCTCGAGTTCCGCATCGAGCGTCACAAGCCGGGCGCGAATTTCCGCCGCGTTGTCGTGTTTTTGCGTTCCGGCGTGATGTTGCTCGAGTTTGGCGCGGATGTCGCGAATTTCAGTGACCAGACCGCGTTCCTTCTCGAACCGCTCGGTCAACGCCGATAGCTCAGCGGTGCTCTTGACGCGCTCCTGTTCGATTTCCGCGAGCCGTTCCTGGTGGTTTGCGCCCACGGCGACTTCACGCTCGAGCACACGTTTCTGGACCGCGAGGTCTTCGATACGGCGCGTCGCAGCTTCGATTGCCGGCGGCGTGGCGCTCAGACCGAGCGCCAGGCGCGCGCACGCGGTGTCGAGAATGCTGACGGCCTTGTCGGGCAGTTGGCGGTCCGCCAAATAGCGATGCGAAAGACGCACCGCGGCGTCGAGACCGCTGTCGAGAATGCGAACCTGATGGTGCGCCTCGAGCGACGGAAGAAGTCCGCGCATCATTTGCAAACAGACCTCCTCGCTCGGCTCTTCCACTTTCACGAGTTGGAACCGGCGGGCCAGCGCCGGATCCTTCTCGAAGTACTTCTTGTATTCACTCCACGTCGTCGCGGCGATGGTGCGCAACTCGCCGCGCGCCAACGCCGGCTTGAGCAGATTGGCTGCGTCGTTCTGACCCGCAGCGCCGCCGGCGCCGATCATCGTGTGCGCTTCGTCGATGAAGAGAATGATTGGTGTCGGCGAATTCTTCGCCTCATCGATCAAGCCCTTGAGCCGATTCTCGAACTCGCCTTTCACGCCGGCACCTGCCTGCAGCAGCGCGAGGTCGAGCGTGCGCAGGGTGACGTTGCGAAGCGGCGGCGGCACATCGCCATTCGCGATTCGTAATGCGAATCCTTCAACGACCGCCGTCTTGCCCACGCCCGCCTCGCCGACGAGGATCGGATTGTTCTGGCGACGGCGAAGCAGAATGTCGACAACCTGCCGGATCTCGAAGTCGCGACCGAGCACGCTGTCGATCTTTCCGGACTTGGCGCGGTCGGTGAGGTTCACCGTGTAGGCGTCGAGGTTCGGCGTCTTGCCGCCGCCAGGCCGCTGGCCTTCGCCGGCTTGCTGCGCGGGACCTGCGCCGCCCGCCGCCGCGTACGTCGCTCCCGCTTCCTCGGCCGAATCAGCCGTGATGGCCGTAAAGTCCTTTCGCAGCGTCTCGACGGGAATCTTCGAGAGCTCCTTGCTGATGTCGCGCGTGAGTCGCGCCAGCTCTTCGTTGGCGAGGAGCGCGATGATCGTATGGCCGGTGCGAACCTGCGTGGCCCCGTAATCGAGCGAGCCGATGGTCCACGCTTCGCTCAACATGCTGGCGACGTGCGGGCTGACCGCCGGCGTGCGGGCGTTGCCGGTCTTGAGGTGATCGAGGCTCTTGGACAGTTCCGACGAGAGACGCGAGCGGTCGATTCCATACTGCTTGAGAATCGCCGCCATGTCGCCGTCGGTCGTATCCAACAGTTTCATCAAATAGTGCTCGATCTCGACGTCATAGTGGGTTCTCGACAGACACAGCCCCGCCGCGCCCTCCACGGCGCTCCGAGTCGTGTGATTGAGCTTGCCGATAAGTGCGCGAAGATTGACGGCCATTGGAACGCCTCGTGTGCGACGGTGTGAACGGCGTGACTACAGTTGATTTATGAGCAAACTCTAACTACAACGCGCCCTGGAGCGAGACGACCGTATCGTCCGGATCACGGTCCAGCGGCGCTGTCCGCAGCCACGTCCCCCAACCAAGTGCGAGCGGAGCATCGTCGGCGTCGAGCCGGCACTGCGGCGCTTCCTCTCGGGCAAGAACGAGCTGCGCTTCGAAATCGAATTGATCGTTGCCAAAAAACCTGGTCAGCGCGCGAAGGGCTTCGTGCGCGTCGCCGCCTGGAAGAAAGCGATCGTACTGCCCGCGCGTGAGGGGGCCGATGCGAAGCCGAATCCGGCCCTGTTGATCCCACACCTCATCGCCGGCCACCGCCCCGAAGCCGAGACCACCCTCCGCCGGCCCGGCCGCGTCGCCAAACGACGAGTTCTCACCCAACGCGGTCTGCGCCCGGCGCTCGAGCGGATACCACGCTCCCACGAACTGTTTCACCTCGACGGGAACACCCCAGTAGTCGCTCACCAACTGCTCCAGCGCGGCAGCCGGACGAGACGGCAGCGAAAGCAGCCCGCCAAAGTACACCAACGCCTCATCGGGCACTGGAAGCCGCCCCTGGAGACCCGGCGTACCCAAGCCGACCACGTTCAACATGTACTTCGTGAGCCAGTCGCGATCGGTGCCGTCGGCGTGCCGCACCACCGCGTGCGACCGAACCCACGCCCGATAGAACAGCGAGATCATTCGATGCTCGAAGATCCCAAGAAAATCCTTGAGCGCGCGATCACCCGCGCGAATTCGGCCAGCCGCGTAAAGGGTGTAGTCCAGCGGCAGCGTGCTCTGGGGACCAACAAGCCCCATGAAATTCACCGTCATCCGCGCCTGATCGTCGTCCGTCGGCTCCTCGAGCGCCTGAATCGCGCTCGCGGGAAACCCCACCGTCGCCGGCGTCCTGAACCGCACCACTTCATCAGACGGCTCGGCGAATTCGCCGACCGCCGCGCGGTCTGGCAGCAGCTGCTCGAGCAGTGCGACCGCTTGAAAAAAGT
>JBDTAE010000014.1:0-89732 GCA_039924785.1 Gemmatimonadaceae bacterium | reverse complement strand
CGGCACGCACGACGCCGAGACGTATCGCGTCGCGCAGGGGGCGATGAGCGGCCAGTACGCGTGGCTCGAAGACGGAATCATCAGCGTGTTCGACGACGAGGACGTCGCGGTTCCTCGCACGCGCGAGTAGCGCATTCCAGCCGGCGTCGGCGACTAGGCGTCGACGCCGGCCGCCGTCGGTCGCTATTTAGTCCGCGACGAACGCCGTGTAGCCCTCGTCAGCAATCGCCATTTCGAGATCGTCGATGTTCGTCTTGGCCGGATCGTACTCGAGCTGCACCGTGCCGATCTGTACGTCGTCGACCTTCACGCCCGGCGTGCTCTCGAGTCGTCCACGGACCGCGCGCACGCAGTGCTCGCAGGTCATGCCTTCGATCGTAAATGTGAGCTTTTCCATTGTAGTCTCGTCGGTTGTCGCGAAAGCTAATCGCGGCTGACGGTTTCGATCAACGCAGGCGACCCGCGAATCGGCGTGACTCACGACTTACAAACCGGCGGTGGGAGGATGCGGGAGCGTGGTGCCCGGATCGCGAGCCGGTGGCAATACTGCCAGGCTGTATCGGCAGTATTGCCATGTCGCGAGGAGGGCACCACGCTCCCGCATCCTGGGGCGCAGCCCATCCGTCCAACCGCGACTCGACACGAGCTGCGAAATCTTCCAGCGCACCCCGAGCATTGGTCGAAAGCCTTCTTTATCGCAACAGAATGTGCAAAGCGACGTTGAAGTAGATGATCAAGCCCGTAAAATCGACGAACGTCGCAATGAACGGCGCCGACGCGCTCGCCGGATCGAACCCCAATCGACGGAACGCGAACGGCAGCATCGATCCCACAAGCGTACCAAAGATCACGACGCCGAGCAGCGACACGGCCACGGTGAGGGCGAGCAAGTGGTGCTGCCCCGCATGGAACACCTCGACCCCGCTCACCAACGTCATGTCGTAATTCTGGAACGGCCAGCCCATATCGTGGAACTTTTGCCACAGCTCGATGCGAGTGAACCCGATGATGGCGAGAATCCCCCCGAGTGCCACGCCCGTCGCCAACTCGCGCACTGCAACGCGCCACCAATCCTTCAATGTCACTTCTCTCAAGGCCAGCGCCCGAATCAATAGCGACGTTCCCTGCGACCCCGAGTTGCCGCCCGAGCTGATGATCAACGGGAGAAACAAGGCGAGCAGCGTCTGCTTGTCGATCTCGTTCTGATACGCGCCGAGAACCGTCGCCGTGAGCATCTCGCCGAGGAACAGCGCGCTGAGCCAACCCGCGCGCTTCTTGATCATGCGCCAGAACGAGATCGTCGAATACGGCTCGTCGAGCGCTTCCATGCCGCCCAACTTCTGGACGTCTTCCGTCTGCTCTTCCTGCATCGCGTCGATGACGTCGTCGACCGTGATCACGCCCATCACGTGCCCCGACTCGCTGACCACGGGCACCGCGAGCATGTCGTAGTTCGCGATCACGCGCGCTACTTCCTCGCGGTCGGATTGCGGAGTGACGCTGACCACCTCCGTCCACGCGATGTCGCTCACCTTCGCGCCCGCCGGAGCCGCGAGCAATTCACGCAACGACATCACACCGACCACCCGGCCTTCCGGGTTCGTCGCGTAAATGACGTTCATTGCCTCTTTCTTTCCCGAGCGCGCCACCTGCCTCACGTTCTCGAGCGCCGCCTCAACCGTCATATCCGACGACACCGAGACGAACTCCGTCGTCATCAATCCGCCGGCGGTGTCCGCGTCGTACGCCAGCAACTTTTCGGTTTCGCGACGAGCCTCCGTCGGAATCTCCGAGAGAATTTCCTGAACCTGCTCCTCGTCGATCTCCTCGAGCGCGTCGGCGCGGTCGTCCGGGGTCATCGCCGAGACGAACTCCGCCGCCTGCCGCGGCGTGATAGCCTCGAGGAATGCCGTGCGCAGCTCTTCGTCGAGATACTCGAGGACGTCGGCCGCGCGCGCCGGGCCGAGCGCCGTCAGCAACGCGCCAAGCTGATCCCGATCGAGAAGCTCGGCGACATCCGCAAGGTCGGCCGGATGGATCTCCTCGGTCTCGACGGCAATGTCGGCCGGCGATTCCGCGAGCAACGCAATGATGTCCGGCGCGAGGAGCGCCGCGACGGCACGATCTTCTGGATTTCGTTGCGGTTGCGCCATCGGTGCCGTCCTGTGAGTCGCGGCGTCAACTTACGCAACCGGCAGGGGACCCGACAACCCTTTCGACGACAAGGATCCCCCCCCCGCGCGCCGCCGTAGCGGAGGGGTAACGCTCGGCGTCGCTCGAATGTCCTTCCAAGCCTGAGTTTCTGCGCACGCCGGACGCCACGAACCCAGGGGAACCGTGCAACACCATCGCATTGGCTTGTGCGGCGGCGAAATCGACCCGCCGGGTCACATCTGCGCGCTGACCTGCGGCAACGAGGCGCTTACTTTCCGGCATGTCTCACGACTCCGGTCTCGACGCCGCGCTAAAAACAGATCTCGCATCGATCGCGTCGCTCGGCCTCGAGCGCACACTGCGTCTCACGGCGAGACGTCACGGTGCCGACGTCGAAACGCCCGCCGGCCGCGCGGTCGACTTTTCTTCGAACGATTATCTGGGACTTGCCGCGGACCCGCGACTTGTTGCCGCCGCCGCTCGCGCGATGTCGGAACAGGGGGTGGGGTCGACCGCCTCCCGACTCATCGCCGGAAATAATCCCGAGCACGAAGCCCTCGAGGGCGCACTCGCCGAGTTCTTCAACGTTGAGCGCGCGCTCACGTTCTCCAGCGGCTTTCTCGCGAACGTCGGAACGATTCCAGCCCTCGTGGGCCGCGAGGACGTCATCTTCGCCGACTCACTGAATCACGCGTCGCTCATCGACGGCTGCCGCCTGAGCCGCGCGACGGTCCACGTGTATCCGCACGCCGACACGGATATTCTCGAGGGTCTGCTCACTGCGCATCGAGCGAAAGCGCGGCGGGCGCTCATCATCACCGACGGACTGTTCTCGATGGACGGCGACACCGCTCCGCTCGCGCAAATCGCCGGGCTCGCGCGTCGATTCGAGGCGTGGACGTACGTCGACGACGCGCACGGAGTGGGAGTCGTGGGCGAAAACGGACGCGGCTCGATTGCGGCGGCAGAGCTCGAGGGCCAGATCGAAGTGGTCGTCGGCACGCTCGGCAAAGCGTTCGGCGGTGCCGGGGCGTTCGTGCTCGGTTCGCCGCCGCTCATTCAGTATTTACTCAATCGCGCGCGCTCGTTCATCTTCTCGACCGCGATGCTGCCCGCGCAGGCCGCAGCGGGTCGCGCGGCACTCGGCGTCGTCAGCGCGGAGCCGCTCTTGCGCGAGAAGGTCGCCGCGAACGCACGGCTGATGCGCCGCCGGCTCTGCAGCGAGTGTGTCAATGCGCTGGGCGACGAGACATCGCCGATCGTTCCGGTGTTGATCGGCGAAACGAGTCGCACGATGCAAATCGGGGCGGACTTGGCCGCGAGAGGATTCCTCGTCGGCGCCGTGCGTCCGCCCACCGTGCCCGATGGCACCTCGCGGCTTCGCATAACGATCAGCGCCGCGCATACCGACGATCAGATCGCGCGCTTTTCCCGCACCCTCGGCGACCTGGTGCGCAAATGACCGACGCGCGCGAGAGGTTCAATGTGAGCGACGCCGATCGTCGCCACGTCTGGCATCCCTACACGCAGCACGGCGCGATCGCCGATCCGATCGTCATATCGCGCGCGAGCGGCGCGTACCTGTACGACGAGAGCGGCCGGGCGATCTTCGACGCGATTTCGTCGTGGTGGGTCACGTTGCACGGACACGCCGAGCCGACGATTGCGGCGGCGATTGCCGTGCAGGCCGCGAAGTTGGAGCAGGTGATTTTCGCGGGCTTCACCCATGAACCCGGCGCGAAACTGGCCGCGGAGTTGGTAAAACGCGCGCCGGCGGGGCTCGAGCGCGTGTTCTATTCCGACGACGGGTCGACGGCGGTGGAAGTTGCGGTGAAGATCGCGCTACAGTACTGGCGCAATCGCGGCGAACCGCGCCGGCTGGTGGTCGCATTAGAGAATGCATATCACGGCGATACGTTCGGCGCGATGAGCGTGAGCGGTCGCAGCCTGTTCACCGATCCCTTCGGCGACCTGCTGTTCGAGGTCGCACGGCTCCCCGATCCGGTCGACGGTGACGTCGTTCAGGCGTTCGAAACGCTGGTCGCGGCGCGCGGCTCCGAGATCGCGGGCGTGATCGTCGAGCCGATGGTGCAGGGTGCGGGCGGCATGCGATTCTGGTCCGCGCGCGCGTTGCGCGACCTGCGCGAGATCACTGCGCGGCACGGCATTCCGCTCATCGCCGACGAGGTGCTCACTGGCTTCGGCCGTACTGGGCCCCTGTTCGCGTGCGAGCACGCCGGAATCACGCCCGACCTCATGTGCCTGTCGAAAGGCCTGAGCGGTGGCTTCATGGCGTTCGCCGCGACGCTCGCGACCTCGGCCATGTTCGACGCGTTTCGATCGTCCGATCGTAAAAAAACGCTCTTTCACGGACACTCATTCACCGCAAACCCCATCGCGTGCGCCGCGTCGCTCGCGTCACTCGAGCTACTGGACGAGACGTCCGCCGATCGACGCCGCGCGATCGAGGATTCTCACCGGCTCGCCGCCGCGGGTTTCGCCGGCATCCCGCATGTGAAAAACGTCCGCGTCCTTGGCACCATCATCGCGATGGATCTCGTCGCGCCGGATAGCGGTTATCTCAGCCCAATCGGTCCGGCGTTACAAAAACATGCGCTCGCGCGCGGAGTGCTCCTTCGGCCGCTCGGCGACACAGTGTATTTGCTTCCGCCATACTGCGCGACCGACGAGGACCTCTCGCGCGCGTATGACGTGATCGCCGACTTCGCGGAGGAACAATGATTCGCCTTGGCGTCACCGGAACGGATACCGGCGTCGGCAAGACGGTCGTCACCTGCGCGCTTGGCGCGGCGCTGCGCGCGCGTGCGCTGAACGTCGTCGCAATGAAGCCGATCGAAACCGGCGTCTCGCCAAACGACCCGTCGCGCGACGGCGCTCGAATCGCGCGCGCGGCAGGGAATTCGAAACCGCTCTCGCAAACTGCGCCCGTCACGCTCACGCGGCCCGTCGCACCGCTGATCGCCGCGCGCGAGGACGGTGTGATTATCGATCTCGCGGCGCTGGACGAGATCATCGCGAACGCTTCGAACGGTGCCGACGTGCTGATCGTCGAAGGGGCGGGCGGCTTGCTCGTTCCGGTGACGCCCACGGAATCCTTCGCGGAGCTGTTCCGCCGTTGGTCGCTCGACGTCGTGGTCGTCGCGGCCAATCGCCTTGGCGTGCTCAATCACACGATGTTGACCCTGCGCACCGCGGCAACGAGCGGGCTCACCGTTCGCGCGGTCGTCCTCACCCAACTCACCAGCGCCGCCGCGGACGAATCCGCGTCGGGCAATCTGGCCTCGCTGCGCGAATTGATTCCGTCCATCCCGGTCGTCGCGCTTCCGTGGACCCGCAATGTAGACGATCTTCAAGGCCTGGCCGAGTTGGCCGAAGACTGCGGGGTCGTCGATCTCGTGCTGCTGTCCGCCGCACCGAGCTTCGTTCGTCGAAAGAGATAACCGAAGAGAGCAATGCCCATCGCATTCGAAAACTGGAATAACCTGGCCGACCAGTCGCTCGCCGGCGAGATCATCTCGCGCGACGCTGCCCGCGCAGTGCTGCAAGCTCCCGACGAGTCGCTCCTCGACCAACTTGCCGCGGCGTACCGCGTTCGCCGTCATCACTTCGGTAACCGCGTCCGTTTGCATTTCCTGCTCAACGCGCAGAGCGGCCTGTGTCCCGAGGACTGCCATTACTGCTCGCAGTCGGCCGTGTCGCTCGCGGAAATCGAGAAGTATCCGTTCATGGCGCGTGAAAAGATTCTCGCCGCCGCCGATCGCGCCGCGAGCTTGAACGCCGGAACGTTCTGCATGGTCATTTCGGGTCGCGCGCCGGGCGGTCGGGTGTTCGACAAGGTGCTCGATGCGGTTCGCGAGGTGAAAGCAAAGCACAACATGCACGTGTGCGCGTGCCTCGGCCTGCTCACCGAAGATCACGTGAAGCAGCTCGAAGAAGCCGGCGCGGATCAGGTCAACCACAATCTGAACAGCTCCGAGCGTTTCACCGACGAAGTCGTGACCACGCACACGTTCGCGGATCGCGTCGCGACGGTGGAACACGTGGCGAAGTCGGGCATGAAGACGTGCTCCGGCGGCATCATCGGCATGGGCGAGAGCGACGACGACGTCATCGACCTCGCGATGTCGTTGCGAGAGCTCGGCGTGAAGAGCGTTCCTGTGAATTTCCTCATTCCAATTCCTGGAACACCCTTCGAAGCGCGATCGGGCCTTGATCCACGCCGATGCCTCCGCGTCCTGGCGCTCTATCGTTTTCTGCTCCCGTCGCAGGAAATTCGGATTGCCGGCGGGCGCGAGGTGCATCTGCGCTCGATGCAGCCATTGGGGCTCTACGCGGCGAATTCGATGTTCATCGGCGACTATCTCACGACGCCGGGCCAAGCCGCCCACGCCGACTACGAGATGATCCGCGACATGGGATTCGTTTTGGAAGCTCCCGACGGCACCGCGCTGGACGCGAGTCGTCTCGACGAGCTGCTGATCGCCGAGGCGCCGGTTGCGGCCGAGTTGAGCGTATAGGGTGGATCAACTCAAGAATCGCGACGGAACGCGGAGCTTTGCGTTTCATCGCCCCATGCCAACGTCCATTCGGACTCCGCAACTGCGAACGCGGATCTAACAGATAAACGACCGATAAAAACCGAGACACCCGATGCGCGGGAGAGCGTCTTGCCGCCGCCTCGGGTGTGTTCGTTTTTGTCGGCTCATGTCCGTCATATTCGCATTCGCCGTTGCAGTTAAGGTCAGCTGATAAGCGGATTTAAGCGGATTGTTTTGTTCGTCTGAGCAGCGAGTCCCTTTGTACCCCCCGAGGCGGTTGAGTCGTCGACCCGCAGCAGCGACGCGCGCATTTCGCCGTCGAGTTCGAAGAAGATCCAGTGCTCGCAACAGCAAACCGCGAACGTAGGCTTTAACGGGACAAAAAATCAAAAGTCGGATCGTCCCGATGCTCGCGAAAGATTCTCGCCCCCGAATCGGGTGTTTCCGCGTTTGTCTGTTCAAGTCCGTCCCATCCGCGTTCGCAGTTGCAGTTGCGGTTGCAGTCGTTTCTGACGCCAGCCGTTCGTGTGATCGCGCCGGAACCAGCGGCGAATATCCGCACCCCTAAGCCGCATTCCCGAGCGCATCCGGCTACAGGATGGGCAGACCGCCGCGCTTACTCTCGCCGCCGATCACCGAATAGCCCGCGACCGCAATCGCCTCCCTGAGCGCCTCTACGGTCACCGAGCCGTCATGCGCGACCGTCGCCGAACCAATCCCCACATCCGCGGAAACAATGCCCGGTACGCCGGTCAAAGACGTCCGCACTGCCGTCACGCAGTGCCCACAACTCATCCCCGCAATCCGAACAATAGTGATCATGCGCGAAAGTTAATCCGCGCGTATTTTATTTCGCATGCACATCGCCTTTCTTGGCCTCGGCGCAATCGGGCGCCCAATGGCCGCACGCATCGCCGAAGCAAAGTTCTCCCTGACAGTCTGGAACCGCACCGCCGAGCGCGCTGAGACATTCTCCGCTGAATTCGGTGCCAAACAGGCCGCCACGCCGGCCGACGCCGTCAGAGATGCCGACGTCATCATCACCTGCCTGTCCACGTCGCCAGACGTTCGCGGCCTCCTCGACGGACCCACCGGAATTCTCGCTGGAATCGCGAAAGCAGCCGTCGTCGTCGACTGCACTTCAGGCGATCCTGCCACCTCACGCCACATTGCCGCGGCCTTGGCCGAGCATGGTGCCGAGTTTCTCGATGCGCCGGTCAGCGGCGGTGTCATCGGCGCCGAGAAGGGAACGCTCACCGTCATGGTTGGCGGCGCTGCCGAAACGCTCGAGCGCGTCCGCCCAGTCATCGACGCGTTTGCCGGAAAGATCGTTCACTGCGGCGGCGTCGGCGCCGGTGATTCGGTGAAGGCCGTGAACCAGGCATTTCTTGCCATTCACATTCTCTCAACAGCCGAAGGGTTGGCGACGCTCGTGAAGGAAGGCGTCGATCCTGGTGTCGCGCTCGAAGTCATCAACTCGTCGAGCGGACGTTCGAACACGTCGATGAATCTCATCCCCGAACGCGTGCTCACTCGCGCGTTTCCGCGCACGTTCCGGCTCGCCTTGATCGAGAAGGACATCGCGATCGCCGCGGCGTTGGCGCGCGACAATCGCGTTCCCGCTCCGATCATTCAGCTCACCGCCGACCTCTTTCGCATTGCGCGCGGGGAGTTGGGCGAGATCGCGGATCACGTCGAAGCGGTGAAAATGGTCGAACAATGGGCGGGAGTCGAAATCAAATGAGCAGCACCGTCACTGAACCCACGGCAACGGACGTCGCCAGCGTCTCGGGAATTCGCATGCAGTTCCCGTCGATGGAGCGCACGCACAATGGTTTTCCCGTCGCGTATCTCGACGGCCCGGGCGGAACACAGGTTCCGTTCTCCGTCGCGGAGGCGGTGAAGGACTACCTGCTTCACCACAACGCGAACACGCACTGGAAGTACCCGACGAGCCGCGAGACTGACGCGATGATCGCCAACGCGCGTGAAGCGCTTGCGACATTCCTCAACGGGGCGGCCGACGAAATCGTCTTCGGCGCGAACATGACGACGCTCACCTTCCATCTCTCTCGCGCGCTCGGCCGCGAGTGGGGCAAGGGCGACGAGATCGTCATCACCGAGCTCGATCATCACGCCAACATCGCTCCGTGGCGTGCGATCGAGCAGGAACGTGGCGTAACGATCAAACAGATCAGGATGCGCACGGAGGACGGTCGCCTCGACCCAACCGATTTGCTCACCGCGATCACACCGCGAACGAAGCTGCTCGCCATCGGCGCCGCGTCGAACGCGCTCGGCACGGTGACCGACATTGCCTCCATCGCCGACGCCGCACATGCCGCCGGCGCGAAGGTCTTTGTCGACGCCGTCCACTACGCGCCGCACAACCTCGTCGACGTCGAAGCACTCGGCGCCGACTTCCTGGCGTGCTCGGCGTACAAGTTTTATGGTCCTCATATTGGAGTCCTTTGGGGCAAGCGCACGCTGATCGACGCGCTCGATGCGCCCAGGCTCGAGCCGGCGCCGCAGGAATCGCCGGAACGACTCGAGACCGGCACGCAAAATCACGAAGGCATCGTCGGAGCGGCGGCGGCGGTCGACTTCCTTGCTTCGCTTTCCACGGGCCATCGCGGCACGCGTCGCGACGGTTTGCGCGCGACGTATAGCGTGCTTCACACGCGCGGCCAGGCGCTCGTCACCAAGCTCTGGAATTCGCTCGGCGAAATCGATGGGCTCACCTTATACGGTCCAAAGCCCAATACGCCCCGCACCCCGACGATCTCCTTCACACTCCGCGGCAAAAAGACTGACGACATCGCAATCGCGCTGGCTGAGAAAGGCTTGTTCGTGTCGAACGGTGATTTCTACGCGACAACCGTGATAGAACGGCTTGGATTGGCTCCCGACGGCGTGGTTCGGGTCGGATGCAGCTGCTACACGAGCGAATTGGAGATCGACAGGCTCATCGAGGCAGTGAAGGGGATCGCGGCGGGCAAACCGGGCTGACCGCTGCGGGAACGGGGTGTGCAGAGAGATCTGGTGGAACTGTCGCGGGTCTGAAGGAGTTCTTGTAAGCATGCGTCACATGGCGCGATTTATCCTTTCCGACTCGCGTTCCGCGCTCTAGTATAGAATCTCTCGGTTTTGGGGGCCCGTTGTTCATCCGCCGCGCTGTTGTCGTCGTGGCGCTTTTGCTCGTCGCCGCGAACAGAGCAGCTTCGCAACATGTCATTGGCACCGTCCGCGACAGCGCCGCCGGTCAGCCAGTTGGCGCGGCCGTGGTGTGGCTCACTGACTCGCTCGGTCGCATGTTGGCGCGGTCGATCGGAATGCCCTCTGGCCGGTACGAGCTCCCGCGCGGCACCGCCGCGGCCCGTCTGCACGTCATTCACATCGGCTTTCGTCCCGTCGACATCGCGCTATCCAAGAATTTGGATGACAGTGTCATCAACGTGCGCATGGGCGGCATCCCCGCCATTCTCGACCTCGTGCAGACGTCGAGCACGCGCGTCTGCCCCGGCGACGCGGAGAACGGCGGCGCGCTCGCGCTCTGGGAACAGGTTCGCGCGGCCCTCCTGGCAAGCGTGGTCGGACGACAGGTGACGAGGCCGCGGTTACAACTCCTCTCATTCTTGCGCGACTACGAACCGATCCAGAACAGGATAATTCACCAGAAGAGCGAATCGAAACAGGTCGTCGCCGATCGATCGTACTCGGCGGCCCGGCCCGCGTGGCAGCTCGCGTCGGAAGGCTATATGGAAGAGGAGACGAACGGCGAGCGAACCTTCTTCGCGCCCGACGAGGAGGTGCTGCTCGATCGGTCGTTCGCGGAAACGCATTGTCTCCGCGTCGTCGCCGGCACCGACAAGCACCAAGGCGACATCGGACTCGGCTTCGACCCGGTTCGCAGCGCGAAACGCGATACGATGGTCGATGTGAGCGGCGTGCTCTGGGTCGACCGATCGCGCTGGGCGCTCCGTGAAATCCAGTTCGACTACACGGGTCTCGAGCGCGCGGCAAAGAAAAGCGGCGGAGAAATTCTGTTCGAGACGATGCCGAACGGCACGCCGATGATTCAGCGTTGGTCAATCTTCTCGACGGCGATTTCAATCGAGCAACAGAGTACAGCCGACCACCTGCCTCATCGTCTGCCCCCGCGCCCCGATCGCAGCGACGTCTACACACTCGGCTACCGCGAGCAGGGCGGCGTCGTCGCCGAAATCGTGTGGCCCGACAGCTCCCGCTGGCATTCCGACTTGCCTCGGATTGTCGGAATCGTGCTCGACCCGAAGGGAGAGCCATTCCCTGGCGCTAGGGTGTGGATGTTCAACCGCCCCGACACAGTGGTGACCAACGACGACGGTATCTTCAAATTGCCGTACGTTTTCCCAGGGGTGTACACGGTGTTCGCTTCGGATAGCGCGTTGGCTTCCGAGGGTGTGAGCCGCGTCGTTCCCACCGCCGTCTCCCTCGTGGGGATGGCGCTGTCCGGCGACCGTCGCATTCAGCTGCGCATGTACCCGCGCGCCGATGTGTTCCGGCTTATGTGCCCCGCCAAGACATACGCTCCGGGCACCGGCGTCGTCACCGGGCACGTCGTCGACGAGAGCGGGGCCCCGATTCGCTCTCCGCGCATCGACATCGAGTCGAAGCAATTCATCGTTGCCGGCGATACGATGACGCGCAGCGTTACCGCAGCAGCCGAGGCCGACGAGAATGGAAAGTTTTCGGTGTGTGGGGCGGCGTTGAACCAGCCACTCACCATTCGCGCGACGAAGGACGGCAACAGCGCCGGCGTGATGATCAAACGATGGGGCGACGACTTCGTCCCGGTGAGGATCGTCGTGAAGCCGCCCATCGCCCCGCCTCACCTCCCGCCCGAATAGCCGCCGCTACTTCTTCTTGCGCGAAACGAACGTCTTTTCGAGCGCCGGCGTGAAAACGTCGTAGATCGAGCCCGGGTTCCACATCACCCACCCGTCGTAGCCCGCATCGTACACGGCCTTTTTTTCTGCCTCGAGTTGCTCCGGACCATACGCCGGCGGTCCGAGCGTGAACGCCTGCAGCCACGGCCGCACGTGTTCCGGGTCTGTAATGCCAAGTTTCTTATCCTTGGCGCGCGCGCTGCCGAGCGCCGTCACGATGATCTTGTACGGCTCCGCGTTCGGGTGCGCCACGCCAAGCTCGCCACGCGGATAGTGCGACGGATACACCATCGGCAGGACCACGTCGACATTCGGCGCGATCTTCTCCCACTGCTGTCCCACTTCGAGCGCACCGTTGACCGACGCGACCAGCCCGAAAATGTCCGCCGTCGAACGTACGCCGAGCGCGTTGAGACGCGCCTTGGCTTCTTTCAGATAGGCGGCAAGCGCATCGGGCTTGGAAAGAGTGCCGGCATCGGGAAACACCTGCTTCGGCAAGCTCGGATACGGCTCGGGAAAGCGAATGTAGTCGAACTGCACTTCGCCGAAGCCCATCTTCACCAGCTCTTCCGCGACGCCGATGTTGTACGCCCATAACTCCTTGTGATATGGATTCACCCACGCGATGCCCTTCTTGTCGCGCCAGATGGAGCCGTCGGCTTTGCGGATCGTCCACTCGGGATGCACCCGCGCCGTTACTGAATCTTTAAAGACGACGATCCGCGCGATCGCGAGAATATGATGCGCCTTGAGCGTGTCGAGCAGCGGTCCCACATGCGCCACGCTCGCCGTGCCGGCGTTCTTCTGAAAGTCCGCGTTCGCGCTCTTGTAGTTCAAGCCGAATTCGTCCTTCATGTCGAGCACGAACGCGTTGATCTCCGTGGAGTCGGCGGTCGCGAGCAACTTCGCCATGCGCCTGCGGCTCTGGGTCGCCCAGCGGTTGACGTACAGCGCGCGCACCGCCTCTTTCGATTTCGCGGTGTCGAGCTTCGACGGTATCGCCGCTTCGCCGGCCGAGGTTTCGACCTTCGTCGTGTCGCGCGTGGCCGTCGCGACCACTCCAGACGTCTCGGACGGTTTCTCTCCCGAAGGGTTCGCGTGTTCCGCGGCTTGCGTACACGCGGCCAGTGCGACGAGTACAGCGATCGAGCGAAAAATACCGAGAGCGGACATGTATTTTTTGAATTGTTCGAATTGTTCGCCGCCGAGCGGTGTAGCGGCGTAACGGCGTAGAGGAAATCTAAGCGCCGTTCTCGCGACTTCCGGGCGATATATTTTGCGCGATGACCGTTCTCAGTCGCACTCCGGCGCTCCTCCTTTCGATGTCGGTAGCGCTCGCGGTGAGCGCTTGTTCCTCCCGCGCACCCTCGGGCTCACCGCCGGGCGCCGAGTTTCTGATCAGTACTTCCGATTCGTCGTTCTGGGTGACCGCGGGCGACAAACCGCTGCGCGTTCGCGGCGTTCCCCTCGTGCTCGCTCGATACGACGACCACTTCTACGAGATCTACGCGGCCGACGACGACTACTCCTTCGACGACGCCCTGCTCCTCGGCCAACGACTCTACCGGCGTGACCTGAGCTCAGGCGACAGCGCCGTCGTGCTCGCTGATACCATCGTCGGTCGCATCGCGCTCGGCTACGCGCGCGCGCATCCCGACGAGCGTCCGCTCGCTCAGGGCGAAGAAGGCGAAGCGAATCCCACAACGTCGGCCACTGCGGAAATCGACATTCTCGACGTGTTCGGACCGTACGTGTCATACGAATTCCACGCGGACGTTCAACTGCCGGGCAGGCCGTTGTGGCACACCTCCCGGCGCGGTGTCATTGACCTCCGTTCCGGTCACGAGAGCACTGTTGCCGACGTATTCGGCTCAGACGCCGGCGCGCGACTCGCCGCCACCGGTCGTCATTCGTATGAAGCCATTCGCGATTCGATCGAGCGTCAGCGCGAAGCGCTGAGCGGCGACGAACGCCGCGCCGCGGACGCGCTCGCGGGTCGCCAGTTTGACGAACGCAGTTTTTCCGTGGAGAACGAAAGCCGACTTCCCGCGGTGGCCTTCGCCGTTCCCGGTCGCGGCGACGACGCGGCCGGAAATCTCGTCGAGCTCGAGCCGATGAATGTCGACTCCGTTGGTTGGTGGAAATCAGTCAGCCGCGGGCTCGCGGTGTCCGACATATCCGGCGCGTCCGATGTCGATCGTTGGACGGGGAAGGGGTACAGCGTGATCGCCCGCTACGACACGTCCGGCGAAGTTGCGCGCGTGAGCATCGCCGACTCGCGAAAACGCGAATTCAACATCGCGACAATCACCGGACCGATCCTCCGAATCGATTGGCTCGACGACCCCGCCATAGCCGCCGCCGACCGCGACGCACTCTCTCGCGCGTTCAACCAAGCAGCCCGGTACGACGAAGCCACTCGCGTCGCCAGCGCCTCGACATCGCGGGGCACACGGCGGCAGCCCGCGGCCGGCGGCAGCCGCTTCAGTCACTCAATGCCGTCCCAATCGTCCTTCGTGCGAGTTGCCGTTTGTCAAACGGTTCGCCGATCTGCTTCACCGTCCACACGCCCGACCGAATGCGTTCAAGCCACACCGTCCACGCGAGCCGGCACGAAACGTCCGAGCTCATGATGCCCCAACACTCGAACAATCTGGGGAACGTCTTCGGCGGTGTGGTCTTGTCGATGATGGACAAAACCGCGGCGATCGCTGCGTTCAGGCATTGCCGCCACAACGTCGTCACCGCCTCAATCGACCGCGTCGACTTTCGCGAGCCCATTCACCTCGGCGACCTCGTCGTGATGAAGGCGAGTGTCAACTTCGTCGGAAGATCGTCAATGGAAGTTGGCGTTCGCGTCGAGGCAGAAGACTTGTTGACCGGCCGGCGCAGACACACCAACTCATGCTACCTCACCTTCGTTGCCGTCGACCCGAGTGGTCGTCCCATCGAAGTGCCGGAGCTACTTCCGGAAACGGAAGACGAATGGCGCCGGCACGCCGCGGCAAAGGAACGCAGGCGCCGCCGGCTCGAGGAGCGAGTAGCCGAAGAGCAGGCTCAGACCCAACCTCAACGATGACGTTGACGATGTTTACCGTCGAGCAAGCCACGCGAACCCTCCCCCTCGTTCGAAAGATCGTGGAGGATATCGTCCAGCAGCATCGCCGCTGGCGCGAGGCCACTCTCGAGCTCGATTTAGTGGCATCGACCGCCCGCGACGACGATCCGCCGGACCGCGCCGCCAGCCTCAAGCGCAAAGTGCAGAGCCTGGCTCGCGAGCTCGAGAGCTACCAACGCGAGCTCGACGACCTCGGAATCCTCCTCACCGACAAACGGCTCGGCCTGGTTGACTTCCCGAGCGAGATGAACGGCCGTCGAGTGCTCCTATGCTGGCGGCTTGGGGAGCCCGAGGTTCAGTACTGGCATGAGGTCGACGCCGGCTTCGCCGGACGCCAGCCTCTCACGAGGGAGTTGGTCGGCTAGCTAGACTTGTAGCATGAAATCGCAACGCAGTTTTCGGTCGCCCGACGGCGTTCATTGGGTCGTCGACGTCGACCTCGCGGGCTCCAGCAACGCTATCGTCACGTTCCGTCACCCCCAGGGCGCCACGGCGCGCCTCGACCGTTACAACTGGTACCTGAGCAACGGCCCCGAAGCGCGAAACGTCACGTCCCACCTGTCGCCGAGCGCCGTTCTCAACTCGATCGACGACGCGGCGATGACCCGGCTCTTCCAGCGATCAATGAACATTTCCCGGCCCGATCCGCTGCTCCCCAGCCTGGACGCCTCGAACGGCTGATGCCCGTGCCCGTCGTCAGGCCTCGGCGCTGACGGCATCGCGGAGCGGGACCTCGATCTCCATTCCGTCTTTTCCAATCGTAGTATCGCGATGAACCTGCTGTGCCTCGCGCAGCAGGTCGATCGCGTCGCGGGAATACCGCGCCGAGAAGTGCGTGAGGACGAGCTTTCGCACGCCGGCGTCTCGGGCGACCGTCGCCGCCTCGCGCGCCGTGGAATGCCCCGTTTCGACCGCGCGTTCGCCCTCTTCGTCGCCGAACGTCGATTCGTGAATGAGCAGATCGGCATTGCGACTGGCCTCGATCGTCGCGGCGCAGGGCCGCGTGTCGCCGGTGATGACGACCGTGCGACCTGGCCGCGTCGGCCCGACCAGGACTTCCGGTTCGATCACCCGGCCGTCGTCGAGGGTAATCGACTTTCCACGATGGATCTGGCCCCACAGCGGGCCTTCAGGAATTCCTAATTCGCGCGCGAGGTCGGGATTGAAGCGGCCCTTTCGTTCCTCCTCGACGATCGCGTAGCCGAGCGACGCCGAGCCGCGATGGTCTACCTCGAACGGAACGAGCGCATACCCATTCCGTTCGACCCGCTGGCCCGCTTCGATCTCGATGATCTCCACCGGAAACGTCGTCCGCTCGAAGCCCAGCCCTTCGGCGCGTTTGAGAGTGCGCGACGACCCCCGTGGTCCCCAGAGACGCAATTTCTCGATGCGTCCCTGCAGCGCCATCGTGCGCATCAATCCGATGACGCCGAGCAGGTGGTCGGCGTGCATGTGGGTGAAGAAGATGTCTTCGAGCGCGAACGAGATGCCATACCGCATCATCTGGCGTTGCGTGCCTTCGCCGCAGTCGAACATGAGCGTTTCGCCTTCGCGATGGATCGCGAGTGAGGAAACGTTGCGCTCGACGGTTGGGCGCGACGCGGATGTTCCGAGGAGGCGAATGCTCAACGACATGGCGGGAATATAGTCCGTGGATCGAGCGGATTTTTCGAACCTCGGCGCCCGGTTTTGCAGACTCGGAGTCGTCAACGCCTCGATCGACGTGCTGGTGAATACCGCGGCATATCAGAAACATCAGAAGTCGATTTGAAGATTTTGAGCGACGAATAACTCGAGCGCTCTTTCCAAACAAACATTTTCGGGTATTTCTATATGGTACGCGCTGCGGTTGCGAGGATGCATGCAGGCGGCGCCTTCATCAACGCGGGATCGATCAGCGGGTTGGAGGGTAGATAAGGAGTTGCTGGATTACTCGGCGACCAAGGGCTCGATTCACGCCTTGACGAAGTGGCTTGCGCAAAGTCTGATTGACCGGCGCATCGGGGTGAATTGTGTCGTCCCGGGGGCCGATCTGGACGCCGCTCCACGTGGCCGACAAATGCAGCATGTAGAGCTGCGCGACTTGGGACCGATGCCCCGATGCAGAGGCCCGGACAGCCCGAAGAAGTCGCCGCTTACGTTTTTTTCGCGTCGAACAGTGATTCCAGCTTCGTAAGCGGGCCAGTTTTGACCCTGCTTGGCGGGGATGCGACGGCTGGCTGAGCCGTCCCGGCGCGCAGTTTGCAATTGACTGTTTCACCGGCCATTCGACGGCCGGAAGACAAGGCGGCGGACCCGATCGACCGGGGACCGTACGTCCACGATCGGAAAGCGCCAAATCTTTAGGAGGGATGGATGCCGAACACACCGGGCAACAACGATCGCACGACGTCCGCGGACGAAGGGATGAGCGCTAACCGCGGCTCGTCCAACAACGGACAATCTGACAGCATCTCGACGCCAACGCGCCGCAGCAATCGCGGCTTCGCGTCGATGGATCGCGCAAAGCAGAAGGAAATCGCGAGCAAGGGCGGACGCGCTGCGCATGCCAAGGGCACCGCGCACGAATTCGACTCGGGCGAAGCACGCGACGCCGGCCGTAAGGGCGGAGTTGCCGTGAGCCGCAACCGCGAGCACATGGCCGCAATTGGCCGTCGTGGTGGTGAAGCCCGCGGTCACGCGCGCGGCGCGTCCGCCGCTGGGAGCACCAAAGGCATGGAAGGCGCGCAGAATTCCATGAATCCAAACGCAAGCGGTTCCGATCGTCAGGTTGCGATCGACAACCAACGTGATGGGATGAGCCAGCGTGCCACGACGAGCGACAAGAACTCGTTGGGCAACGAGCGTCGCCCGATGAGCAATGGAGCGGATTCGACGCGCGGTCAGGATCTCGAGAATAGATAGTTTGGATTGCTTGTTAGCAAACTGAGAACCGCGGTCGCCAGTCGAGATGAATCGGCGGGTGGCCGGCGGTTCTGTTTTTTTTTGCTGGATCAGACGCGTAACTACGGGAACCGCGACAGCGACGGCACCGCGATCTGACGGATTCTCTTGGATCGGCCGGATTGCATTCTCGGCAGGATGGCGGCGGATCGCAGAGTCATTGCGGCGGGATGGCGGCGCATCACAGTCGTGTTTTTTCTCGGGTGCCCGAGTGGGATGTGCGTTGAAACGCTGACGACTGCAATGGTTCGGTGATGGTGAACGTCGGATCGGGCATACGGTGGGGGGATGAGGTCTTGCCAATCTTCCGCCAAGCCGAGCAGACTATGGGGATGCCAGCCGTTCATCGTCGTTGGACTGCCGCTCAAGTGCGCGATCTCATTGATGAGTCGCGACCGTGGCCGCGATATGAGCTCATTGATGGAGAGCTCATTGTGACGCCCGCGCCGGGCTGGAACCACCAAGTCGTGGTGACCGAGCTAATCGTCTTATTGAGCGACTTCGCGAATCGAGAAGCCCTGGGGATCGTGCTCGCGTCGCCGGCCGACCTCCAGCTCCGCACCGGCACGATCACGCAGCCGGACGTGTTTGTCGTGCCCGTCGGCGGTGCGGAGCAAGCCGGCGCAAAGCCCCAGTGGAGCGATATTCGCCGCCTGTCGCTTGCCGTCGAAATCATTTCGCCGAGCAGCATCCGCATCGATCGCGTTGTGAAGCGCGAGTACTACCTGAGCGTCGGCGTTCCGGATTACCTCGTGGTCGACATCGATCACAGAACCATCGAACACTGGACGCCCGGCTCCGCCGCTCCGCTGGTCCTTCGATCGGAGCTTGTGTGGCATCCGGCCGGCGCCGCGCAACCCTTGGTCGTTGCGCTTCCGGAATTCTTCGATCGAATCGGTGCTCAGATGCGACTGATCGGGCTGAATCCTTAGCCGTTCGCCGCGATCACTTCTTCGAGCTTGCCTTGATCGATGTTCCCGCCGCTGATCACGATCGCAGCGGGTGTTTGAAGATTCTGAATCTTCTCCAGCCACACCGATCCCACCGCGCACGCTCCCGCGCCCTCGACGCGCTGGCCATTGCGCTTCCACATCCACGCGATCGTCCGCCCGATTTCGTCTTCCGTCAGCGTGACGATGTCGTCGAGCGCATGCTGGCCGATGTCGAGCGCATCGGCGTCGATCAATCCCGCCAGTCCGTCGGCGAGCGTCGGAACGCTTTCGATGTCTACCACGTGGCCCGCCGCGATCGACTTTGCCATCGCCGCCGTGTTCACGCTCTGCGCGCCGACGATTCGCACCCCCGGCGCAACCGCGCGCGTGATCGCCCCGCATCCGCCGAGCAGCCCGCCGCCGCCCACGTTGACAACCATTGTTTTAAGATCTGGAATTTCACCCAGGATCTCGAGTGCGACCGTGCCCTGGCCCGCGAGCAGCATTTCGCCAAGGCACGGGTTGATGAACACGCGCCCCGTTTCCACCGCGAATTCTTTCGCGGCCACCATCGCCTGGTCGTAGTCCGGTTGCGACGTGTCGATCGTCGCCCCGAGTGCCGTGATCCCATCGCGCTTGAGCTTCGGTGCGGTGCTCGGCACGAAGATCATTGCGGGAACTCTAAAGTGCTTCGCCGCGTAGGCGACGCCGAGTCCGTGGTTGCCTGCCGAGGACGCGACGACGCCGCGGGCGCGGACTTCGGGCGAGAGCGTGGCGAGGACGTTGAGCGCGCCGCGCAGCTTGAACGAACCCGTGATCTGTTCGTTCTCGAGTTTGAGGTAGACGTCGCCCTTGGCCGCGTCGCTCAGCGAGTCGCTGAGGATGAGCGGTGTGCGGTTGATCAGCGGCCTGATGCGATCGGCCGCGGCGAGCACGTCGGTGGGTCGTATGTCGGCGAACATACGCCATGTTACGCTGTGAGCGGAGGCTCGTCTAGTTGACGTAAGAGACTGTAAGCTCTATGTTTGAGAGGTCGGGAGCGGCCCCGCCGGTTTGCGGGGCCTTTGCCGTGGTGCGACGTCCGGCTCGAGCTTGGTGACGCACGAACGCGGGGCTGTAGCTCAGCTGGGAGAGCGCTGCAATCGCACTGCAGAGGTCACCGGTTCGATCCCGGTCAGCTCCACTGTACGAGAGGTGTCTAGGCAGGTCGCAGACGCTGTTGGGCGCTGGAAAGCGCAAAAGACGGCAGCAATATTCGCTCTATGGAATTTTGCCCGCCGCCGTTCGGTAGGACGGAGAGTTCCAATGACGGCGCGCGAGGCAGTTCCCGCGAGCGTACGGCCAACGCCACGAGCTTAACACTCGGCGGCGTTTTTTTTTTACTTCCAGCGCGCCCCGAGCGCCCGCACGTCTTCTTGCGTCGCGACGAAACCGTCGTGGAGGAATCGATCCTCTTCCGCTTCGACCTTCGAGTCGAGATCGCCCAGCGCGTGCGAGACCAGCGATCCGATGAAGCGCATGATCGCGCTCTCCTGCACTTCGAGCCGCGTGCGTCGCGAGAAAATCGACTGTGTTCCGGCGCTATCACGAACCTCTAATCGGAACATCGTGCCCGCGCCCTCGAATGGCCGGCGCAATGGCGAGCGAATGAGACGTTCGGTGATGAACGGCAGATCCCACTTCGGTTCGCGCTGCGCGATCACCGTCCACGCGCGCTTGTGTCCCGCGTTGTCGACCACGAAGTCTGTCACCATCCCGTGAAACCCCACGGTGAAGATCTTCACGTGCAATGAAAGATCGGACGTCAGCAGCAAGCTGTCGCCCCACGCGCGCGGCGGGCCGAAGAGGGAAGTGAGCTCGCCCTTCTGCAGGCGATATTTGATCGTGATGACGCGATCGCGTCCAACGAGGTCGAGCAACGGCGCGCCGCTTCGATCGGCGAGGGCAAAGTGGTATTTCGCGGGGCCCAGGTATTTATCGACGTAGGCCGCGAAATTAGGATACGCCGGCTTCATGAGCTCCGGGCGAAAGCTCACCGTCGCCGTCACCGCGGTGGTGCCGAGCGCGCCGGTCATGGTCTTCAACGAATCGAGCGAGAATCCCCTGCCAAATGCGGCGGTCGCGCGCGGAAATGCGGTGCGGTAGTCGTCGCGCAGATTCGCCTCGGTATGACCATCCGGCGCGCGCATCAGCGTCGATATGAGAACACTCATGCCCTCCGCGGTCATGCCGCCGATCGCGAGTGCGACGTCCGTGTCCCAGCGATACTCGTTGTTCGAGAGCTGCTCGAGGACGATCATGTGGCGGCTGTCGCCCGGTTTCGTCCCGGGCGAAAGGGTCGGCTGAATTTCGAGGTGATATTTTCCGCTCGCGACCGCGCCGCCGACGATCCGAAGGACGCGCACCGACGGCGACGGCTGCGGTCCCCAGACGGATGTGTCGCCGAAGACGCGCGACGGAACTAGCGCGGCCTGCGCGAGTCGCACGCGAACGACGTCGTATTTCGGCGACAGCTCGGCGGGGGAGAAGCGCGTCGAGAGCGCGTCGAACAGTTCACCAGCGTTGGCTTCGGCGGCCGCGGGTGTGCCGCCGAGTGGCCGGAGCGTTTCGGAGCAGGCGGCGAGGCTGAGGGAGCCGGCGAGGCCGGCGATTAGAGAGGCGGTCGCGACGGCGTTGCGTTTGCTGGGGTGTGCTGGAAAACGCGGATGGTGCAAGCGGAAGTCGCGAATGGGGTTAGGTGGGTGGAGAGAAAGATGTAAGGACCGGTTCGGAAAGGCGAACAGGGTTGTAGGGAGGTGCTCTTGGAACTATAATCAGAGGATTCCGGCGGCATGGAACGTAGTAGCGAGAACAGTGCCCCTTGGTGTAACTGGCAACACGCCTCACTCTGGATGAGGAGAGTCTAGGTTCGAGCCCTAGAGGGGCAACTCATTTGTGTATAATGATTTATATGAAAAAACGGCGTCGGTTGATTGACGCCGTTTTTCATTCCGGTGGGGCCGGACCTCGAATCGTTTTAGATCGTCGAGAGCTTGACGCAGCCGATCGGCGATCATGATCTGAAGGAGTTGCTGTCATCGACGCGTTCAAGTGAGACCTCGGAGCCGACGCGGAACCGGTCCACCACCGGCGTAACGCCTTCGTCGAGCTCCAGAATGCCAAGTACGTCGCAGCCGTCGCCATCGCGCGAATGTCGAAATGATCGTCGCGGCAGAGGGATCCGCTGCCGCGCTTTCGGAACCTGAAGGGACTCCCGCGCTTCGGCAGGCTTGCACCGGGATCGCATTTCGGGCTACGGCGACCGCGATAAGTCCCCGACGAAACCGTTGGTTCACCGACGGGTTCGATTCCAATGATTATCTAATCGCGACTGTCCGCGGTCGTCGCGCGAAATTCGCGAGCGGTTCTGACAACCGCAACGACGACTTCGATCCGGCCACGATCGAATCGCGAAAGTGCGCGAAGGGTTTGCTCGATATCGCGGGGAGTCGTCGCGACTTTGCGCGAGGGCGACAGAGCTCTACTCGTGGTTCGCGGCGGATCATCGTGGTCGTCTCACGCGCGATCGGAGTCTTCGTGCGCCGATCGCGGCTCCCGTCGCGAAAGACCTCGCGAGCGCACCCGCGCGCCGAGCTCGCGGCGGCGACTCGGAGTCCGACAAGCGCTCCTCCGACCGCACGCAAAATTATTCCGTGGGCGATCGGTGCCTCGGCGACCAGCATACTTGCGCGGCGGCAACGATCGATGCCGCGATGATCGCGTGAATTTTCCGGTGGCTGCGATTTCTCCCGACACGCTGCGATTCTTTTCGCGACGGCTTCGCTGAACGGGACGTCAGGTTCGACTCCGGTCGGGGCGGTCGCTCGTCGTTCCACGGGCGGTCCGACTTTTTTCACGACCGATCCGACTGTTCCACGGGCGATCCGATTTCGGTAACGGCCGCCCGGATCTTTTCCACGACGACGATGAATGTTTTTCACGACTCCAGCGACTTTTTTCACGATGGGACCGACCCGTTTTACGGCCGCGCCGATCTTTTTTGCGCCGGCTCGCGGCTTGTTGCGCGCATTCGGTGCCCATTGCGCAGGCACCACCCGGAAGGCTGCGTATCTTCACCGTCCATGCCTTCACGTCAGCGCAGACGAAAGGGCCTTCCGTGGTAGCCGCTCCGCAGTCGCGCGACGACACGAAAGCCGCATTCATCCTCGCCGGCATCGCGCTCGCCGAGGGGGCGTGGTGCTACGCGAACGTGAGCGTCGGCCCGCGACGGTTCTTCGAACGCACCGGATTCGTGAACGCTCACGTGCCAGTCGGCGGCTGGATTCTGGCCGTTATCGTGTTCGTCGCCTTCACCGAATCCGCCTGTCGCCTCCCATCCGTCCGTGCCAACCTTTTTCGCCCGTCGTGGCTCAAACTGCTTGGCATCATCGTCGCCGTGACTGCCGCGTTCTGCGAAGAAAGCATCTTTCGCAGAGTACTCATGAACAGTGTCGGCGCGGCCGGCTACGGTCCCGCGGTGCAAATCGCGGCGTCGGCGCTGGCGTTCGGCGCGATACACGGTGTGTGGGGTGCATTCCGCGGCAGCGTCACGGCCGCAGCCGGCGCCACGGTTGCGACCGGCCTACTCGGCGCCGCACTGGCCGGTGTGTATCTCGAGAGCGCTCGCGTGCTCGCGCCATGTGTGATCTGTCATTTCCTCATCAACGCGCTCGCCGAGCCTGGCTTGGTGCTCGCGGCGGTGCGGGGCGAAATGTCGAGGGCGCGCGCTGGTAGGTAGTCCCGCAGCCTGTTCGTCAGTCACGCTCCGTCGCCGTGTTGCAATAATGGTCAAGGCACCACGTGACCATGTGGTTCAGCAGCGGTGCGTGCGCCAAGCCAAGGTCTGCGTCGCGCGCGATCCGCTTCACAGCCATTGTCACGCGCTCCGGCGACTGACCCTGCGCCTTTAGCTCATCGACCAAAGCGCAGACTCGGCTTCGCACCAACCCGAGTGAGTCGTCTCCCGCGCCGGTCTTCGATGAGGAAACGCGCACGAGGGCTTTGCGGCGCGCTTCGGAAGCGGTGTCGTATTGCATTGGCGGTTGAAGAGACGTCTGGCGGACGCTGCGTGTGTCGTGCGCGCGCTCTCGCGGCGAGCGAGCGTCTACATCGCCGCGTGTGACAGCGGGCTGATGGACGGCGGCCTTCGTCCCATGGTTCCACCTTCCTCTCAAAGATGAAGTATTCGTTCGCGGCACGCCGCGTGTCAATGATTGGAATCCTTTAATAATCGATATTCCCCCACCGACCTCTAGCACTGTCAAATACTAATGTTGTCTGAGGCAACGGCCGCGCTCCTCTGACCGGCGCGGCACATTCGACTATCGATACCACATGATCATTCGACGCGCCAACGGATGGAATGCTGACGACGGAGTTGGAGACTGCGCCAAAAACGAACGGGCCCACCTCTCGGCGGGCCCGTCGCTATTTCTGATCGTCAAACAATCCTACTGCGACCAACCACCCTGATCAGACGTCGGCACGATCGCTACCCGATCAACGGTTCGCCGTATTGTCCAACGCCGGCTTGCTCGCCGTCACGGCCGACGTGGCATCGCCGCGAGCGGTAACCGTGTACACATGCCCGCCGACGAACGAAACCGCCAACCGCGTGACGATGTTGGTCGTTGAGCCCGACGCGCGCGTATTCAAGTCATACACACCCGCCGGCAAGGACGTGAACGCACCCGCCGCCTTGTACGCGACCGTTGAGCCGAGTGCGACCTCGGTGCCCGTCAGTGTGTTCTTCGCGTACAAAATCATCGTTCCCACATTCGAGCTCGCATTCACAAGGCGAACCTGCGCCTGCGTGAAGTCGATGTTGTCCGACGACGGGATTGGATCCTCGACGACGAACGCATCGGCTTTCTTGCCCGTCGCATCGTACACGCCGCTGACGAAGAACGAGTAGTACTTGCCGTCGTCGAGCGTCGCGCTGGTGCTCGCGACCGCAAGTCCGTTGTCCGTCGTCGCCGCGATCTTGCCCGCCAACGTCACCGATCCGGGCGCGACCTCGTTGTACAACGCGCCGTTGCCGGCCGCAGAGTATGCCACGCCGTTCGTCGACTCGATGCCGTTGGTGCGGCACACGGTCGTCGTATCGTTCGGCGGCTGGCACGACGTTGAACTGATCGCCGTCAGCTTCGTGCTGCCGGCAAAGAAGTTCACGCCGGGCGCGCCAACGCCGAAGTTGAAGAATTTCACTCGCGCTCCGACTGCTGGAGCGGTGATGCTTTGACGCGCATTCTTGTCGCAAGCGGCAACCGCGGCCGCGCAGACCAGCAGCGCGAGAATTCGATGTCTATGCATGTCTGGTCCGGATTACGGTTGAATGATCCAGAGTGGCTTCGTGTGGTAATCCAGCGCGAGCCCACCAATGGTGCTCAACGCAGGGATGTTCCACACGTACTCGGAGTTGTATCGCGGGCGAATGCGCTGCACGACCTTGCCGTTGTTGTCGGGATAGAGAATCGTGCTGCTCGGCGGCGTGAATCCAGGGTACACCTGGGCTCCGGTGGCGGGATCGATGTCCGTGTAGTGGAAGCGGCGCATGTCCATCCACAGCTCGTTGTGGCCCCACGCCCACTGCGCGATGTACTTCTGCGTCATGATGTTCGTCAGCGTGAGATTCGCCGCGGTCGGAATGATCCGCGCGTCGCTCAGAAACGCCGACTTCTCCGCTCCGCCGATCTGTGTCGCGGACTGCGAGTTGATCTCCGAGTTGCGGCTGTTGACGAAGTCGATGTGCGCCGAAACAGCGTTCGTGTACGCAACGAGCGCGGTCGCGCGGTCGCCGGAACGGAACGCGGCCTCAGCCTTGACGAACTGCAACTGCGCGTACGTCATCAACGGCATCTTCGTCTTATCGTCGAAGAGATACCGGCTCGGCAAGCCGACACCGCCGGTGCCCGCGTAGCCGAAGAAGTCAAACGGCTGCTGCGCGGTCGCAAGCGCGCCATAGCCAGGCACGGTCGGATCGACGCCGCGAGTCACGCCGTCAGCCGCCGGCGCGAGCATGCGAGTCAATCGCGGATCCACGACGCCGAAATCGGTGCCGTTCATCAGGTTCACAACGAACTGGGTCTGGCGGTAGTTGTTGATGTTCGCGCGACGCGCGCCCCAGAAGTTGTAATCGGCAAACGCCGGGTCGGTCGCCGGATACGCGAGCAACGCATCATCTGAATTGCCGGCGAACGACTTGTCCACCGCGGCGATGATGGCCGCCGGCGCGTACGTCGACTTGTTCGAGAAATGATTGAGGGCGATTGCCTGTAGGCCGTACGCCGCCTTCAGCCACTTCGTGCGATCGCCGCCGTAAATCTTATCCGTCTTGCCGAGGTACGTGGCGTCGACCGCACCGTCCGTGCGCTGAAGGTCGGTGATCGCCAGGCCGAGCAAGCGTGCGACTTCGCTGTACGCGAACTCCTGCGTGTCGTAGTCGAACGTCGACCGCGTTGGATCGATCGCTTCCTTGATGATGATTTCCCCATGGAGGTCGGTGAGCACGAGCCAGCCCCACGCCTTCATGAAGTAGCCGACACCGGCAAGATCCCAGCGTTGCTCCGCTTCGCTCTTGTTGATCATGTCGACGAGATTCTGGCCGAGTGACCAGTACACGTCACGCCACTGTTCGGCGCCGTTGTCGCTGGCCGGATCGTACCCCATGCGGTCCCAGGTGCTGATGACCGTCTGCGCGTTCGCCAGCATCCACTCCTGCGTGTAGCGCCCGACGAACCGTCCGTCATACTGCGGCGACGTCACCATCCAATGTTCCATCGGCGACAGATACAGATTCGCCGACACCGTTTCCGGCGCGTTGGGGTTCGTGTTGACGTCGAGGAAGTTCTTGCAGCTCGACGCGAGGGTGAGGGCGCCGAAGAGCAGGGCAGTCCCGATTTTGTGTATCGGTCTCATTGCGCTCGATGAAGAGAGAGTTCCAAAGAGTGTTTTCATGATTAGAAGCCCACCCGGAGGCCGAAGTTGATGCCGCGCGGGATCGGGAAGTTGCCGAAGTCGATGCCGACGCCGCCCGAGCCACCGCTCGCCGCGTCCGTGCCGTTGGCGATCGGATCGAGGCCGGTGTAGTTCGTCCAGAGGAACAGGTCAGTGCCGGTGATGAACAGATTGACGTTGTGCGCATAGCGCGTGGCCGGCAGTTCATACGAGAGCGTTGCGTCGCGCAACCGGAGCCAATTGATGTTTTTCTCGATGAACAGCTCTTCGCTCATGTTCGTGTAGTAGTTCGTATTCAGCGCCGGAATCACGACGATGTCGTTCGACGTCGGTGTCGTGCTGTTCTCCTTGCCGTCGCGAAGGACGCCCGGGATGACGCGCGGCGTGTTGCGATCGAGCGTGCTCGTGGCGAGACCACGCGTCGTGAGGTAGTGCTCCGTCGCGTTGAACACGTCGCCACCGCGGCGAATGTCGAACAGGAAGTTCAGCGCGAAGCGCTTGTAGCGGAAATTGTTCGTGATGCCGACGGTGTAGTTCGGCTGGCGATCGTAGCCGCCGTCGATGAACGTCGTCGAGCGGATCGGCAAGCCAGACGTCGGATCGATGAGCAACTGGCCGGCCTTGTTGCGGAGATAGAACAAGCCGGTGAGCGACATCGTCGACAGACCCGGCTCCGTTCCGTTACGCACGTTCGCGTAGAGCCATGTGTCGGAGTTGTAGGACTCAGGCAGCGCGTTCGGCAGCGCGAGCGTCTTGCCGCGGGCGCGCGTGAAGTTCGCGAGCACGTCCCACGAGAAGTTTCTCGAGAGCGCCGGCGTGGCGCGGAGCGTCGCTTCGATGCCTTTGTTCTCGGTCGTCGCGCCGTTCAGGTTGAAGAGAATGTAGCCCGTGGCGTAGCTCTCGCGCACGTTCTGCACGATCTGGTTCTCCGTGCGCTTGCGATACGCGGTGAAATCGAGGCCAAGTCGGTCTTGGAGGAAGCCCAACTCGAAGCCGCCTTCGTATGACTTTGCGAATTCCGGCTCGAGCGCCGGGTTCGGACCGGTGAAGCCGTAGCCATAGCCCAAGCCCGTTGTCGTCTTGGCTTCGAGCGTGGTGCGGTACGAGTACGGCTGTGCATCGCGGCCCACTTCGGCGTACGCGGCGCGGAGCTTACCGGTCATGAACTTCTTCAGCCCCGGGAACGCGTCGGTGAACACGAAGCTCGACGAGATCGACGGATAGAAGAAGGAGTTGTGAATGGTTGGAATGGTCGACGTCCAGTCGTTACGGCCCGTCGCGTTGACGTACAGCAGATCGCGGTAGTCGAGCGTCGCTTGACCGAATCCGCTCACCACGCGGCGCTGGGTGAGGACCGTGCGGCTGTACTTCTGCTGCGTGTTGTTGATCGAGATGAAGTTCGGATCGAGGAAGTTGATGCCCTCGGATCCGTCCACCGTCGACCGCTGGTCCTGAATGGCGTTGCCGACCAAGCCGCTGAGGCTGAACCCTTTGCCGATGCTGACCGGATTGAAGTTCAACAGCGTCTGCGTGTTGATGTCGCGATTGATGTCGTCGTTCAGATCGAGAATGCCGTTGGATGTGTATCCAAGCACGCTCTCCGGGTTGCGCAGCATGAGATTCTGCGTGGTGTACGCGTCAACGCCGATGTTGGTCTTGATGTACGCCCACGTCACCGGTGAGAACGTGATCGCGCCGTTCGTGAGAATGCGGTTCGACTTGGCGTTGATCTTGTTCTTGTTGACGCTGAAGTACGGATTGTCCAGCTCCGCCGCCGACGACAGCGTGGTGAGACGCTCGCGCGTGCCTGCCGGCGTCAGGTAGTTCGCCGCATTGTTGCTGTCGGGCCATGTGAGCAGGCCAATGAGCGGACCCGTGTCACCCTTGAACGGCTGGTTGTTGTACGAGTAGCTGTACATCATCGTCAGGTCGCTCGTGAGCCACGAACCGATGGTTCCCGTGGTGGCCCCCGTGAGGTTCACCTTGTTCAGCGAAGAGTTCGGGATCACGCCCTGCTGCCGCGTGGTCGACGCGCCGACGCGATAGCTCGCCTTGCCGTCGGCGGAGCCACCGCTGAACGACAGGTTGTGCTTCTGCGTCGCGCCGGTCTGGAAGAAGTTCGCGATGTTGTTGTAAAAGCGCGTTCCGCTCGGATATGCAGCGCCAAAATACAAAAACGAAGTGCTGCCAACCGCGCTTGGCCCATAGGTATGCTGCACTTCGGGTTGCGCGCGTACCTGCTCCATGCGGAACGAGTTGCTGTAGTCAAAGCCGCCCGTGCCGGCGTGCCCGCGTTTGGTGGTGATGACGATGGCGCCGTTGGCCGCGTCGATACCATAGAGGGCCGATGCTTCGGGGCCCTTGAGGATCGTCATCGACTCGATGTCCTCGGGATTGATGTCGGCCGCGCGGTTCGTGAAGTCGACGCCGCGGTTGTTGAAGGCCAACGACGAGTTGGGCGCGTCGGACGCGAGGCTCGCGGTGTTGATCGTCGTGTTGTCGATCGGCAATCCGTCCACGATCATGAGCGGCTGGTTGCTGCTGCTGATCGAGCTGATGCCGCGAATCGTGATGGAGCTCGACGCACCTGGAACACCAGACGTACTGGTGACGTCGACGCCGGCGACGCGGCCCTGGAGCGCGTTCACGAAATTCTCACGCTGGGTTGCGGCGATTGGCTCGCCGGACACCGTCTGCTGGGCGGTCGCGATGGCGCGGTTCGCGGTGGTCTGGCCCAGCGCCGTGACGACGAGTGCGTCGAGGTTCGTCGCGACTTTGTGGAGCAGGACGTTGATCGTGCTCGCGTCACCGACGGTGCGCTCTTCCGCGCCGGTTCCGATGAGCCGGAACTGGAGGGTCTGGCCCACGGTCGCGCGAATGGAGTAATTGCCTTCTCGGTTGGTCGACGTGCCGGTGCTGGTTCCTTTTACCACGACGGAGGCGCCGATGAGCGGTTCTCCTACGTCACCCGTGACCTTGCCGGTCACGTTTTTTTGCTGTGCAAATGCTGGCACAGCGAGTGTAAAGATTGCCAACAACACCACGGGCACTCGTGTTTTCATCATGAGGTCTACCGGGTCGGGTGGGGTAGGGCTGGTGAAGTCGCGGCGCCATGCGCCGCTGTGGGGAACGGTGCGTTCAGGGGGGACGCGGTTCTGTTCGTGCGACGCTGCCGGTCCGTCAGTGGAGGAGCGTCGGGTGGCCATGGCGAAATGCCCGGCCTTGAGCCCGGCCTATTGTATTCGCGTAGGCGGAACAAGTCAAACCGTTATCGCTTTTATATGGTATGCAATATGTCTTGGTGATTTCGAGTTCTCACGGCTCTTCGACGGTTTCGACGACTCGCGCCCGAACCATCCGTCGTTTGAATTCCCCGCGCTTCGTCCCAGGAACCCGGTCTCAATGCTCGGTGGCCTATGTGCGAATGCTTATTCGCCGTCTTGAATCGATAACGAACACCGGGCCCGCCAATCGGCGGGCCCGGTGTGCACATCGGACAGTCGGCGACGCGTTACGGCCTCGGCGATCGCGTTCCCGCGGCTGGAAGTGGCGCGAGCGGCGTGAAGGTCAACGCGTTCGCGGTCGCACCGGTCGTCGCCGCGCGCCCTGAAACCCTGGAGCCAGACGCAGGCGCACT
The DNA here is from genome assembly GCA_039924785.1 of Gemmatimonadaceae bacterium. Classification (GTDB taxonomy): domain Bacteria; phylum Gemmatimonadota; class Gemmatimonadetes; order Gemmatimonadales; family Gemmatimonadaceae; genus JAQBQB01. Next base: position 59,466 of record JBDTAE010000014.1, on the reverse strand, counting down.
GGCTTCGGCGCCGACACGCACGTTGTCGATTAAGAGTCCTCTAAAACCGTTGTACAATACATCTTGCGTGTCGAACGAATAGATGATCTGAACTGTCCTGCCTCGGTATGCACTCAGGTCGACGGCGATCTCGACCCAGCGAGGGGGCAGATTGTAGCCAGCCGACGTGAAGGGTGTCGAGTGGTGTTCGCCCGCCGGATCCGACTTCGGATTCAGGGTGCCGAGCGATGTCGTGGTACCCGCTGCGACGTCATGCACCGCCAATGCCATGATGTCGAACGTAGACGGATTTGTGCTCTCGATTTCCCACCAGGTGTTGAATCGCAGCACGACGGCCCCGCCGGCGGTGGCCGGCACGGCAATCGGCGGCGAGGTGAGGGTGCCGGAATGCGGCGCCGTCGACGTACCACCGGAGTGCTGCGCATCGCTCGGCGACTGGACATCGATGTAGTTGCCCGTCGCGTCGCCGCCGTACCAGAACACCCACGATCCCGCGAAGGGAGAGGGCAGCGCGCCGCCCGATGCGTCACCCGGTGCAAGATCGACGAAGTTCGGATACAGCGAGTTCACGATTGGATCGAGGCCGGTGCGCAATGTGCTGCGATGCCACAGTCCCGTCGCGGTCCATCCTGACGGCGTTTCGAAGCCATCCGAATAGCCGAACGTGATGACGATTGGCGCAGTGGCGGTGACGGTGTCGTAGTGGACGTTGCCGTCGCCGCACGTGACCGTGAGTGTGTACGACCCGGGATCCTTTGGCGGGCCGGCCAGCGGCACGGCGCCGTTGCTGTATGAGAGAACTGGAATGAGGCCGTCGGAGCACGTTCCGCTGCCGGCGTGGGTCAGGTTGTCGAACTGCACGTTCGCGCCCGTGGCCGTCGCGGTCGGCGTGTGTCTGAGACCGGACGCGGTGAAGGTGCCGCTTGCCGGCACGAAGATCACGCCGGCCGGAGCGTCGCCGCCGATGGACGGAGTGGCGACGACCGTGTTGTTGTTATGGCCAGGCGTCGGTCCCATCGTCCAGCAGACGTGCGCTTCACCATTCACGTCGGTCGTCGTGGACGCGGTCGAACCAAAGGCCCCGCAACTCCACGGCGACGCCGGTGTCGGAGCGACTGTGCCGCCGCCAGCCGTGATCGCCCACGATACCGGAATTCCAATGAGCTTGGTCCCGAGATAGGTGTGCAACGAAACCGCTGGGCTGCACTGCTGCTCGAGCGGAGTGCCCGCGACGACCGCCGTGTCAGTGCAAACGCCCGCAACGACGGTAAACGACGGAGAGGTCGGCACGAGGCTCGAGTGAGCCGACTCCGGGGTTGTGGGCAAACGCGCCGGACCGCGCGGCGAGATGCTGAATTCACCAGCGGTTCCGCCGACACCACCCGAGAAGCTCACGTCCGGATCGATCGCGTCGAACGGACTGAACTCTCCCGCCGTTCCCCCGACGCCGCCCGCGGCGAGCATCGTGATCCGCGCGTACGCCTTTTTCGGCAGCACGGCGTTCGCCAGGGCTTTCAGCCATGTCGGCATTGCGCTCGGCGCAGCGCCGATGCTCGTGGAACACGTGAGAAAACTCGCATCCGCCGCGGGAGTGATCTCGAATCCCGCGACCGCGTCATGGCCCAATCGGAGCCGCGCGCGAATCACGGGGTCGAGGTCAGGCGGCGGGCAAACCGCGACGATCACCTGCTTGGCGAGCGGCGCGCTGGTTACCGACGACGCCTGAATGTCGATGAAGCCGGCATACTGGTCGAGCTTCGTGTGAAGCGGCCCGTGACCGCCTCCGCCGAACGTGTCCGGGATCGAAAAGAACTGAACGATCGTCGGCTCCGAGACGGCGGCGCCCGGAAGAGACACACCGGCCGTTCCGCCAAGGCCAGTGATGATTTCCGCCGGATCGGTCGGGAAGATGACGTTCGCGTTCACCGGATCGGTGATCGTCGTCGCGAGACCCGCGTAGCACAGCAGGTCGTTCATCAACTTGGCGGCCTGCGCCTTGGTGCCGGTCGTGCCGCCGGATTTGTAAAGTTGAATGAGAAATTTGTCAATGCTGTACGTCAGCGACTGGGCGCCGGCATAGTCTTTCCGGTTCACGGCGGCGATCATGCTGGTGACGCTCGCGTGGACCGACGTGCGGTTGCCTCCCGCCGGAACGATGAGGTCGATCTCGTACGAGAGGTAGCTCGCCGTCGTACACGTGCCGGGAGCTTTCACCGCGCTCGCACTTGGCGGAGCGGCTCGAGCGGCGTCAGGTACGGTGGGCAGCGACGCAGTGTGAGTGTCGCTGCATGAGGCGCCGACCAGCAACGCGGCGGCAAGAAGAACGAATGAACGGCGATTACGCATGAGGTCTCCCGGCGTCGGGCGACAAAGGGCCCGCAGTGTCAGTGGTTCGACCCGCGAGCCATCCTATTAAGAGGTCTGCGTGGTCGACAAGCGCCGAAGGTGTTCGCTGCAGGTGAAGCGCGCAAGGACGGGAAAAAAATCCTTGCTATCGAGGCGACGCTAGCGAACTGGGCGCTCCTTTTTCGCTATTGCGCCCCTACGACCTGCCGGAACTGCGCATCACGCTCGATGTCACGGAACCACCAGCCCGCGTCGTCGCGCAGGGTGACCGCGCGCTGGGGATTCGCCGCGAGATACTCCTTGAGCAAGCGAATCGCGTCGTTCTTGTCGCCGAGGATCGTGTACGCGAATGCCCCGCGGTAGGCGGACTCGCGCGTCGCGTCCACCTGTGCGTTTCCTTCGTTTGCCTTGGCAACGTGCCGCGCGCTGTCCGCCAGCGCTGGTGACCCCTTGCTGGCCCGGGCGATCACTGCCGCGACGAGCATGTTGTCCGTCAAACGCTCGAGTGGTTGATTCGCCGCGGGAGTTCGCGCAACGAGTGAATCCGCGAGCTGCCACGCCGCCGCGACATCGTACGATGCAAGCTTGGGTACGCTCGCCATATAGAGCCTGCACCGGAGGGAACGGACGTCGTTCGGGAAACGGACGTGAAATTCCTTGCAGAACTGCGCCGCCTTGTCGAACGACTCGAGGTCATATGACGACAGGAACAACCGGTTAAGAATGACGTTGGTGTTCGACGCGAATTCGTCGTAGTCGTACGCGCGCTGGGCGGCAAGATAGGCGTCCGCGGTCGTGGCCTTGGGCAACTGGTAATAGAGGCTCGACAACGACGCCCACGCGCCCGCCTGCCGCGGGTTCAGCTTCGTCGCCTTCTCGAGATCGGCCTGCGCATCGAGCAACAACGCGCTTTTTTTTGCAGCGTCGGTCTCGAGATTCGAGAACCAGCTCCAATAGTAGAGATTCCCACGCGTTTCGAGCGCGTTCGGATCGTCGGGATTGAGTGCGAGCGCGCGATTCGCGTGACCCAGACCGACGGTGACCCACGGACGAATCTTTGCGGCATCGCGACCGACGAGACGCGACCGGTTGTACGCCAGCGCCGCGCGCAGCGCGATTGGCTCGACCCACTTGGCGTCCGCCGTTTCCGCCGCGGCGAACAACGAGTCCGCGGCGCGGAATGCCGCATCGCTGCCCGTCGAGTCACCCTTCGAGTTCAACGCGGTCGCATTCTTTTGCGCCTGCCGGCCGCGCTGCACCAAGAGCCACGCGTCCGGACTCGACGTACCCGCGCTCTCGCGCACCGGAATATCCTCGCCGAGCTGCCGCTTGATCAAATCAGACGCAGCGACGACGAGTGAGTCGCGCATCGCGATCGAGTTTCCGGCCGGCCGCACGAAGCTCGCGCTTTTCAAGCGAACGCCGCTCCCGTCGTCGAGGATGACCGATACCTTGACCTTGTCGCCGTCGGGCTCGACTTCGCCGCGCACCACGTAGCCGGCGCGCAACGCTCGCGCTATACTGTCCTCGCTCGCGGTCGACCCGCGGAACTGCTCGGAGCCCGATTGAGAGATTACTGATAAACTCGGCGCCTTGCTCAGCGCGCTGATGAGACCTTCGGTGAGACCGCCCGCAAGCGGCGCGAGACTTGAGTCTTTGCTTAGGTCTTTGAAGTACAGAACCGCGATGCGGCGCGCGTCGGGACCAGCGGCGGCTCCATGGCGGGGCGAAACTGCGAATCGCCACGTGGCCGCGCCCGCGGCCAGCACGAGCATGGCGAGACCACCAATCATCAGCGGCCTTTTCCACCACGGAATCGACGGCGGCGGCGGCACGACGGGGATCGTGCGCTGTGATGACGTCATCCGGCGCGACACGCCCGGCGTCTGTCGCAACGCTCGCATCGTCGACGTCGAACTGCCCATCGGCATGCCCATCAACTCCGCGAATTGCGTCGCGGTCTGCGGACGGTCCGCCGGCATTTTGCCGAGCGCGGCGAAGATCGCGTCTTCCACCTCCTCGGGCACTGCGGTGCGGACGATACGCACGCTCGGCACCTGTTCCATCAGGTGGCGAGCCATGATCTGCAACGCGTTCTGACCGGTGAACGGCGGCTCGCCGGCGAGCATCTCGTACAGCATGCAGCCAAGGCTGTAGATGTCGGCCTGCGGGCCGACCACATCGCCGCTCGACTGCTCGGGCGCCATATAGAAGGGCGTGCCCATCGACATTCCGGTCTGCGTCAGCTTTTGCGCGCCGTTGCCCTCCGAGATCGCGCGCGCGATTCCGAAGTCGGCAACGAGCGCGTGACCGGCGCTGAGCAGAATGTTCTCGGGCTTGATGTCGCGATGGACGATGCCCTGCGTGTGCGCGTACGCGAGCGCGTCGGCGACTTCGAGCGTGATGCCGATGGCGTCGTCGACCGGCAGCATGCCTTCGCGATTGAGACGGTCACGCAGCGATTCGCCTTTCACGAACGGCATCACGTAGTACAGCAGTCCGTCGGCCGATCCTGAGTCGTGCAACCCGAGGATGTGCGGATGCTGCAGCTTGGCCGCGAGCCGAATCTCCCGCTCGAAACGCTCGGCGCCGAGTGACGCGGAGAGCTCCGGATGGAGCACCTTGATGGCGACTTCGCGCTCGTGTTTCAGATCCCGGGCGAGGAAGACCGTCGCCATTCCACCGCGACCGAGCTCGCGTTCGATGGCGTAGCGGTCGCTCAGCGCGGCTCGAAGGGCCGCAAGCGTGTGCGCATCCGACACCGGCGGTTTGGGCGCCTCGACGATGGCGACCATTTCGACGGTGTTCCGTCCGCAGCGATGACAAAAATTCGCGTTGGACGGCATTTGTGTTCCGCAATTCGAGCAAAATTCAGGCATCGAGCGACTCAACTTCGATCCGGTGCGCGCGCGTGTCAACGGGAATTGCCGCGCCGATCTGGACGAGATGTTTCACTCGGGAAACATACGCGCAGTGCTAAGTACCGGCTCCGGTGATCACATCCAACGCCGATCGGTCACTCCGCCGAAGCGCCGGCAGCAGAAGGGTGAACTCACTTCCCGCGGGAGAGCTCTTCACCGTGAGATCGCCGCCCATTCCTCGGGCAAAGTCGCGACTGATCGCGAGTCCCAGTCCGTGCCCCTCGCCGCGTTTGTCCGCCGCTCCGACTTGCACAAACGGCTCGAATACACGCTCGATCTCTACGGCCGCGATGCCGGTGCCGGAATCGGCGACGCGCAGTTCGACCCAACCTTCTGTGTTCTCGTCGCACGCGATCACGACGCGCCCGCCCGCCGGCGTGAACTTGATGGCGTTGGAAAGCAAATTGATGACGATCTGGTGTGTCTTGCCGGAATCGCCGACCGCAATGACCGACGGATTGCACCCCGCGACGCGGAGTTCGAGCCCGTTCGCGTGAAACTGTGGCGCGGTGAGTGCCTCGCATGTCGCGAGAACGTCGGCCAGTTGAATCGGCTGAAGGTCGTAGGACTCTGCACCCGCGTTGATCTGTGCGTATTGAAGGATTCCGTCGATCAAGCCGAGGAGATGCCGTTGGCTGCGTTGAATGCGACGCAGATCGGTGATCTGCGTTTCATTGACCGGGCCTCGAATGCCCATCGCGAGAATTTCGGCATAGCCGAAGATGGCGTCGAGGGGCGTTCGGAGATCGTGGCTCATGCGAGCGAGGAAATCTCCTTTCGCGCGATTCGCCGTGTCGGCCTCCGCGCGGGCGGATCGCTCAGCGGCGACGCTCACGACCAGCGCCGCCGTCGTAATCTCAACAGCTTCGCGCGCGCGCACCGTGTCGGTGACGTCGACTCCGTGCGCAAAGATTCCCGAACGCGTGTGATCGGCTTCGTTCACGGCCTGGTACACGAAGCTGACGATCCGTTCTTCGAGCGGGCCGCCTTTCGCGCGAATAAATCGCACCGGCACTTCGTTGGCGACATGCGGAATCCCCGTCGCCATGACCGCGTCGAGCAGCTCGAGAAACCCCTGATCGACGATCTCCGGAAGGACCTCGGCCAACGGTTTTCCGAGCACGTCGCGATGTCCAATGAGCGTTTGATAATGATCGTTCGCCATTTCGATGACGTAGTTGCTGCCGCGCAGCACCGCGACGAACGCCGGCCCCTGAAGAAACATTGCGCCAAGCCGCGCGGCCTCCGACTCGGCCACGGCCCGCGCTCGTTTCGCGGCGTCGAGCGCGCGTTGTTGTACGCGGAGTTCGTGTCGCACCGTCACATCGACGGCGACGACGAGCACGCCGCGCGGCGTGCCGTCCAAGCTCACGAGTGGCTGATAGACGAGATCGTAGTAGTTGTCGATCTCCCCCGTGCCGTGCGAGTCGAAGCGAATCAAGAGATCGTTCGCGGAGAACGGCGTGAGCGTGTCGAAGACTCCTTCGATGACTCCCTCGATCTCGGAACCGGCGAGCTCCGGAAACATCTCGATCAGCCTCTTGCCACAGGGGTCACGACTCCCGATGATAGCTTGATAACGAGGATTCGCAAACGTGTATCGAAGCTCGCGACCCTGAAGTACTGCGAGGCCAACCGGCGCCTGCGCGAATACTTGCGCAAGGTTTGAGTCGCCGGCAACGGCATCCCACGCGCTGGAGAACGCGGCTCGTGCGGGCATTGGGGCGCCTCCGCGACGACCCGGAGGGGGGTGGATCCGTCGCAATCGCACGTTTCGCAGCTGTGTCGCGGTAGCTGCCGGTGAGCGTGCCCGACCCGGGGGAACCCTCGTCGCGGAAAGTCCGCGGTTGGTGGCAATCCGCGTCGGTGTGCGGAATCGCACAAACAACATTGTACGATTCCGTCCACTATACAAGGGTCGCGGCGCGTGACGTGCGATAAGAGAAGTTTGCTAAGCCTAACAAATGTACGATTTCGTGCTCATTTCCCAACCGATTTGCCGAATGCTCTCTTGGATGGATAGGCGACGATCGTCGCATGTGGCCGCTTGTCGCCGACTCGTATCGGCGGAACGAGTGCCGTGGGAGGTCTATGAGACCGAATCCAGTCAGTTCGGCGGAATCGCGATCACGTCCTTGGTATTCGAATCGCTGTCCGCTATCCGACGCGTCAGGCAATATCCAACTACCTGGCGCGACTTATCGGATGACGATTTGAAACGCGTGAGCTGGGGCCGCTGAGCCCACCGGCCCAGGCGCGGGAGCCTTATGTCAGGTCGAATGGAGTTACTCGTGCGCGATGCCCAAATCGGCCGCGGCCTTTCACCGGCGCCGAGCGAACGCGCGTCTTTTCCGGTGACTTTCTCGAACACGACGAGCGCGTTCAGATACGCGCCGTAGACGCTCGGGTGGTATGAGTCCGGTCCCCAGAGATCGATCTTGCCGGCTTCGTGGTGATACGGATCCGGCTCCGCGATCCTTGTGTGAATGGCCCGCATCCACGCGTCGCCCGCGGGTGCGATCCCGCGGAAATGCCCGTTATGAGAGAACTCTTTCGCGTATCCCGTCGTGCAGATCGTTCGCCATGGTTTCGATCGGCTCGCCGTGGTACGGACCTTTGTCCGGATAGGTCAGGTCGGCGCGCGGCCACGTTTCAAATAGAAATACTTCGGCCGACTTGTTCGCGGTGTGAATCGTTTGTTCGAAAGGGTCGGCGTATTCGGGCGAACGCATCCGATCTGAACATCGTCGGGCGACTCATTACGATCGATAGCGAGCCGCTCACTGCGATTGGGCGCCCGGAGAGCGGCGCGCGTCGATCCGAGTGTTGCTGTGCGAGGGTTAGGGAAAGAACGGCGGCTCAGTGGCTGCCGTTCTGCCGGGCACGGATCGTTCCGACGATCAACAAGGGCAAACAGAGTCCGAGGCCGAGGCCCGACACGAAGTGCATCAGGCTAGAGCCGGAGTATGCAGGCACGAGCGTCGATCCGGCGCCGACGACGAGCGAAAACACGCCGATCTGAACGATCAGGCGGTTTTTGGTGTTCGTGGTGTTCGTGGTGTTCGTGGTGTTCATGTCGGTCTCGACTGAATTCAAAAGTACGTAAGTAAGTACGAAAAGCGCACCGGCTTTGTCACAGGTCGTCGGCATACGCCGATTGGCTGCTGGAGTCGCTATCGTCCAGAAGGTAGAGAATGCCCATCCGAATTCCAAGATCCGTGGTGGTAGGCTCAAGCAACTATTTGGTTTTCTCGCCATTCCAGTCCTTGCCACGGCGTTGCTCTCGGCATGCAGCGCCGGCTCCGCGCCGGAGAACGTTGTTCAGTCAATACGTCTAACGGGGCCGGACGGAGCGCATACGCTTGATGTATTCACGGGCGGGCGGGTACCCCTTTCGGTGGCTGCAAACACTGGGAGGACCGACGTCGTTTACTTCCCGGCGAACCCGTACACTTTCATCAGCAGGAACAGGCTCGTGGCGACGATTGACGCGAGCGGGATGGTGGCCGCGATCAAACCCGGCAGCACGTACGTGGTCGTCACGCTCGTGAACCAGGGCCGGACGTTCGCCGATTCGATTTCCGTGACGGTCGGAGGCGTCTGATTGCATCTCGCGGTCGCGAGTGGGCTCGTCCGACGTCGCACTTATCAGGTTCACCCCGGCCCCGCAGACGCCAGTGCATTTCCTCTTGATGTACGACCTCGTTCCCGACTACGCCGAGCGCCGCGGCCAGTATCGCGACGCGCATCTCACCAAGCCGTGGGTGGCGCACAACCGCGGCGAACTGGTATTGGCCGGCGCACTCGCCGACCCAATGGACACCGCGGTGTTGCCGTTCTCCGCGGATTCGCCGTCGGTCGTTGAAGCGTTCGCGCGCACCGATCCCTATGTCACCAGCGGTCTCGTCACCAAATGGCGTGTACGTCCCTGGACGACCGTCGCCGGCGCTGCCGCGACGACACCGGTACACCCTGGCGAATCATGATCGCGCGCGTGTGGCGCGCTCGCGCGACTGCGGAGGGCTTCATGGACTATCGTGCCCATTTCGCCAACACGGTGCTCCCGCAGCTCGAGAAGCTCGATGGTTTCAGCGGCGCGACCGTTCTTCGCGAACGAGCGTCCGGGTCTGTCGACGCCGAAGTTGTGGTGATGACGCGCTGGAAATCGATGGACGACGTGCGTGGGTTCGCCGGCGACACGTTGAGTCGCGCGGTGGTAGAACCGGCGGCGCACGCGTGCCTCACTTGGGCCGACGATCGCGTGAGCCACTACGACATCGTTTTAGAGGAGTAGAACGGGCGGGGCCGTCTGGGTCGATACGCCGGCCAAGGCTCGGCTCCGCGGCGAACGATGCGGCGCAGATGGTTCGAGCGAGCGATACGATATGACGGCGGCGGGGGGTGAATACCCTGTCGAACGTACGCGGCTGCGGCCGGTTGGTATCGGGGGGAAAATGTCCGGTTGTGCCGCTGTAACGAGAACCGGCGAACCAGGGTCCAACGAATAGCGGGACCGGCGCGTCCCTTTCGCAGGGGCCGCTCACGGCACGCCCTGCGCGGCGGGCATCCGTTACGCCCGTTAGCATTCACGCCGGACCTTCCCGCTCGTCACCCTTCATTCGCTCACGCCCGCCGGAGAAGTGATTCATGGACTATCGCGTTTCAAAACGCATTCGCGCGCTCGACTTCAAGGTTCGTACTCGCCACGGATTCGCCGCCGCCCTCGGTGTTGCGCTGATGATCGCACCGGTCGGTTCGGCGTTCGCGCAGGGCCAGTGCAAGGGACGTCCGGCGGAAGCCACTTCCGCGTGTGACACGACGCCGGCCAAGGCGCCGTTCGCCCCGACGGGCTGGAAGACGGTCGCGCTCGACCACTTCTCGATGCAGACGGTCGACTACAAGAAAGAAGCCGCGTACTACGCCACCCTGATGAACTGGAAGGTTCGCAACGATGACGGCAACAGGGCGGTTCTCGACATCGGCGACATCGGATCCGTCGTGATTCGCGGCGGCTATGTTGCCCCGCCGCCGCCCCCTCCGCGCGTTTTCACCGCAGCCGACAGCGCGGCTGGTCGCGCCGGTCGTGGCGCCGGCCGCGGCGGTCCGCGCACGCCGGTCCAAGTGTCGTGGAATTCGTTCTCGTGGCAGATCGCGCCGTGGGACGCCAAGAAGGTCAAGTCGGAGCTTGAGAAGCGTGGCCTGAATCCGGTTGCCGACAACGACGGCCCGAACGGCTTCGAGAGCTTCCACGTGAAGGATCCGGACGGCTTCGATGTCCAGATCAGCAACGGCGGCTACGCCAAGGCGCGCAAGGCGTCGAAGGCGAATGCGGCGTTGCCGGCGCCCGCGCCGTTCGAGAACACGAACTGGAAGACGGTGTGGCTCGATCACATCTCGTTTGGCGTCACCAACTACAAAGAGAGCGTCGCGTGGTACCAGGCGCTCCTCGGCTGGATGCCGCAGGGCGACGAGGGCAGCCAGAATGAGACGTGGATCTGCGACGATTGCGGCAACATCATCATTCGCGGCGGCAACCCGATGAACACGGCGCGTCCGATGCCGGCCGTTCGCAGCGCGTCGATGGGCCACATCTCGTTCGGCATCGAGCCGTTCGACTACGCACAGGTCAAAGCGGAGCTCGACAAGCGCGGTCTCACCGGTCGCGAAGACACGGGCTCGTCGATGAAGATCGACGATCCGAAGGCGCTGTATAAGAGCTACCACACCACGACGCCGCAGGGCTTCGATCTTCAGATCAGCAACGCGACGAAAGCGAACCGCACGGTTCGCTGAGCAATCTCTAATACGTGGGATCGGCGGTCCGCTCGGCGCGGGCCGCCGATTTTTCGTTCAACGGGCGGCCTGCCGGTACAACCAAAGGCTGCACCCAAGGGCGAAACCCATCCGTTCGTAGAACGAGGTTCGGTCGCGCGAGGCGAACAACACCCCGCGACGCAGGCCGGTGTCGCGCATCGCATGCTCGAGCGCGTGGCGCGATGCGGCCTCGCCATAGCCGCGCCCGCGCTGGTGCGCGACGGTAGCGACCCCGCCGAGGTACACGCCGTGGGCGGTTGGAAACGCGGCCGCGCATGACACGGGCTCGTCCTCGGCGAATCCGACCCATGCATTGCTGTGCGGCGCGCGAAGATAGTGCGCGTAGATCGCGGGTCCCGCGTTGGCATTGGCGCCGTGCGCAACGTTGTTGATCGCCGCGAACAGCGCGAGGTCATCGTCGTTGGAAACGCAGCGAAACTCGATTCGGGGAGTGTCGTGCGTGCGGGCCGCGAGCTCGTCAGACCACATTCCGTAGACGACAGCGCGCCGCTCGAATCCGCGCGCCGCGAGTGTCTTGGCGAAACGCGGGTTCGCCGACACCCAGTCGCCGACGATGCCGAGGCTCCATGACGCGCGTGCTCGCGCGCTCGTCTCGACGACGAGGTCGAGACGCGATTTCACGTCGGCAACGGAATCGATGGCGCGCGAGAAGAAGCAATAGCTCGATGCGGGAACGACGTTCGTGAACGCCGTCACGAGTCCAGACGATTCGCTCGCCTCAGCGCCGGGGATGTACCGGCACCGTTGCAACATTGCGTCTACAAAACATCGAAACAAATGCTCGGCGTTCATGAGAGGCGGCAATCACGTGAAACGTGTAGACGACGATCTCCGCCCAGGTGACGTTCGCAAACAAAGTTGACATGTCACATGCCGCCGGCCTCGTTTACCGGGCCAGGAATTCATTGGCGAGCGCCGAACGCTTTTACGCAGATGGCCCGTCAATCCGTCTTTACAGAATCTCAATGCCCGTTTGCATCAGGCGGCAACGTGCGACATCGGCGGTCTCGCATCGGGAGACGCGAGCAGGGCCGCGACCGTCACCAGGAACTGCTTGTAGTCGATGGGCTTCGCGATATACCCGTCGCAGCCGGCCGCGCGGATGCGCGCCTCATCACCCATCATCGCGAGCGCGGTGAGCGCGACGACCGGAATCGCGCGCGTCGCTTCCTCAGCCTTGAGCAGTCCCGTCGCCTCGAGGCCGTCCATTCCCGGCAACTGAATGTCCATGAGGATGAGATTCGGGTGACGCTCGCGAGCCAACAGCAGCCCCGCTTCCGCGTCGACGGCGCACAACACGGCATGTCCGGCATTCTCGAGCAGGAATACCGCCAGCGCCATGTTCGCGGCGTTGTCTTCGACGACGAGAACGGTCGACATGTCAGGCCACCACTCCACGTCCGGCCAGGGCGCGCCGGACTTCCGAGGTGAGACGATCGCGATCGAAGTCGGCCTTCTCCATGATCGTGGTGACGTATCCGTTCAAGCGCAGCCGGTCCTCTTTCGTGACGTGTTTTGCCGTCACGATGAGGATTGGTATATCCGCCGTGTCGGCGTTCACCTTGAGCGCTTCGACGACGTCAAACCCGCTGACCTCGGGCATCATCAAGTCGAGGAGAATGAGATCGGGTTTTTCGCGATTCGCCATTTCGATGGCCTCGCGTCCGCCGAACGCGCGGAGCACCGTGCTCGCCATGCCGGCGATGCGAACGGCGATGAGCTCGACGGCTTTGGGATCATCGTCGACGACGAGCACCTTGAGCGTCCGGCCGTCCGTTGAGGGAAACAGACCGAGATCGACGAGCGACTCGCGAAGCTCCTTGCGGGAGATGGGTTTTTGCAGCACGGCGGCGGCGCCGAGCGAGAAGCCCTTGTTGCGGTCGGCAACGATGGAAATGATGACCACCGGTACGCGGGCGAGTCCCTGAATCTCCTTCACGCGGCTGAGGAATTCCCAGCCGTCCATGTTCGGCAGCATGATATCGAGCGTGATGAGAGATATCTCATTGGCCCCGGCGAGTGCCAGTGCATCCTCGGCGGTCGACGCATGCAGGACCGTGAAGCCCTGTCCTTCGAGATGAAGCCGCAGCAGGTCCGCCGACTTCACGTCGTCCTCGACTACGAGCGCGACGAGTGGGCCGTTGGAGTTCGCCGGCAATCTCGCCGGCGCGGTGCTCAGCTTCGCGATGCGCGGCTCGAGGCGCGTCGTGGTTCGCAGTGGAATCCACACGGTAAACCGCGATCCTTCGCCCTCAGCACTCTCGACCGCCACGGTGCCGCCGTGCAACTCGGCGAGCAGCTTCACCATGGCGAGGCCAAGCCCGGTGCCTTCGAACTTTCTCGCGAGGCCGCTGTCGATCTGACTGAATGGCTGGAAGAGCCGTTCCATGCCCTCTTTAGAGATTCCTATTCCACAATCCGTGACGCTGATTTCGGCGAAATCCCGAAATTCGCTGGCGGCGAGCGGGACGCTGCGGCCCGGCCACGAGCCCGACAACTCGGCGACCTCCGAGCGCGGCACGATGCTCGCGCGCAGCGTCACCTGCCCGCCTTCGTTCGTGAACTTCACGGCGTTGGACAGCAGGTTGTAAAGGATCTGCTTGATCTTGCGAGGGTCGGCGTGAATGGCGCCGAGTTGCTTGGCGACGTCCATCTCGAGTCGGATGCGGCGATTGGCCGCTTTTTCGCGAATGATGGAGAATCCGTTCGCGAGTGCCGAGGGCAGCTCCACACGCTCGAGATCGAGCAGCATCTTGCCCGCTTCGACCTTGGACAGATCGAGAATGTCGTTGATCAGGAGAAGCAGATGCTTGCCGCTGTTGAAGATGTCGCCGATGAACCCGACTTGCTTCTCGGTCATCTCGCCCATCAGGCCGTCCTTCAACACTTCGGAAAAGCCGATGATCGCGTTGAGCGGGGTGCGCAGCTCGTGCGACATGTTTGCGAGGAACTCCGACTTCATGCGGCTCGCGTCCTGAAGCTCGACGTTCTTCTGCTTGAGTCGTTGCTCGAACTGTTTGAGCTCGGTGACGTCGCGGGCAGCGGCGAAAACGCCTTGCAGCCGGCGATCGCGATCGTGAAACGTCGTCGCGTTGTACGATACGACGGTGAGGCTGCCGTCGCGGGCTCGCGCCGTGAGCTCATAGTTTTTCACCGTGCCTTCGTTCAACACGCGATTGATGCCGGCTTGGGCCAGCGCGGGATCGGTGAAGTAGTTCTTGAACGGCGCGCCAATCAACTCGTCCCGCGTGCAGCCGGTGAGCGCCTCCGTCTGTTTATTGACGTCGGTGATGATGCCGCGCGGGTCGGTCGTCATGAGCGCGTCGATGTTCGACTCGATGAGCGATCTCGTATAAAAATGCTGATCGCGCAAGCGTTGATCAAGCTTCATGCGCTCGTCTTCCGCCTGTTTGCGGGCGGTGTTGTCGGTGCCGATCAGCAGATAGCCGATGATCGCATTGCTCGCGTCCCGAAGCGCGGTGACCGACACAACGGCGGGGAAGCGGCTTCCGTCCCGGCGAAAATAGGTCAGCTCGTAAATGTCTTCGATGCCGCGCGACGCTTTGAAGACCAATGCCTCGAAGCCCGGGGCGATCGGCGTTCCGAACTCCACGCTCAGGGCCGCGGCGCGCACGATGAGCTCCTGGGGGTCGGAGATGTCGGCGGGCGTTCGCGTGTTCATCACGTCCGCGGCGGCGTAGCCCAGCATTCGCTCCGCGCCGACGTTGAAGATCTGGATGACGCCGCTCGCGTCGGTCGCGATGCTCGAGAAGTTCGCGCTGTTGAAGATGGCATTTTGCAGAGCGCCGGCTTTCGCGAGCGCGTCCTCGGCCTTTTTTCGCGCGGTGTTGTCCGTACCGATCAGGAGATAGCCGATGATCGCGTCTTCCGCGTCGCGAAGGGCGGTCACGGACACGACGGCCGGGAAGCGACTCTTGTCCTTTCGTATGTACGTCAGCTCGTAGATGTCTTCGATCCCGCGCGACGCCTTGAAGACCATCGCTTCGAACCCGGGCGTGATCGGCGCGCCCGCTTCGAGACTCAACGCTGTTGCGCGGACGATGAGCTCCTGCGGATCCGATATGTCGGCTGGCGTGATCTTGTTGACGACGTCCGCCGCTGAGAAGCCGAGCATGCGTTCCGCGCCAACGTTGAAGATCTGGATCACGCCGCTCGCGTCGGTCGCAATGCTCGAGAAATTCGCACTATTGAAGATGGCGCTCTGAAGCGCTCCCGTCTTAAGGAGCGCTTCGGCGTTGCGAACGTCGAAACCCGTGTCGGGCGTCTCCGCCGATCGTGGGACGAGCGTGAGCATGATGCCTCAAGTGTACTGTGGCCCGACGCAGGCGCGCTGGCGCACGCCCCGGCGACCGCCACTGGGAGGACCTGTGGCGACCTCACCTTTGCAAGGAATACACCGCGCGGTTCGAACGACGGTGGGTTGGCGACCGTGCGAGGACCAGGCCGGAACAAACCCGGCGCGGGAGGTGTTGCTGGGAGATGTTGCGACGCCGCGTCACCGAACCGATCTTAGATCCCTGCGGATGACGTCCGCTCAAATCACCGGGCTCGCGCCCTCCTGGCTGAATCGAGACATCACGTGAGAGTACCGTTTCAACGACCAATCGCGATCTTGATGGCGCCCATGATGTTCGTGGGCTGTTACATGTACGTGCCGGTTGAACCGAGCGCCGTGCCGCCAGGCTCGGAAATACGCGCGCGGATCGCGGCACCGGCCGCCGCGCGAATCGCCGAGACCCTCGGCCTGTCCGACACGCGCCTTTTGAACGGCACGCTGGTTCATCTGCAGGATGGGGGCATCACGCTCAGCGTACAGACGGCACCGCCGGGGACCGTTGGGGCGCCGAAGGGGATTTTTCAGAACGTCGACATTCGCAAGCCGGATCTGCTCGAGGTCGAGGTTGCGCGGCTCGACAAGACCCGCACGGGGATTGCCGCGGCGATCGTAGCGGGCGGAATCATCCTCGGCATCAGCCTGCTGCACGGCCAGGGTTCGACGGCGACCATGCCGACGGAGCCGCCGTCGAATCTCTCGCGCGGATTCCTCCACCCTCGGTTGTTCTGAACAGTTCCCGGGGTGGAACGGGAGCGGTCAGGCTCCGGTTCTTGCCATTCCGTGGCGTGATCCGCGCGACTTGAACAGCGCGGCGCCGGCGCGTCCGAGCAGCGCGTCGAAGGTCTCTTCGGGCCGCACGTCGGTAATGCCGATGCTCATGCCCACCGCGAGCGCGCGCGCCGGTCCGGCGTTGAACGCCGTCGCAGCGACAGTCACCGCCGATGAGATGCGTTCGGCGAGCGCGTTGCCCGCGCAATCGAGCGCGAAGACCGCGAACTCGTCGCCGCCGATACGGCCGACAATGTCCGAATCACGCGCCGTTTCGCGCAGCAGCCGCCCGACGGCGCACAGCGTCTCGTCGCCCTCGTCGTTGCCATAGTTCTCATTCACGGACTGCAAATCATCGATGTCGATGACCAGCAACGCGTCGAGGCGCCCGGTGCGGCGCGCGACCCGGAGCTCGTGTTCGACCAGCAATCTGAACGCCGCCGGGTTCAAAAGACCTGTCAGTTCGTCATTCACTGGTCGCTCCGTGCCATTTGCGGGTGGTACACGCCGTACAGGGTTCAGTATCGGCGCGGCCGGCGGCCAGCTTAAGAACTGGAATTCGGGAGCCCTGAGCGCAATTTTACCGAGTGCTTACACCGCGTTCCGCGGGCTCGCGCTTACTTTCGTCGCACATACAGCAGATTGTAGCTGACAGTCCATGTGTGGCCGCCGTCTGCGGAAACTTCAGAGAATTGGCGGACTGAATCCCTGCTGATGTGAAACAAGGTGAGCCGCGTCGGGATCCGGCCGAGGGCGCCGTTTGGCGCGGGAGTGTCGCCGATGAGCACCATGTTGCCGTCCACGAGTCCACCGCGATAGTCGTGTTGGCCGCCGCTGTTGTCGACCCACGTTTGGCGCCATTTGCCCACGGACCGGTCGAACAAATTGAAGCTCTGACCGGTGGACGGTCCCGCGCTCCAGTGCTCCATGACGATGCAGCCGTCGTCCTCGAGCGTGATGGTGTTGCGACCCGGCGGGCCGCCGGTTGACCCGGCCACCGGTGCCACGTCCCAATCGCCGACCCAAAAGTCGAACTCGCGAAAGCGCGCGTCGTGCATGCATGGCCGAACGAGCGCGTCGAACGCACCGAGCACCGCGGGCCATTTCACGTGCGTCTTCAACGAAGCGAAGTGCGGGTCGGTTGCGAGGGTGGCCGGGGTCACGCCGAAGAATGCGCTGGACGCCCGCATCAACTCTTCGATCGCCGCGTCGCTCTGGTGTTGCTCGGCAAGCGCTTCCGCCAGTCGAAAGGCGGCGTTCGCCGGCGGAGCGCCGAGACGCTCGCCTTCACGCAAACGTGCTTCCCCCTCGGTGGCACGTCCGACTTCGACCAGCGAAACACCAGTGCGAAAAACGGACAGCGCGTGCGTGGGGAACTTCTTCGCGAGCGTGGAATACGCATCGAGAGAATGTTGCCAATCGCTTGCATTGAAGAATGCTGCGGCGCGCTGGAGATCGGCCGCACTTGGCTGCGCGGTCGTGGGCTGCGCCGATAGCTGTAGCGCGAAGAGCGAGAACACCGAGGCGATGACGAGACTAGCACTGTGACGCATACGACGAGCTCCAGTCGGGCGGTTGATTGCAATACAAGCGACCGGCGCGGCGACACGCTTTCACGTCATTGCTCGATTGGTGTAAGGAGTTCGCAAGAGAGCGCGCGCGACGTCGTTCTCTTTCGAGGCGCATCGACGATGATCGGGCGATTCCGCTGCGGCGTGGATGACGCGCTGTTTCGCGATTCAGGGCCGATCGAGCGAGCGATCGTCGTGTTCCCTCGATCGAGCGTGTGGATCGCGCACGAAGGGTCACCCCCCTTCGTCGCGAATCCCAATGTGGTCACGATCTACAACCGCGGACAACGGTACGAACGCCGCGCGATTTCGTCCGATGGCGACCGCTGCGATTGGTTCGCGGTGTCGGACGCGGTCGCGCGCGAGATCGTTGCCGCGTTCGACGAGTCGGCCGCGGAATCCGCCGGCGTGTTTCGTTTCGAAGCAGCGCCGAGCACGCCCTCGTTGTATGTCCAACAGCGGAGAGTTGCTTGTCGCGCGGCACGCGGTACTGCCGACGCTCTCGCGTTAGAAGAGGACGTGATCGATGTCGTATCGAGTGTGATGTCGCTTGCGTACCAACGGCCGCTAACCCGTCTCGCACGTCGCCCGACTGCCATCGCGCGGCGTCGCGATCTCATCGAGGCGGCAAAAGCCGAGCTGCTGCGCACGATGTCGGTCAATAGCTCTGTCGACGAGATTGCGCGTACGCTTGGAACGTCTCCCTTTCACCTCTGTCGAGTGTTTCGCGCGGCGACCGGCCTGACGATGCACGGCTACCGCAGCGATGCGCGCGTACGCGCAGCATTGGAACTGCTTGGCGACGACGCCAATCCGGTGACGCTCTCCGTGGTTGCGCACCGGCTCGGGTTCGCGAGTCATTCGCATTTCATCAGCGTGTGCCGTCGTCATCTCGGCGAAACACCGCGCGCGATCCGCGACCTGCTGTCCGTCTGAGGCGTTTGCGAGGGCTTAACCACTGGCGCGAATTCGCGCAACTCGTGCAGGTACGCCGCGGGCACTTGCCGAAGTCGGAACTCTGCATCACGATCCTGTAACGCACGATCGCGCGGAATCCGCCACCGGAGATTGGTTGATGCTGGGTCTGATGAAACGACACACAACGGCTCGCTCGGGCGCGAACCGAATCGCCCGGGTCGCGGCGGTGGTGGCGTTGGTCGCGCCGCTCGCGGGAGCCCGCGGGCAGTTGACCGGCCACGTGAACGGCACGCCGAAGTTGGTCGTATTCATCACGATCGACCAGATGCGGTATGACTACCTCGAAAAATTCGCGAGCCAGTACCAAGGTGGTTTGGCGCGGCTGATGAAAGGCGGGGCGGTATTCACAAACGCGTATCAGGACCACGCGAATACCGAAACCGCGCCAGGGCATGCGACGACGCTCTCGGGGCGCGAGCCATATCGCACCGGTATCGTGTTGAATGCCGTTGGTGTTCCCGATTCGCGCGCTCCAATGATCGGCGGCGGGGGTCCAGGCGCGTCGCCGTTTCGGTTCCGCGGCGGAACGCTCATCGACTGGATGCGCGTCAAGGATCCGCGCTCGCGAGCGCTGTCGGTGTCGCGAAAGGACCGCGGCGCCATTCTCCCGCTCGGGCGCGCGCACGAGAGTGTCTACTGGTACGGCACGAACGGGAATTTCACGACGAGCCAATACTACGCCGACACGCTGCCCAATTGGGTCGAACGCTTCAACGCTCGCCGGCTTCCGCAGCAGTATGCGGGCAAGGCGTGGCTGCCGCTTCTTCCACTTTCCTCATATCCGGAACCTGACACGGTTTCCGTCGAAGATCTGGGACACGAGCCCGCGTTTCCGCACACGCTGTCGCCGGACAGCGCGCAGGCCGCGAAGGATCTCATCGCCTTTCCGTGGATGGATGACCTCACGGTCCAGTTCGCGCTCGAAGGTGTGAATCAGCTGCGCCTCGGCTCCGGCGCGGCGACCGATCTGCTCGCGGTCTCCCTGTCGACGACCGATGCCGTCGGACATCGGTTCGGAATGGCGTCGCGCGAGATGCACGACCAGATGGTGCGGCTCGACCGTTCCCTCGGCGTCTTATTCGACTCCTTGTATAAGCTGCGCGATTCATCGACGATCGTATTTGCGCTCACCGCCGATCACGCGGTGACGTTGGCGCCGGAGCTCGCGAAGGTTGCCCCGGGCAAACAGCCGCCGATCCGCGTCGATCTCAACGACTTCGTCACGAAATTCTATCGGAGCCTGGTCGCGCGCGGCGTGGACACCGCGGGATTCGATTTCCAGGATGCAATTCTGTTTCTCGACCGGCCGTCGTTCGAGCGCGCTCACGTCAACGTTGATTCGGTCGCCAGGGCATTCGCGGACGACGTCAAGCGCGAGCCCGGCGTGTTCCGCGCCGATCTATTTTCGGCGATTCAGACTGCGGACACGACCCATGATCCCATTGCACGCCGCTGGCGTCACGCCATTCCGCCGGACATTCCGGCGGCCGTCGTCATTACGCTGAATCAGGGCAGCGTCTGGGGCAGCTACGCGGCGGGAATTCACGGGTCGCCGTGGGACGACGATGGACACGTGCCAATGGTGTTCTATGGACCGGGCATCAGGCCAGGCCGCTATGACGAGTTTGCGCGCGTCGTGGACCTCGCGCCGACGCTCGCGTTCCTGCTCAAGGTCACGCCGACGGATGCCCTCGACGGTCATGTGCTGAAGAGCGCGCTGCGGTAGCGCAACGGTCTATTTTGTCTCTCGTCGCTTCGCGGCTTCGAGTGCGTCGCGCACCTTCTGCGTGAGAATCCCGGGCGTAAACGGCTTCTCGATGAACGACTCGCTCGGACGGAGCGCGGCGCTGTGGATCATGGCGTCACGCGTGTAGCCGGACATGAACAGAATCGGGACCGTCGGGCGGAGATCGCCGAGCTTGATCGCGAGATCGCGCCCGCCCATCGCGGGCATCACCATGTCGGTGACGACCAGGTCGATGATTAAACTCTCATCGTGGCAGATTCGAAGCGCATCGAGGCCGTCCATGCTCTCGACGACCGTGTACCCAGCGCGGCGCAGCGCGGCGCTGGCGACGTGGCGGACCGCGGTGTTGTCTTCCACGAGCAAGATCGTTTCCGATCCGGTTCGCGGCGGATCAGCGGCCGGCGCGCTGGCCGCCGCCGGCGTCAACGCGTCGGTGCGCGGAAAGAACAGCTTGAACACCGTGCCTTTGCCGGGCTCGGTCTCGAGCCGAATCTCTCCGCCGGATTGCTCGACGATGCCGAGTACCGTGGAGAGTCCGAGGCCAGTACCCTTGGCGCTCTCTTTGGTGGTGAAGAACGGATCGAAGATGCGGTCGATGTCCTCCGACGGAATTCCGACACCGGTGTCGGCGATCGAGAGCATCACCCAGTGCGACGCCGCCTCGGCGTTTCGACGCTCGGGGCCGAGGGCGTCGGCGGTGACGTTCTTCGTCACAATCGTCAATCGCCCACCGTTGGGCATCGCATCGCGGGCGTTGACGATGAGGTTGACGATGACCTGTTCGAGCTGTCCCGGATCAGCTTTGATCAGATCGAGCGATGGATTCAGCCGAGACTCGATTTGAATGTGCTCACCGATTAATCGTCGCAGCATGTTGTCGATGCCGCCGATGATCACGTTGAGATCGAGCACGCTCGGTTGCAGCACTTGCTGACGACTGAACGCGAGGAGTTGCCGAGTCAGCGTCGCCGCGCGCGCCGCGGCGCTTCTGATCTCTTCGATGTCCGCACGTGCCGGGCTGTTCGCTGGCTGATTGGCCAGCAGCAACGCGCAATAGCCGTCGATGACCGTGAGGACGTTATTAAAATCGTGAGCGATGCCACCGGCGAGTTGACCGACCGCTTCCATCTTTTGCGAGCGGCGTAGTTGCGCCTCGAGGTCGACGCGCTCCGTGATGTCCTGCACGGTGCCAACGAAGCACTGTTCGCCGCTCGCGTTCAGGACAACCCTTCCGCGGGCCTGCATGGAGCGCCATGCGCCCGTCCCATCGGGCGACGGCAACCTGTAGTGCGTATTGAATTCGCTCAACGATTCGATGGCCGCAGTCGCCAGTTCCACCAGGCCGGGTCGATCGCCCGGATGTATGCGGCTGACGAACTGGCTGGTCGGCGGCGGCTTGATCGTTGGATCGAGTCCGCTGAGCGTGTACATCTCGTCCGACCAGAATACCTCTCGAGAACCCGGCGCGATCTCCCAATACCCCAGCTTTGCGACGCGCTGTGCTTCGGCAAGCCGCCGCGCGAGGAGAGCGGAATCCGCCGCGGCGGCGCGGACCTCCGCGGTCTGCGATTGCAACTCCGAATGCTTTTCCGACAGCGACTGGTTCTGTTGCAGGATGATGCGGTGCGCTTCGAGCGCGTTCGTGAGTTGCCGCGCGAGGCGCCGCCGCATTTGCAACACGATGATCGCGAGACCAACCGTGCTCACGACCGTGATCGCCGTGCTCCACGTCAGCAACAGCTCGAATCGGTCGCGACGGCGGCGATGTTCGTCACGCTCATCGCGGCGAAGCGTCTCGAGGCCTCTCGTCAGCTCTTGAAAGCGGACGGCGTCGAGCGGGTGTTGGCCTCGAACGTCCCACGAGCGAAGCAGGGAATCGACCCCCGCGACTCGCGTTGCCGCGGAACGGTCCATTGAATCGGCGCGGACGGCTGCGCCGAGACTGTCGAACGCAGCGTGCAGTCGGCCTTCTGCCAACTCCCGGTCGCCTCGGCGCGCCGCTGAGTCGAGCCGGCCCGAGACGACGGATGCGTTGCCCTGCAGCAGCGTCGCGGCAAGCTCCGTGGAGAGCACCATCTCGCCGACGCTCCGATCGTGCTCGTCCAGGCGCCGGCGCGACGCGAGCGCGACGTGCACCACCCAGAGCGTGATCGCCAGACCAAGCAGGACGATTCGCATCGTCCAGGTGAGGCGGTGCAGATGCGCGGAGGCTTCGGCAATGTCGCCGTGCGGCGAGAGAGACGAACCGGCCTTCGTCGGCTGGTCGGAAGCGGTCATACCACGAGACGATGCGGGAAGCTGCACCGCAACCAATGATTAGCAATCTGTAATGTTCGCGCAGCCCGGCAGGTTTCCCCTCACGTGCGGCGGCGCTGCTGCCGCTTTGGGCGTTCGTGTCGAAGCCACGAGCTCCCTGATTGTGGTTCCCGCCATCGAGGCTCGCCGAGGTCTCGGGCGCCGGGATTGGTCTAGGCGGCCGTGTCGGCCGGGGGTTTTGACTGCGCCGCGCTGATACCGACGAGCGCCGCCCAGACAACGAGCGCGCCGGCAAGCGGCGCGTAGACATACGCCTGCGTCACTCCGGGCAGCCACAATTTGAGCTGCGGAAGCGGTCGCGGAAGGAGCGCGGCGAACACGGCAATCGAACCGGTGTTGAACGGGCGCATCGCGAGCACGTACCATCCGACCGGAAAGAGCGCCAGGTATGAGTAATCTTTCATGCGCGGCATTATCAGCGCGTACACGGCGATCGATACCAGAACGATGACGAGACGATCGTTACGGCGCTCCAGCGCGCGCGCCCTCCACCAGCGGACGGTAATCGCGAGCACCGCGACGACGACAGCGACGTACAGGATGTATGCGACCGCCGGCGCGACCGGAATTCCCACGCCCTGGACTTGGTCGACGAGATCCTGCATGACGCCGAGCGTCGATGGATCGCCCCACCCTCGCTCGCCGAGCGACTGAACGCTCGTGAGAAATTCCCGCGCTTGCGCGGGCATCAGCACGAAGTTCGCGCCGAACAAAGCGAGGAAGAGCGCACTGCCGCCGATGAACGGCCCCCACCGCGGTTTCTCGTCGATGACGAGCAGCACACCAAGAAAGAAGACGGGCGTCAGCTTGAACTGGGCGACGAGCGCGACGGCGATGGCGAACCGCCACGGTCTTTTTGCTAATAGCGCGGCGAAGCCGAGCCACAGGACGAGCTGCTCGAAAACCGAGATGTTGCCCGCCGTGAAGTCGACGAGTGCGGCAGCGCCGAAGGCGAATGTGAAAAAGAAGACGGGCGGCACGGGGATCGTCCCGACTCCGGTCGCGCGCTTCCAAATGCGAATCGTCGCCCAGAATGCAATCGCTTTGAGCGTGATCCAGATGAGCTTCGTCGCGGTGACGTTGAATGCGGCCATCGGCGCAAAGACCGCGGCGAGCAACGGCGGATAGACGAAGTGCAGATAGACAGGTTGCCCGGGGATCGGCCCGTAGGGCGACTGCCCGGAGACGAAGGCGCGTCCGCCCCACCAGTAGACGATCACGTCCCACTGGTACGCGCCGAGCTGCGACAGGATTTGCCACAGCGCCGCGCCGATGACGACAACGGCCCAGGCGTCGAGGGCGATGTGCCAGCGGGGACGATCGGCGTAACGGGGCATTAGCAGACGTATAAGGAGCCGCGACCCACCGCGCGCCGATGGGCTTCACGTCCAGAACGATCATGGCATTGCCGGCGCAACACTGATATTATCGCAGACCGAATCGCGCGACGGCACCGCCCCGTAGTCCATCCCATGCGACTCTCAATTCTCTCGATCGCAGTTCTGTCGGCGAGCGTCACGGCCGTCGGCGCGACGAGCGCGCAATCCGCGCCGCGGCAGCTTACACTCGTGCAAGACGGCCGCGTGGGTTTGGGAAAGACCGGCGGGGCTCGCGATGCCGCCGTCGTCCCCAACACGAACGGCCGACTCGCCGTCGCGCCGCGAAACGGATGGGAAGGATCGATCTCCGTGTACGATTCGGCGGGCGTGGCGTTGCCGTGGAAGGTGCAGACCGGGCGCAACGACAACGCCGAGATCATGATGGTGACGCGCGCGGGCTGGATCGCCGGCTCCAACACGCTGTGGGTCGCCGATCGCGGGTTCAGTCAGGTCGCGCTCGTGGACGGTGCGGGCAAAGTCACCAAGAGCATCGAGTATCCGAGTTGGATCCATCCAACCTGGGCGCAGCGGCGCGAGTTTCCGGTGTTTGGCGCAATGGAGCCGATCGCGGTGTACGCCGATCAAACAATGCTCATCATGCCGGCGCGCGAACGTTCGCTCATCGGCACGCCGAAATACGACCACACCGTCTCGCACCTCTTGCGAATGACGTGGACGGGCTCGATCCAGCGCACGATCGCCACACTCCCACTGAGCGACGGCTACATCGACATGCGCGGGAAGAACGGCACCGGATACACGATGAACATTCCGTTCGCGCCACGTACACTGTGGGGCATCTCGCCCGACGGAACGCACATCTCGATCGCCACACCGGGAGTTTCGACCGCCGACAGCGGCACGATTCACCTTGTCTCGCTCAACGACCGCGGAGACACGATCTTCGCCAAGCGATATCCGTATCCGGCGGTGCGGGTCGACAAGGCAGCGGCGGCCAGCTTTCTCGCGAACATTCGCGCGGTTGGTACCCTCTCCGCCGAAAAATTGCGGGATTCCGCGTCGAAGCAGATCCCCGAGTTTCAGTCGTTGCTCACAGGGCTGCTGGTCGGAGCCGATGGCGCAACGTGGCTCGAATTTCGCGCCCCTTCGGATGCGTCGAAGGAAACACGGGCGCTCATCATCGACGGCAAAGGAGAGCTGCTGGGAACGGTCCCCATGCCCGACGGGCAGCGGACGGCCGCGGCGACGGTCGATCACCTCTGGACGTTCGAGCCCGGTCGACTGCAAACGCCGACCGGAATTCTGCGCTACGCCATTCGGCCTACAGGCGCTCCGCCAGCTCGAACCGCGAAACCTTCCACATCGCCCACGCCGTTGCGGCCACCGCGATAAGGGTGCCCATCACGCGAACCGTGCCGATGGTCACGACGGACGCAGGCGTCGGCGCGACAGCGGGGCTGAGCGACGTCGCGACCACGGACGCAAATTCGCGAACGCTCAATGACCGCAGACCGGGAAGACTGCGCGCAAGCATTCCTTCGACCAGAACGACATACACGAGCCCGACGACGAGCGACCGCCGCGTCATCAGCCCGAGCGACAGAAAGATCGAGCAGTAGATGAGCGCGCCGACAACAGCGGCGACGAAAAATGCGAACAGCATGTCGGGCGTCACTCCGGGCCCGCTCAATACCAACCACGGCAAAACGATTCCCGGGATGGCAATCGCCACGCTCGCGCAGACGGCGACGACAAGCTTCGACAGCGCGATCTGCCACCGGGGAACGGGCTTCACGAGCAGGTAGACGAGCGTTCCGTCATCGATTTCGCCGCCGAACGCAGTCGTTCCGAAAATGACCGCCGCAAGCGCGAGCACCGTCCCGATGACGACCTCGCGCTCGAGCCCCGTAAAAAACTTCACGCGCGATTCGTCGCCGTCGTCAGCGACGAGCTTGAAGATCAGCGTGAACACCAGCGGCGCGAGCGAAAACGCGATGCTGAGCCAGAGGCGGCGCTTGGCGAACATCTGTCGCCAGGTCAGCCACATCACCGTGCGATTCAGGGGGCCGCTCATCGGGTCACCGGTCGACGAGATATGAGAATACGCTCTCGAGCGATTCGTCGGTCGGACGAATCTCGAGAAGACGAATGGATGCGTCGCGCGCAGTGCGCGCGAGCCCGCGCGTGAGCTTTCCACGATCGGCCGTGCGCACCACGAGCCCGCCCGTCGTGAGCTCCACGCCGAACACCGACGCGTCGCCCAGAAGTGCGGCGGCGAGTCGACGATCGTCTGATGAGCGAACGATGAACGTGTGCGGCCGGTCGGTCATCAAGCGGCGAATGTCTCGAAAATGACCGGATGCCGCGAGACGGCCCGAGACCATCACCAACACGTTCGTCGCGAGATCGTCGAGCTCCTCGAGGATGTGCGAGCTGATCACGACGGTGCGACCCGCGGCGGCAAGCAACCGCAACACGTCCATCATCTGCAAACGCTGGCGCGGGTCCATGCCGTTGAATGGCTCGTCGAGCAGGATGAGACCGGGATCGTGAACCATTGCGCCGGCGATCTTGATGCGCTGGCGCATGCCCTTCGAGTACGTGCCGATCTTTCTCCCCTGCGCGTCACCAAGATCGACAAGCTCGATCGCTCGGCGCGTTGCCTCGTCGGCGTTCGGAAGGCCCTGCAACCGCGCGCTCATTCGAACGAACTCGAACCCAGTGAGGAACGGATGCACTGACTCGCGCTCTGGGACGAGCGCAATCTGCCGATAGATCTCTGGATTGCCCGAGGGAGCATTTCCACCGATGAGCACTTGGCCGGCAGAAGGAACGAGCAGACCGGCCATCATGTGCAACACCGTCGTTTTGCCCGCGCCGTTGGGTCCGAGCAGTCCCGTGATCCCCGCGCCGAGCGAGTACGACACATCGTTGACCGCGACGACGCTGCCGTACCAGCGGGACACGTTTCGCATCTCGACGCCGAGCGCTGACGTCGTCGCCGGCGCGTAGGACGCGCGCGCGGCCTCAGGAGCGACGGCGGTCATGCTTCCACCTTACCGTAGCGTCTCAACAGAACTGTAATGCACGCAAAGCAAACGATGACCATCGTCAGCATGTACACAGACCCCGGCAGCTCGGCGCGGCCGACTGCCGTGTGGCGCTTGGCTTCGATGTCGAACAGCCAGTTCGCGAAGCCCATGATGAGATAGACCGGATGCACAAGCACCGAATACCGGCGAACGTCGCCGCTTGTGACCGACCGGAACATCTCGACGACCGGCGGAAGCACGAGGAAGAACGCGATCACCGACGCCGTCGCATATCCTCGCCGCGAGGCGAACGACGCCAGCAACAGCGCAATCGACGCGACGAACAGCGAGATGAGCGCCGTGCCGCCGACAATCGGCAGCAGTTTGGTCCATTCGGACTTGAACGACGTCCACGGCGACGCAGCGATGGCCACTTTGCCGAGAAACAAAATAAGCTGCGGGCCCATCGTGATGACGAGGAGCGCAGCGGTCAGCGCTCCGACTTTTGCCATCGCATAGTCGAACGCGACGAGCGGTCGCGACAGGTACAGCGAAAGCACGCCTTGCTGCTTGTCGGTGACGACGAGTTCCGGCGCTTGCGCCGCCGCGAACAGCGCGATCAACACCGTCGTGAACTCGAGATAATTCGCGTATTGAATGAAGTTCACCATCCCGGTCGCCGACGAGATCGCCACTTGCACGAGCGCGGGCACGTACACCGCCGCCACCACGAGTGCCGGCATCGTCTTCGCCTTGTCGCCCCGTCCGACGCCAAACGCCGACCGGAAGGAGTACGCGAGCAGCGACCTCGCCGCGTAGCCGCGTCCGAGCTGTGGCCCGGTGTACGGCTGATAACCGAGATCGTAGATCGCGGCGGCGTTGGACTCAGCCATGACGCACCTCGATACCGCTCGGGTTGCGGAACAGTTCCTCGAGTCGGTGCCGTGTGACTTCCATTCGCGACAAGGGAACGCCGAGGTCGGCGGCCGTGTCGCGGACCGCGTCGTACACGGAATCGTCGGTGATTCCTACGTGCAGCCCCGAGCCGGAGGTTTCGACGTCGAGGCCGCGGCTGCGCAGCGCGACGGCGAACTGCGGCAGGTCGTCGTCCACCTCCACGCGAAGTCGCTCCGTGCGCTCCGTGAAGTTCGACACCGGACCGGCATACTGCAGCTTACCCGCGTCGATCGCGATGAGCGAATCGCACACGCGCTCGATTTCGCCAAGCAAGTGCGACGTGACCATGACCGCGATGCCGAACTCGCGGCCGGTGCGCTCGATGAGCATGAGCATTTCCTCACGGCCTTCAGGATCGAGGCCGTTGGTCGGCTCGTCGAGCAGAAGCAGTTTGGGGTCGTGCACCAGCGCCTGCGCGAGCTTGATCCGCTGCTTCATGCCGGTCGAATAGCTGCCGATGAGCCGGTAGCGTTCTTCGTGCAGTCCGACGTGGCGCAGCATCTCCGCGCTCCGCTCGCGAGCGTCGGTGAAGGGGAGTCCGGAGATCTGCCCGAGGTGCGCGACGAAGTCGGTTCCGCTGATGTCGAGCGGAAGACAGTCATGTTCCGGCATGTACCCGACGCGTCGCCGGACTTCGATCGCGTCACGCTTCGTGTCGAGTCCGAGCACGGACGCTGTGCCGCTCGTCGGCGCGAGGAGGCCTAAGAGAATTCGAATGAAGGTACTCTTGCCGGCGCCGTTCGCGCCGACGAAGCCGATGATGCCCGGTTCAACGTCCAGCGTCAACGAGTCGAGCGCCTGTACGCCGGGATAGGTCTTGGTGAGCTCGCGCGCGCTGATCAGCGACATGCAATTCCCGAAGAAGGATGGGCCAGGCGGGGGCGGGGCGAGACACGACAAAATGGGTCCGGTCAGTTCAGAACGCGAGAGCGCTCCCATCGGTTTCAGCCCGATTTTCCGCGACTACGCCTTGTCTCGGCGGCGGGAACGCGTATTATCGAGCCAGCCATCTTCGGAGCCTCCCCATGCCTGTGTCTCGCCGCTCGTTCCTGTCCACCGTTGGTGCGGGAAGCGCCGGTCTCATTGCTTCGCCGCTGATCAACTGGCGCGGACACGAAGCCCTGTTCTCGCAAGAGCCTCATGCCGGCCCCACTGCGGCCGAACGACGCGCCGAACGGTTGCTCGCGGCGCGACCGGGGATGATTCGAATTGATAGTAATGAGAATCCGAATGGCCCCGGACATCACGTGTTCGACGCGATCTCGAGCCACTTCGCCGGGTCGAATCGCTACCCGACCCAAGGCGAGGAAGATCTCAAGGACAAGATCGCGAAAGTCCAGGGCATTCCCGCGGCCAACATCCTGCTCGGCTGCGGATCGGGGGAGATCCTGCGCACCGCGGTGCAGGCGTTCACGTCGCCGACGAAAGCACTCGTCGCGGCCGACCCGACGTTCGAGTCTCCGGCGACGTTTGCGAAGATTCTCGGCAATCCGATCGTTGCTCCCAAAGTCGACTCCAAGCTGCGGCTCGATCTCGACGGGATGGCCGACGGCGCGCGCAACGCCGGTCTCGTCTACTTCTGCAACCCGAACAATCCCACGGCAACGGTTCACAGCAAGAGCGACGTGCTCGCGTACATCGATCGCGTCAACAAGGCGTCGCCGAACACGATCATTCTCGTCGACGAAGCCTATCACGAGTACGTCGAGGATCCGTCGTACGGCTCGGTGATGCAGACGGCGATCACCAACCCGCGCGTCATCGTCACGCGAACGTTTTCTAAGGTGTTCGGCATGGCCGGTCTGCGGATCGGATACGCGGTCGCGCACCCCGACACGCTCGCCAAGATGGTTCCGTGGATGCTCGGCTCCGGTACGAACCATCTCGCGTTGGTCGCTGCCGGCGTCGCGATCACCGATTCGGCGCACATCGCGGACGAGCAGAAAAAGAATCGCGACGCGCGCGCGTTCACGAAGAACTTCTTCGAGAGCGCCGGCTACACCGTGGCGGCGGCCGACGCCAATTTCCTCATGGTCGACATCCGTCGCGATCCCAAGGGGTTCAAGACCGAGTGCCTCAAGCACATGATCGCGGTTGGCCGCGCTTTTCCGGCGCTTCCGACGTACGCCCGCATCTCGATCGGCACGATGCCGGAAATGAAAAAAGCGGTCGCCGTGTTCCGCACCGTGCTCGCCACGTCGGTCTCGACATCGCACGGCCAGTAGCGCGAGTGAGAGAAGCGTTAGAAAACGTTAACTTGCGTCTCCGCCTGGGGCGTCTCGGTGGTCGGCTTCCCAGTGGAACTTGTGGATCACGCGGTGCAAGACCGGCGTAATCATGGTGACGGTCACCGCCAGAAACACAATGCCGGCATAGAGCGCGAAGAGCGCAGCGAAGATCTTTCCGGCGTTCGTCGTGAGATCGCCGACCGGGCCCATGCCGCCGAGTAGCATGCACGCGTTGAGAAACGCGTCGATCCAAGCCACACGGCCGATCCAGTGATAGCCCGTCGTGCCGAGGACGATCGAGACTGCGACCAGCAGTTGCGTCCAGCCAAAATGCCGCAGCAAACGTCCGGCAAATAGGCGTCTCGAGATCGGCGGCTGAAAGCGATTCTCGTAGATCATCGTCGCGCTCTCCCGGCGCGCGCCACCACCGCCTCGTGCGCAGCCATCGTCGGCAGCCTGGGTTGAAATGTGCAGTCGGCCGGCGTCGCGCCGGTCGTCGCGCAACGGCGAGCGGCTTCGATCGCCGCATCGATCGACCGGAAGCCGATCGAGTCGCTCCGAAGCTCGATGTGGCGCCAATCCCACGTGTGTTCGATCTGACCGAGAATCCGAAATTCGTGCTGGTCGTAGTCGACGAGCCACTGGCGGAACGCGATCCACGCGGCGCGAGTCTTTGGTCTGCGGATATTTCCTCCGCTGATGGCGACGTCGATCGCGCGGCCGTAACTGTGCATCGACGTCAGGGTGTGCGTGCGGTTGCCGCCGAGGGACATGAGAAATGCCTCACGCTCGGGCGATCGATACGTGGCGACGACCTGCACCGCAAACCCGGCAGTCTTCGCGTCTGTGAGCATTTTCTCAAACATGGGCTTGACGTCCGGCTCGAGCAGGTCGAGCGAAATGCTCTCGACGAGCGCCGTCGACGGAAAATCGCGTCGCTTGAGATGATGCACTCGTTCTTCCGCGTCCTCCCACGTCTCGCCGAGCTTTCGCACCGAGACAAAACCGACGCCATATGAATTCACATAACAGGCAGGGCACCGCTTCACTTTGGTGTCGTACTTGAGGCGCCCACCGTCGGTGGAGTCCGCGAGATACAGCTTGGATGGATCCTCGATGCCAAACGCCGCGCGCAGCAATTGGCGCTCGTCCTGCGTGAACGGACGGTCAGTGTACCGTGGAATTCCGCGAACGTCGGCGAGCGTGTCGGAACCGAGTCCGAGCGCCGACCGCATGCGGTCCACGAGCCCGACGTCGCCGCCGGAGTCGGCCGTTACGCGACGACCGCCCCGGCAGGCGGCGGCGGTCGTCAATCCACCAAATGCGATCGTGCGTACGATGCGAAGAAATGCGCGCGGCATGATGCCGCTAGCATACCAAGATTCGCGCCTCAGGGTAACCGGTCGACCTTCCCCATGAATAGAATGGTTCCCGACACCCGCTCGCGAATCACGAAGATGAACGGATGGTCGATGCGAACCTCGCTGAACGACGTCGGTACCACGCCGGTGATCGTCGACGCGCCGGCGACCGTCCCGTCTTCGTTGACGTCGACGAACGCCTTCTGCTTCACGAATTCCAACGCTAAGCCGACGGGACTCATGCCGCTAAAGTCGGCCCGGTCAGTGAATGCGATCCCCATTCCGAGCGCGGAAAGGTCGTCGTTGAGCGTGCGCTCGTACTTCAGCGTGAACTTCGGAAAAACGATCGCCGGATCATTGTCGCTCAGCGTCGCGATCAACGCGTTCCATTCGCTCAACGTCAGCGAACGCGCAATCGAATCGATATCGACTCCGGACGTAGCCGGCGAAATCACGTCCATCGCGAAATTGCCGTTTCCATACGGCATCTCAAGTGCGCTGAGGCGGCCGGCGAACCCGGTTCGGACTTTGGGCGACAGGTGTTCTCCGCGCGCCATCATCTGCACCGTCTGTGTCGAGCCGTCGGCCGCGTGAAATGCCTGAGCGCTCGTCAGCTTCGGGTCGAACTTGAGCTGCCACGCGCCTTTGAAATAGATGGCGTTGATCAGGAACATCACTTCGTCGGGCGTGACGGCATCGAGAATCGTCGGGATGGTCCCGCTCGTGTTCGTGTTCACCCAACCGTTGATCGCGGCGAGTGACCCGGTAACGTCGCCGAAGTTGAGCCCTTGAACCGTCGCATCGAACCATTTCTTCGTCGTGTCGATAAATGCCGTGCTGAACGTGAAGCTGTTCCTGTACCAGATCGAATTCGCAATCTGAAAGGTGGACGTCGCGTCGAGGCCGCGGAGGAGATCGATGAGACCTTTGTATCCGGTGTTTATCGTCGCGAGATCGGATCCGCTCACGCCGAGGGCAGAACGCATGGCGTCGAGCGTGGTGCCGCGCGCGCCGTTCATCGTCATGCCGAGCGACATCGATGCGCTGATCGGTGAGACGAAGACGTTGTCCTTCGATCCTGACTTGGCGATTTCGCGAAACAGCGAGAACGAGAACTCGTTCGCCGCACTCAGGGTGCTCTGCTCGGCGGTCGTGAGCGGCCGTGGAAGTGACGTCGACGGCACCGGTGGTACGCTTGGGTCCGACGCGCTCGAACACGCCAACGCGAGCACGCTCGCGGCACACATCACTAACGGACGAAACAGTCTCATGCGAGCCTCGAAATCGGGTTGATGTCTAGCGTAACTGCGGATTTCCCTCGAGGTCACCGCAACTCGGTTCGAGAGTTCCCGGGCAGCGCGCCCGGGGCGAGTATGTCGTTTCGTTACATCGCGCAAGGCTGGCGCTGATTTCCCGGGCGCGGTAGCGTGCGGAAATGAGGATCCGTTCCCTGGTTCTCGCGGCGGGCCTTCTCGCCAGTTGCAGTCTGCATCATCGTCCGCCGACGCCGGCGCCCGCGCGTGGTCCAGCGCGCGACAGTCTGCTTCAGCTCGACATGACACGCGGCGACTCGGTCGCACGACGCGGTCCGGTCGACGGAGGCAGCGCGCTCTTCGACGCGGAGGTGATCTATCTGCGCGCCGGTGTGCCTGCCGTCTATGGCCGCGACGCGGCGCGCGTTCTTTTCGCATCCCTCTCGCCAGGGACGTCATGGGAACCGCTGGGCAGCGGCGTGTCGTATGACCTTCGCGCGGCGTATACGTACGGCGTCGTCGCTCGCCTTCGCGATCCGGATCGCGGCGCGGTTCGCCGGTTCGGTTCGAGCAGTATGTCGCATTCTGGGAGCGAGCGACCGGCCGCCCGTGGAGAATCGTTGCATACGCCGAAGTGAACGGACCCGCGCAGCCTGAGACCAGGCTTTCCGCGGAGCAAACGTCGCCGCGCGCACCGACCGTCGCCAAGCGACTTCAGGAAGCCACAGCGGCGGTTCGTTCCGCCGACAGTCTCTTCGCCGACCTGAACGACCGCATGGGCGTGGCATTCTCGTTCTCTAATACGGTCGCGCCCGATGGAGCGCTCTTTAGCGGGGGGCGGTTGCTCGTCGGGCCCGACGCCGTTCGAGAATTTTACGATTCGCGTCAGCCGGGGACGTCGCTCTCGTGGCGGCCTGTGTTTGCTTCCGTCGCCGGCTCGCGCGACCTCGGCTTCACCACCGGTGAGTATGTCACGACCGGCCGCGGTCCCTCAGGCGCTGCGGTTCAGCGATTTGGGAAGTACTTGACCGTGTGGGGCTTACGGCGGGACAAAACCTGGAAATTCCTTATCGACGGGGGCAATCAGACCCGGTAGTTTCAAGGGTGATTAACATTGGTTAACGCGCAGGCTCGTCCGTTTCGCAATAGTATGGGTCAGCGTACATTATCTTGAGGCGCGCCAGCAGCCGAGGCGGGTTTGGCCGCGTTTTTTTTCTTCACGGAGATCCTGATGAAATCACAACGTTTGATCAGTACGGCGCTGCTGAGTGCCGCTGTCGCGTTGCCGGTCGGAAATCTTGCAGCGCAGAGCGCTGGGAACGTCGAGCTGGGGTTGTTCGGCCAGTTCACTCGCACAGATGGGGCTTGGCAGACCAGGAATGGATTTGGCGTCGGTGGACGAATCGGTCTGTTTCTCACACGACGTTGGCAGCTTGAGGGCGATTTCGCCACGTCGAGCTTCAACAACGAGCCGCCGCGCGCCTCGGGCAGCAACTCGAACCAGACCTTCACCGGTCAAATCAACTACGCCATTCCGTTTGGAATCGGCGGTCGGACGCACGACTTTCTGCTAGAAGCAGGCGCGGGCGGCGAGAGGTTCGGCGGCCACACGGACTTCACCGCTCCACTCGGCGCTGGATTCCGCTTCATGCTTGGCGACGCATTGGCGCTTCGTATCGACGGCATCGTCGAGTACGTGGAAAACCCGACTGCGGCCACGTTTGCTTTCCCGTCAACCCCGGGCACGAACGAGAAGGCTGCTCGTTCGACGAACGTGGAAATGCGCGCCGGCCTGAGCTGGTTGCTGGGCGGAAGCAAGGCTGCGCCGCCGCCGCCGCCGCCTCCTGCGCCGCGTCAGGAAGCGCCGCCGCCGCCGCGTCGTGAGCCGCCGCCGCCGCCACCTGCGCCGGCTCCGCCGGATCGCAGCGGAATCATCCGTGATTCGCTCGCCGCCGTCGCTCAAGTGCGCGCGACGCTCGAGGCGAAGATCTTCTTCGACTTCGATCGCTCGGAGATCAAGGCCGACCAGGCCGCCATTCTCGATTCGAAGCTTCCGATCTTGAAGGCCAATCCGAACGTCCGCATCCGTATTGAAGGCAACGCCGACGAGCGCGGATCCGACGAGTACAACATGGCGCTCGGACAGCGTCGTGCGCAGATCGCTCGCAAGTATCTCATCGATCACGGAATCGATGCGGGTCGCATCGACATCTCGAGCAACGGTGAGGAACGTCCGGTTTGCCAGGAGCACGCCGAGAGCTGCTGGTCGCAGAACCGTCGCGATGAGTTCGTGATTACTGCGGGTGGAGACAACCTGATCGCGCCGCGATAAGCGACGACGATCAGAGGAGAAAAGGCGGTGCGCCCGATTGGGCGCACCGCCTTTTTCTATATGCTCGCGTTACCGAATGGGCGCGAGGGGAACCACGGCGATGCCGGTCGGATTGCTCGGGACGAGCACCGCGCACCCGCAAGACGTGTGGAGTAAGGCGCGCGACCGTTCCCATGTCGAGGATCACCAAGCAGTTAACGGGAATGACGCTCGTATGACACTCGCGATGACGTTCGCTTCCGGTCAGACCAGCTTGGGAACGGAGCGTGAGCGAAGCGAAGCAAAAAGCAATGGGGCCCGCGCATCAGCGCAGGCCCCATTGTCCCCTCGGCCAATGGCGGACGAGGTCAGTAGATGTAGACGCGCGTTCCGACCGGCACGTTGTCGTACAGCCACTGGATGTCTTCGTCGCGCAGGCGCACGCACCCGTGCGTCGCCGCCATGCCAATCGAATCCTGGTATGGAGTTCCGTGAAGAAGGTACCCGTCGCCAAGGTTGAGGCGATATTTCCCGAGCTCGCCCTCGACCTTACGGTTCTTGGTGCCGAGCGGCGGCACGTACAGGGTGTTGTCGAACACGATGTGCTCGTTAGTCGGGAGCGCGCCGAATTCGCCGTCGTCGATCACGCCGACGACGTTGTCCCGAATCGTGAGCAGGCGTCCGTCGCTCAACTTGATCGGCTTGCCCGGATACAGATGCCCGAGCTTGAGATCGTGTTCCAACGCCGTCTCGGCGTAGAGCCACTCGGGCGGCTGCCAGATCGGATCCGCAGATTTGTCGAGCACGGTGCGAACGCCGCGCGGCGTTTCGAATGTCCACGACGACTTGCCGAAGTCGAGGGTCGTTCCCTTCGCGACCGCCGCAGGCGCGCTCAGCACGGTATCTTCACCGACGATCGCCCACAAATGATGATCTTGCAAAGAAACGACGACGCGAAAGCCGGACGCCTTGGACGCAAGCTCGCGATGGCGCGCCCAAGAGAGGCTGTCGGTCTTGCTCTTGAACGAATAGGCGACTTGCGCGTCGGAATCGCTGTCCGACGTATCCGCAGCTACTTGGGCGTGGAGGAACGAAGGCGTGGCCAGCACCGCTGCCGCTACGGCTGTGCGGACGATGGCGTTGACGTTGAGACTGCGCATGATGGACTCTGCTCTATTGGAAAACGCCGTGGTTCTGAAAGGGGCGGCGTCGGATACTGACGACTGTGTTGCCAATTTCGTTCCACCGATTCCACGCACCGTGCGGCGTGTCTCTCGTAATATGCAACGCGCACCGCTCTCTCGGATGGTGGCAGTGCTATGTAGTGCAGATAGCGTGCTCAGGCGCTATCGCGTTTGGTGCTTTTGGCGGCATCCTTCGGCAGCCGCACTCGAGCGCGCGCCGTAGGTGCGAGAAACGCGAACACGGCAGGCTGCCGTGAGGCCGCCTGCCGTGTGTGTGATAGTGTGCTCGGCGAAGCGAGCCTCCGGATCACGTAATTCGTGTTGGCTAGTAGAAGCTCAGCCCGACGACGATTGGGACATGAGAGATGTGTGAATTCTCCCCGCTGAATCGAACGAAGCGCGACTCGACGAACACGTTGGTCACGCCCATTCCGAACTCCAGGCCGGCGCCCGTGTTGAAGCCCCAGCCGTTGTGCCACCCCATGTCGCCGTTCGTCGGGATAGATGCGCCACCGGAGACGTCGCCGATGTTGTACACGCCGTTGTTGTTCTCGAGAATGCCCTTGTAGCGATTGTACGAGAGACCGCCGACGCCGTAGGCCTGCACGTGCATTCCCGCCGGCGTTCCGCTCAGCATGCGGAGCTTGAGATCCGCGTCGGCGTTCATCATCTGCGCCTGATCGAGGTTCGCAAGGTTCTGCACGTAAGAGTGCGGCTCGTAACGGCCGTAGCCGAGGTTGAAGCGAAGGCCCAACGGGCTGCCGACGGGATCGATGCCGAACGGCACTTCCACGCGCCAGCCTGGATGATCCGAATCATTGAAGTTTGCTGCCGGCAGCGACGAGCCAACGCCTACGCCCCAATAGAGGCTGCCAACCTGACGGAGCTTCATCGGAACCATCTTGGTAACGGTGTCGTATCTCGTCACCGTGTTCGTCACTGTGTTCATCACTGTGTCGACGCGCGTCGTACGGAGCGTGTCGGTTCTGTACATCGTGACCGTGTCCGTCTTCGGCAACGAAACTTCGCCGCGACTCTCTTTGGTGACCGGAATCCGCTTGGTCGAAGTCGGACGGGTTCGCGTCGTGTCCTGCGCTGAAGCAGCCGAGGCATCGAGAGCGAAGATCGCTGCGCCGGCGACGAGCATGAGTGCATTTCGGTTCAACATGGGGTCTCCTCCCTCTGCGTCGTCACTGCGCCTAGCCCCCGCGGACGACTCCCGGGCGAACATGCCCGGCGCGTTGTTCGCCCGGGCGGCTCGATCGACGTACTTCGTCGTGGCACCGCACTCTCTGATGGCAGAGTCCGTGCCGCGGCGACGCAAGATTCTCAATAACGCCGCATCGAAGTGTTCCGGTTTCGCGTGCAAATTACGGCGTTGACACAAATAACAAAGAAGGCCCGGGCGCGTGGCCCGGGCCTTCTTGGTGCAGCGATGCTCGACGTCTACAGAGATTGTTGAATATGCTAGACCTCTAAAGCCCGTCGCGCGTCATCGGCTAGAACAGGTTGATGCCGAGGACGAAAGGAATCTGACGCGCCTGACGGCTAACATCCGTCGTCCATGCGATAACACGGGCTTCGGCGAAGATCTCGGTGCGGTTCCATCCGATCGACGCGCCGCCGCCGGCATTCCAGCCGAAGTGCTTCTGCCAATCGGTGTCGCCGACGATCACGTTCGCCGGACCCTTGCAGGCCGCGCAGACCACCTTCGACTCAATCGGCAGATCCTTATAAAGGATGTACGAACCGCCGCCGATGCCATACAGCTTGAATCGCGGAGCCATGCCGAACAGGTGGTGGAAGAACGGCAGGTTCAACTTCACGTCGCCGCTCAGGTTCACGACGTCCGGATCAGCCTGGTACTGCGAGTACAGCGCATCCTCACCCGGCTTCGTCCAGTTTCCATCGATACGAAGTCCAAGAAGACTCTTCGCACCCTCCCATCCGAGTTGCGCCTGTGCCGTCGGCCCGGCGTTGTTCGGATTGTAGATCGAACCGTTCGGAGCGGAAACACCGCCGCCAACGCCGAAGTAGAGACCACCCGGAAGATGCATCGGCTTCATCATCGGAGCCATCGTCACCGTATCGTGCACCATTACCGTGCTAGTCGTGCGAACCGTGTCGACGCGCGGTGGCATTGTTTGCGTCAACCGAAGCGTGTCCGTCCTGTAAACCATCACGGTGTCAGTCTTCATCTTGTTTGCTACTTCACCGGGCGCTTCCTTCGAGATCGGAATTCTCCGTGTCGAACGGGGCTTGGTCCTAGTGCTGTCCTGCGCGAACGCGACTGAGCTACCGAGTGCGATCAGCGTCGCCGCGCTGACCAGAACCTTTGACGAATAAAGCGTTTTCATAATTTCTCCCATTGCGCCGTCCTGGACTTGCCCCCGCGGGACGACAACCGGGCGGAGTGTGAGGCGTGACGCGCGAGGACGTCGATTGCCGGCTCTCCGAACGACGAACTTCGTCGCGGCACCACAGACGTTCTCAAGCACACACTGTGCCGTTCCGCGAGATGTTACACGTCTTTTCGGTCTTCGGCGGCTCAGGCCGCTCCGGAACTGTCAAACAGCTCGATCAGTCCGCTGTTGTGAGGATTGGAAATCTTAACGTCGCAAGTGAACCGCGCGCATCCACGCGATTCTCAAGGGAGAGCGTCCCACCGTGCGCCTCGGCGATTTGCCGGCACAGCACGAGTCCGATTCCGGATCCTTGGGGCTTCGTCGTGAAAAACGGCACGAACAAGTTCGCGCTGTTCGCGATTCCGGGTCCGTCGTCTTCGATGTACAACGCGAGCGTGTCGCGGTCGACAGACCACCGAACGCGAACTCCGCCCTGAGTCTCCAGTGCGGCGTCCGCCGAGTTGCGTATGAGATTTATCAACAGCTGGTCGAGCTGATCGCCGTCCGCGAGCACCGAGACCGGCGGACCGCCGGCGACGCCCACCGATACGCGTGGCTCGAGTGCCGCCACGCGTCGCACCCAAGTCGACACATCGAGCGGAGCCTTGTTTGGCGCGGGCAAACGCGCGAGGCGCGCATACGCCGACATGAAACGCACGAGTGCCTCCGACCGGCCGCCGATCACGCCGAGTCCGCGACGCAGATCGTCGTCCGCGTCGGATGGACGAGGCTCGCGATCGAGCAAGGTCGTCAGACTTCCCGCAATTGATTTGATCGGCGCGAGGGAATTGTTGATCTCGTGGCTCAACACCCGCACGAGTCGCTGCCACGCCTGAAGTTCCTCTTCGCGCAACGTCTTGCTCAGGTCCGCGAGCACCACAAGCGTGTGCGGCCGGCCGTCTTGGCGAAACTGTCCGCGTCGAACTTCCCATCGTCCAGCGCCGCCGGGGAACGTGACGTCGATCCTGCGCGGCGACGATCCCTGCAACTCGTCGCTCAATCCAACCTGCGCCGCAGTGCGGCCGAGGAGTCGCTCCGCTTGTTGCGACAGAAGACGCTCTCCTGCGCGGTTCACCAATCGCAATCTGTCCTCATCATCGAATGCGAATACGGCAACATCGATTTCCGACATCACCGTGCGCAGCAGCGCCGTTGCCTCCATTGCGCCGAGTCGTTGTGTGCGAAGCGTTTCGCCCAAGAGATTCGACTCGAGAAACGCGAGCCCCAGCGCGTCTTCGCGGTCCGCGCCGCGCGCGCGGATGGAGTAGTCGCCCTCGCGTAAGGCGGCGAGCATGTTCGAGAGTGTCTGGAGCGGTCGAATCACGCGCTCTCGGAGGATCAACGCCGTGACCAACCAGCCGCCGCCGATGAGCAGTCCAAACGTCCATTGGATCTTGCCGCTGTATCCGCCTCGCCACAGCAGTACCATCGAGATGACCACACCGGGCAAGCCGGCGAGGAGCGCAAGTCGAAAGATCAGGCGCTCATGCGCGGGCCGCCGGCTAAAGACCATACCCGGCGATGCGCCGGTACAGCGCGCTGCGCGACAGGCCGAGCGCCTGGGCCGCCCGACTCACGTTGCCGTCGTGGCGAGCCAGTGCTTTCTGAATGAGCAATTTCTCAACGTCCTCGAGCGGCATGTCCTCGAGTCGTCCGCTCACCGTCGTCGTCGCCGCGCGCAGCCCCAGATCGCCTACGCGAACCTGCTCGCCCTGCGCGAGAAGCACGGCGCGTTCGACTGCGTGATCGAGCTCGCGAATATTGCCGGGCCACGCGTGAGCGAGCAGAGATTGCAACGCCGCGGAATCGAAGCCGCTCAACGATTTGCGATATCGCGCGGCGTGTTTCCGAAGAAAGTGCGTCGACAGCCCGGCGATGTCCTCGCGCCGCTCTCGGAGCGGCGGAAGGTGAATCTCGATCGTGTTCAAACGAAACAGCAGGTCCTCACGAAAGCGCCCTGCCTCGACCTCGGCGCCGAGCAACGCGTTGGTCGCCGAAAGAATTCGAACGTCGACGTGACGCGCCTTCGACGAGCCGACGCGCTCGACGTCGCCTGTTTGAAGAACTCTCAACAGCTTCGACTGGAGCGACAGCGGCACGGTTCCGATCTCGTCGAGAAAGAGCGTTCCGCTGTCGGCAAGCTCGAAGCGTCCGACGCGGTCGGTCTTTGCGTCGGTGAACGAGCCCTTCACGTGGCCGAACAATTCGCTCTCGAACACCCCTTCGGAAAGCCCCCCCATGTTCACCGGCACGAACGAACGCTGCGAGCGCGGCGACGACGCGTGCAGCCACTGCGCCACGAGCTCCTTGCCCGTCCCGTGTTCCCCTGTGATCAGCACATTGGCATCCGACGGCCCAACGCGCTCCATCAGACTCAGCACCGGCTTCATTTTCGGCGACTCGGCGATCATGTTCGGGAGCGAGTCGCGGCGGAGCAACCGGTTTTCTGTTTCGAGCCGCTGCGTGCGTCGCAATGCGCGGCCGAGCTCTACTTGCGTGGAAAGCACCGAAACGAGCCGCGTGTTGTCCCACGGCTTTTCGATGTAGTCGCGCGCGCCGCGGCGCATTGCTTCGACCGCATTGTCGATTGTGCCCCACGCGGTCATGACGACGACCGGCATGTTCGGCTCGAGCGACTGAAGCGTGAGCAACAGGTCCAGCCCCTCTTTGCCCGATGTCGTATCGCGCGCGAAGTTCATGTCGAGCAGCATCGCGTCGTAGTCGCGCTTCTCCAACGCCGAGAGCGCGGCTGA
Source organism: Gemmatimonadaceae bacterium (assembly GCA_039924785.1). GTDB lineage: Bacteria > Gemmatimonadota > Gemmatimonadetes > Gemmatimonadales > Gemmatimonadaceae > JAQBQB01. The sequence goes on along the minus strand of JBDTAE010000014.1, from coordinate 17,803 downwards.
CGGCGACGGAACTGTGTCGACGTCGAAGCCATGACCCTTGAGCAAGAGCCGAACGGCTTCGAGCACGTCGGCCTGGTCGTCGGCGACGAGAATGTGCGGCTTTGATTGCGCGGCGGTCATCGTCCCCCAAAGGTATCGCGCCGCGTCGAAAGTTCGAGGACGGGGGCGTTCCCATCGCTCGAGCGCGGAGGTGCGACAGTCGACCTCTCGCTCGAAGATCCGGCGGTGGCTGGATCTTCGTGATACAGCCGCGGGCGACGACGTGCTAGGCGGTGATCCAGCCGTCTTTGAGCTCGATGATGCGATTGCCGAACTTCGCGTTTTCCTCGGAGTGCGTCACTTGAATGATCGTCGTGCCGGCGTCATTCAATTTCTTGAATAACTCCATGATCTCGCGACCCTGGCTCGAGTGCAGGTTGCCGGTGGGTTCGTCGGCGAGAATCAGTTTTGGCTTCGCGATCACCGCGCGTGCGACGCCGACGAGTTGTTGCTGTCCGCCGGAGAGCTGCCGCGGATAAAGATCCTTCTTGCCGACCATGCCGAAACGGTCGAGCGTGTCGGCAACCATGGCCTCGCGCTCCGACTTCTTCACGTTTCGGTACGAAAGAGGAATGTCGAGGTTCTCGAGCACCGTGAGGTCGTCGATCAGATGATACTGCTGGAACACGAACCCGATGTACTCCTTGTTCAGCGCGACGCGCTGCTTGTGCTGCATCGCGTGCACCGGATGGCCGTGGAAGTAGAACTCTCCCGTCCACACGCTATCGAGCATGCCGACGATGGCGAGGAGGGTCGATTTGCCGGCGCCCGACGGCCCCATGATCGAAACGAATTCGCCGGATTGGATGTCGCCGGAGATGCGGCGCAGCACGTACGATCGGCCCGCGGGAGTCTCGAAGACTTTCTCGATGTTGCGCATCGAGATCAGCGGGCCGGCAAACGGCGCGACGTCGAGATCGCGTCCCGCGGCTTTCGGGGCGGCAGAGAAGAATGACATAGTACCTCTCAAGTTAGCGCGGATTTCCGCACGGGCCATGCGCTGAACGACGGGGGCCGCGATTCGCGGCCCCCGTCGTTCAAGCACTGAGTGTGAGGCGAAACGGCGTGAACCGTTAGATGCTCATCTTTTCGTGGGCACGCTCTTCCACGACACGTCCGTCGAAAAGATGGATCGACCGGTCGGCGTGCGCCGCGTAGCGAGGATCGTGCGTGACCATGCAGATCGTCGCGCCGCCACGGTGCAGCTCGCGAAGCAATTCCATCACGGCTTCGCCGTTCGTCGAATCGAGGTTCCCCGTCGGTTCGTCGGCCAGGAGGATGAGCGGATCGCCCGCGACCGCGCGCGCGACGGCGACGCGCTGTTGCTGACCGCCGGAGAGCTGCGCGGGGTAATGCTTCATGCGGTGACTCATGCCCACTCGCTCGAGGGCGTCGGTGACACGCTGCTTTCGCTCGGCGGCGGACATGCCGCGGTACGTGAGCGGAAGTTCAACGTTCTCATATACCGTGAGGTCGCCGATCAGGTTGAACGCCTGAAAGATGAATCCGATCTGTCGGTTGCGGATGCGCGCGCGCTGCGACGGCGTGAGCTGCGCGACGGGCTCGCCGGCGAGCGTGTATTCGCCGTCGGTCGGCGTGTCGAGCAAGCCGAGGATGGAGAGCAGCGTGGTTTTTCCGCATCCCGATGGCCCTTCCATGGCCACATATTCGCCCGGCTGGATTTCGACGTGAATATCCTGGAGCGCGTGCGTCTCAACCTCGTCGGTGTAGAACACCTTCTTGATGCCGGACAGGCGAATCAGCGGCTGGGAACTTCCAGCGCTCCCGGAGAAACCTGCCGGTGACGACGAGGATGTGGACTCGGTGGCCATTGATAGACTCGCGGTGAAAGGGGAAGGCGTCGGGCTTTTGGCTTCAGATTTCGGCATTCTTTATGATTCTTTAACTCCACGACCTACTTTATTCGCACTCGACTCGTCGCGTCGAACGCAGACATGTCCGAAATGATCACGCTGTCGCCGATCGACAGTCCGTTCTTCACTTCGATCGAATTCACGGAAGCCTTGCCAAGGAGCACGGTCACTCGGCTCGCTTCGCCCTTGTTCGGACTGACCTTGAAGATGCCGACCGAGCTTTCCGCCTGGCCAAAGCCCGGACGCGCGATGTAGAGCACGTCGTTGAGCTTCTCGATCTGAATCGTGCCGTCGACCGCGAGATCGGACCGTGTGCCCTCGGGAAGCGGCTCGTCAATCGCGACTTCGACGGTGACCGTGCCTTGCACCGATGACGGATCGGTGCGCATCACGTGGCCCTTCACGACCGTATTGTTGTGCAGGTCGATCGTCGCGGGCAGGTTCGGAACGACGTCCTTTGCCTGATTCTCCGGCACCCGAAGCACGGCTTTCAGCTTTCCGGGCTGAACGACGCGGGCGAGCAGGCCGCCGGCGTTGATATACTGGCCGAGCTCAAGGGGTGGATTGCCAAGCGCCTGGAGCTGACCCGCTTCCGGAGACGTGACGCGCATGGACAGTACGCGATTCTTCTGGTCGGCGAGGATGCGCCGCAGACCCTCGATCTGCTGCTCCTGCAACTGAATCTGCATCGCTTCCGAGGATTGCACGTCGTCGAGCCGTTTCTGCTCGATGTCCATGCGCTGCTTGAGCTCCATCGCCAGGTCGTGCGCCCCGGCCACATCGTTGGTCGACGAGAGGCGTCGTTTCGCGAGCGAGTCCTGCACTTCCGCCGCGCGCACAGACGCGTTGTACTGCGTATGCATGTTCGCGACGGTGCCCTGTTGCGACAGGATCTGCTGATGGAGCGACGTCTTGAGCTGCGCGAGTTGCCCGACGGCCTGGCTGAGCGACTGCTCGTCTTGCAACTCTTTGATTTGCTCATCGGGATTGCTCATCACGACGAGCACGGTCGCCGGAGTGACATTCACGCCGGGACGAACCGGAAGATCTTCGATTCGACCGCTCGTGAGCGCGGTAACGTTGCGAACATATTCGGGCTCCAACGTGCCCGGCGCGTTTACGTCGCGGGTCATCGCGCCACGGGCAACGACGCTGAACCAGAGCGTGCCTCGCTCAACAGGCGGGGCCGCGGGCTGCAGACGGGTGATTGCGATGGTCGCGGCGATCAAAACGACCAAGCCCAATCCTGCCGCGACGATCTTCTTAGTCTTTTTGGGAGGATCGCGTTTGATATCCAAGGTGACGTCTCGGTCGAAGAAGGCGGGTCGATGGCCTAGAAGCTATTTAACGCTAAAGGAAGGTCCGTGCCGACCGCATTCGTCTTCTAACGTATTATCTTGCAATGTGTTACTGCTTAGAAGCAGCATGCGCCGGAGAGCGCTTCTGCCCGCCCGTGGGATTCGACGTCCCACATCCGAACAGTCCTCAACGCTCTAACGTGCGCGTTCCATATGAGGTTTCAGACTGTATAAGACAACGGAAGTCGGAAATAGGTTGACTGCCGGCGGCGGCTCGTCGCCGGCGACACAGTCGGCAGCCTGCATAGGCGAGGTACGCGTGAGAGACGGCGCACGAAACAAGATGAGAATTGGTATCGCTGCCGTTGTATCGTTGGCCGCATTGTCCACCGCGGGCGCGCAAGGCACGCCGAGCCTCGGCTCCCCCGTGCCTCTGTCGCGACCCGTGCGCGTCTGCGCGGGCGGCGACGTCACGCTCGGCACAAACCTCGACCCAGATTGGGCGAAGTCCGCGGCCGACACGCTCCGGCGAGGTTTCGGAATCGCGCCCGATCCCGATTCGATCGCGCCCGCGCTCAAACCGTTTCTCGGCGGCGCTGATCTCATTCTTCTCAACGTCGAAGGAGCAATCGGCTCCGGGCCGGCAACGAAGAAGTGTGGGCCGCGATCCACGAACTGTTTTGCCTTCCGGCAGCCGCCGAGCGCGGCGCACGCCCTCGCCGCGCTCGGCGACAGCGGCGTGGTCGTCGTTGGAAACGTGGCGAACAACCATGCGCACGACGCGGGCAACGCTGGGCGCGACGCCACGGTTGCCGCGCTCAAGGATGCGGGTGTGCGCGTCACCGGTGTCGATACGATCGCAACGCCGGTCGTCCTCGCATCGGGCGACACGATCGGAGTGCTCGGCTTCTATACCGACACGACTACTCCCGACGCGCGCAATCTCAAGGCGGTCCACCGATACGTCTCGCGCGCGGTCGAACGCTACGGCGTCGTCATCGTGACGATGCACCTCGGCGCCGAGGGGCCGACGGCGCAGCGCACGTACAACGCCACTGAGCATTTTCTAAAGGCGAACCGTGGGAATCCCGTTGGTTTCGCCGACGCCGCCTTCGACGCCGGTGCCACGATGGTCATCGGCCACGGTCCGCACGTGTTGCGCGCGGTCGAATGGCGTCGCGACCGGCTCGTTGCGTACTCGCTCGGAAATCTGTTGACGTACGGGCCGTTCAAGCTGCACGAACCTACGAATCGCGGTGCCGTGCTGTGCGCCACCATCGACTCGGCGCGTTCCGTCTCGACGGTCGAGCTGCGTCCGACGATGCAGCGCTTTCCGGGTGTCCTCGTTGCCGACTCGACCAATCGCGCATGGACGCTCGTCGATTCGCTCAGCGCGCTCGACTTCCCGAAGACCGGCGCGTTTGTCGACTCGACCGGCGCGGTACAAAAAAGGCGGCGACCGTAGTCACCGCCTTTCGAAAATTCTAATTTTGGTTACTGGTCTTTCGGCCCGGGCGGGGCCATCGCAACGACGCTGTCGTCGAGCGAGAGGATTCGACGGGCGCCGCGCCACATCTTGATGAGCGGCGAGAACGGTCGGTCGATCGAGCTTTCGATCACGCGGCCGGCGGCGCTGCTGGCGTGTATGTATTTGCCCTCGCCGATGTAGATGCCGACGTGGCTGACGGAACCCTTCTTGCCCTTACCAAACGTGAGGACGTCGCCGGGGAGAAGACCGCTTGTGTCTTTCCTCACGGCGAGGCCCTGCTTAGCCTGCTGCTTGGCCGTGCGCGGCAAGTTGAGCGACAGTGCGGACATCACGTACTGAACCAGTCCGCTGCAGTCGAAGCCTTTGGTGGGCGAAATCCCGCCGGTCTTGTAGCGCGTACCGATTTGCGCGCGAGCGATCTGCACGATTGAATCGCGCAGCGTCCGCGCCGAATTGCTGTACGCTTCGAATGGTTTGGGAGCGGCTTGCTGAGCGAGGGAGGCGGCGGGCGCGCAAACGATTGCCGTCGCGGCCAGCGCGACGACAGTGCGAATGCTACGTGTTGATGGGAGAAAGCTCATCAGCGTTTACGTCCATGCGTCATTGCTGGCAGACACTAGGTCGGCCAGTTGCGATCCATCGCCGGGGGGAGTTTAAGGCGATAGGAGGGCAAGGTCAACAATGATCCGGGGACAACTTCAGCGCAGCCCCTGCGGAAGCGTTCTGGTTCCTCCGGAATTATCGACGTTGGCGGGCTGACCTTTAGGGCGCAAACAAGGTGGCACACGACGACGCGAAGGACGCAGCCTCGGATGGAGACCCGCGCGACGTCCTTTTTGGCCAGTCGCCGGCCAGGTCAGCGGATTCCGAGCAGTTTGTGGGTTTGGATGCTCAACCGCCACCGCGGGTGCGCAAGACAATACGCCACTGCGACTTGCGTGTTCTCGGCCACATCCGGTCCATCCATAGGCTGCAAGAAAAAATTGTCGAACTCCATCGACTCGAATCGCGCTGGATCGACGTCGCGCTGCGGGAATACAAGCTTGAGTTCGCTCCCGCGCTTGAGGACGACTGGGGCGTCCGCCTTGGGGCTCACGCAAACCCAGTCAAGACCGGCCGGCGCCTCCTGCGTCCCATTCGTCTCCACGGCGACCTCGAAGCCGCGTCGGTGAAAGGCCTCGATCGCGGGAGGATCCAACTGAAGGAGCGGCTCGCCGCCCGTGCAGACCACCATCCGCGTCGCCCGGCTCCCCGCGTCCGACGGCCACCGCGACGCAACCGCGTCTGCGAGCTCGTCGGCAGTTTGGAATTTGCCGCCGTCGAGACCGACACCGACGAAATCCGTGTCGCAGAAATTACAGACAGCGGTCGCGCGATCCGCTTCCCGGCCCGTCCACAGATTGCATCCGGAAAATCGGCAGAACACGGCGGCTCGTCCGGCGTTCGCGCCTTCGCCCTGGAGGGTGTAGAAGATTTCCTTGACAGTGTACATCGGCGCGAGGCGGGTTGAAGTCCGCCTTAAAGATAGGGGGCGGGATCTCGCGCTCCGGCCTCGGCGAATCCCTGTAGCCGGAGCTGGCAGGCGTCGCAGTGGCCGCACGCAGCGCCATTGGGCGCCGGATCGTAGCAACTCTGAGTGATCGAGTAGTCGACGCCGAGCGCGAGGCCGCGTTTGATAATTTCGGCTTTCGAAAGATTCTGGAGCGGTGCGCGGATCGTGATCGGGTTGGTGCCCTCGACGCCGCCGCGTGTGGCGAGATTGGCCATCCGCTCGAAGGACGCGATGTATTCGGGCCTGCAATCCGGGTAGCCGGAGTAATCGATGGCGTTGACGCCGATGAAGATTGCAGGCGCGCTGAGGACTTCGGCCCAGGCGAGTGCGAAGGAGAGGAAGATCGTATTGCGGGCGGGCACGTATGTGATGGGCACGCCGATTCCCATCTGGACGGCGTCGCGGTCTTTCGGGACGGCGATGTCGCTCGTCAGCGCCGAGCCGCCGAAGACGCGCAGGTCGATGTCGACGATACGGTGGTCCTTCACACCATAATGTGCGGCCACACGCCGCGCCGCGTCGATCTCCGTCGCGTGGCGTTGACCGTACCGAAAGCTCATCGCGTGAACGTCGAAGCCTTCGGCGCGGGCCATCGCGAGCAACGTCGTCGAGTCGAGACCGCCGCTCAACAGCAAGACGGCGTGCAACATCAACCTTTGAGCGCCATATCGAAATCCTCTTTCAAGTCTTCGATATGCTCGAGGCCCACGGACACGCGGAGAAGATTCTCCGGCGCACGCGTGCCGGGCCCTTCGACGGACGCGCGATGCTCGATCAAGCTCTCGGTGCCGCCGAGGCTCGTGGCCTGGGTGAACAGCTTGAGCCGTCCCGCAACGCCGAGTGCCGCCGCGCGATCGCGCCCGGTTTGCACGGACAACATTCCGCCGAACCCGGACATCTGCTTGCACGCGATGTGATGCGCGGCGTGCGACTTCAGCCCCGGGTAATGCACTGCTTCGACGTTCGGATGCGATTCGAGGAACTCGGCGAGCGCCATCGCGTTCTGCGTCTGTCGCTCCACACGCAACGGCATCGTGCGAATCCCGCGCATCGCAAGCCAGCATTCGAACGGCGACGGCACCGCGCCGCCGGTCATCTGGATCGCGTTGACGCGCTGCGCAAGCTCGTTGTTCTCGCGGAAGATCAGCGCGCCGCCAAGCACGTCGCTATGGCCGCCGAGGTATTTCGTCGTCGAGTGCATCGAAATGTCCGCGCCGAGCGACAAGGGTCGTTGCAGCGCAGGCGTGCCCCACGTGTTGTCGACCGCGCACGTCGCGCCGCCGTTGTGCGCGATCACGGCGATCGCTTCGATGTCGACGACGCGCAAGAGGGGATTCGACGGCGTTTCGATCCAGATGAGCTTCGTGTTGGGTCGCATCGCGGCTTCGACCGCAGAGAGATCGGTCTCGTCGACCAATGAGAGCTCGACGCCCCAAGGTCCGAAGATCTCGCGCGCGAGCTTGATCGTTCCGAAGTATGCGTCGTCGGGCGCGATGACATGGGCATTGGGCCCGAGCGATTGCACGAGCGTCATCGTCGCGGCCGACCCGGACGCGAATGCACCAGCCCACGCGCCACCTTCGAGCGCGGCGAGGCAGGACTCGAGCGCGGCGCGGTTCGGATTCGTGTATCGCGAGTAGAGAAAACCTGCGCGATAGCTTCCGTCGGCCTCGCGAGCGAAGGTCGTGGAGAGATGAATTGGCGGCGTGACGGCGCCGGTGCTCGGGTCGACATCGTGGCCGGCGTGAACGGCGAGCGTCTCGATTCGCATTGTCATCGGTCGCGGGTTTCGGTCGTTGCGGCGAACGACTGGAACCTCGATGAATCGCTGCGTGCTCGCAACTAGGCTGCCGCCGATCTGCTACACGTTTCCGGCCGTCTCAGAACTCTGTTCGCAAGGTTGGCGAGCAGCCACTCACAAACGGCCGGAAGCTGTGAGCCAGACGCTAAAATCCTTTTCAGGTCCTTAGGCCACCCACCAACTCTCGCAACTGCGTCGAGCCTGCGAGAAGCACGTTGCTCGCCGACGTCATCTGCTCGCACGCTGCGCTCTGTTCTTGCGTCGACGCGTTCACTTCTTCGGCCGCTGCCGCATGGCCTTCAGCCGTCTTTGCGACCGCGACGAGATTTGCCGTCGCGCTCGTGACCGCGAACGCATTCGCCTCCGCCGCGCTCGTGACCCCAACGGCCGCAACACGCGTGCGCTCGGCTGCGTCCGCAATCGTGCTCAACGCGCTGTCGATGTTGCGTGAGACCTGTTCGATTTCGCTGACGCGACCGGCGCTCGCTTCCATCGCGCGCGTGCTGGCGGCGACGCGACTCGTCACCAGGCTCGTCATTCCGACGATGTCGTCCGCCGCCTTCTGGGACTGCTCGGCGAGCTTTCGGACTTCGTCGGCGACGACCGCAAAGCCTCGGCCCGCGTCGCCGGCGCGCGCGGCTTCGATCGCCGCGTTGAGCGCGAGCAGGTTCGTCTGATCGGCGATCTGCCCGACCGTCGCGACGAACCGATTGATGTCAGTCACAGTCGTATCCAACGCGCGAATTTCTTCGGCGGCTTTCTCGACGCTGTGTTTCACGTCGACCAGAATGCCCAGCGCGCGCTCGATCTCGATGCGCTTGGCTTGCGCTGCATCCTCGATGCTGTGCGCCAGGTCAGTCACTTCCGATGAGCGTTTCTTAACACCGTCGGCGGCTTCGCGCATGACCTGGAGCGAGTCGTCGACGGCGCGGAGTTGTTTGACCTGCACTTCGGCGCCATGCGAAACTTCGGTCATCGCGCTCGCCATCTGGCTCGCCGAGAGGGAGATCTGTTCCGTGACCGACGCGAGATCGTGCGCCGAGCTCGAAACGTTTTCGGCGGTGCGCGCGGCCACGGACACGACACGCGAGAGCGACTCGCCGGTGTGATTCATCGCCGCCGCGAGAATGCTGAATTCACCAGGCATCTCGCCTTCAGCGCGGCTGGTGAGGTCGCCTTCGCTCAAGCGTTGCGCGTGCCGCACGAGAACGTCGAGCGGCTGCGCGATGCGTCTCACCGTGTACGAAACGACGATGAGGCCGATCGCCAACGCCATTCCGATAAGACTGAGCAGATACACCGATCGACGGCGCGCCTCGGCAGAGAGCTGCGAGCGCACGATCGCGACGCGATCCGCCTTCAGTTTGCCGAGGCGATCGATGTGCGCGAGCAGAGCGTCGACGGATCCCCGCGCGTGGCTAATGGCTTTCGCCGCGTCCGCGTCGCGACCGAGATCGGTGAGGCGATGTGCGAGGGCGTAGTCGACTTCCATCGAGGACATCGAATTGTCGATGCCGGCGACGATGCCGACTTCGACCGCCGATTGTCCCGGACGATCGTTCATCTGTCGCTGCACTTCGTGCGCCGCCCAACCGTATGTGCGAAACGCATTCTGCGCCGCCGAGTCACGTGTTTGCAGATACCGTGAACCCGCCTCGATGGTCTTTGCCACGTCGCCGGACAGCGCGCTTGCGAGCTGGGCTTGCACCTGCACCTCGTCGAGCGACGTGTTGATCGTCGTCGACATTCCCGTGAACGAGCTGCGCGCCACAATGCCGGCGATCAGCAGCGGAAATACGAGAACTCCAAAGCCGAGCCAGAGCCGGCCGCGAATGGACGTGAGGTTGATGCGCTCCATGGGGTTCATTGGCTGCTCTCCACCTGAAGCGCTCCTTGATGCACGCGAGTCATGACGAACTCTTTTCCGATTGGGTCGCCGTCGGCGCGGAAGCGAATCGTGCCGGTGACGCCGTGATATGCCGTTGCCTCGGTCAGGCCGGCGAGATAGTCGCGAATCTTCTTGCGGTCCGGTCCGACGTGTTCCACTGCGTCGGCAAGCATCTTCGTCGCGTCGTACGCGAGGGCAGCGTTGCCGTCCGGCGTCGCGTTGAACTTCGTTCGATACGCGGCGACGAATGCCTGGACTTCGGGTCGTGGATCCTGCGCGCTGAATGGTGCGCCGAGATAGACACCTTCTGCGGCGGGGTTTGGCGCGAGCGTTTGCCACCCGTCGCCGCCGATCAATTCAGCCTGCAACTGCTGACGTCGCGCTTCTTCGAGAAACGTTTGACCAGACGCGTCGGTGCCCGCGACGAACACGACGTCGGGCTTCTCGCGTTTGTACCAGCTGACGAACGCCTCGATGCGATGGTCGGGATTCTCGCCGATCGGATCGATGCTGATGATCTGGCCGGCAAAGCTCTTGCGAAAATTTTCGGCGAGGCCGCGACCATAGGAATTGTTTTCGTACAGCACGGCGCCGCGCTTGCGGCCCCGGGCGTTTACAAATTTTGCGATGGTGATCGCGTTGGCCGAGTCGCTCGGGATGACGCGAAAGGCCCACGGGGAGATTCCGGTGAGGCTGGGCGACGTTGCGGTGGTCGCGATTGCCGCGAGATGTTTGTCGTAGACGTGCGCCGCGGCGACCATTGCGCCCGAGGTCACGTGGCCCACGACCGCGACGATCCGCGTGCTGTCGACGAAGTCCTGTGCGATCGCGCTTGCGCGTACACCGTTGCCGGAGTCGTCGGCAAAGACGATTTCGAGTCGCTGGCCGTTCGACCAACGCGGACTCGCGTTGATCTCGTCGGTGGCGAGCTGAATGCCATTCCTGTTGGCTTGGCCGTACGCCTGCGTCCACGGGCCCGCGGCGCCGAAGGCAATCGTACCGGACTTGGCGTGCGAGCACGCAGCAAGGGCGACGAGCGTCGCGAAACGCGGGATCCATGGTGAAACAGACATTTCGAATCCGGTGTCAGAGCACAGACCCAGCGGCGTCGCCAGGCATTCGAGCACGGTCTGGGGGCACAACGCCGTGTATCAGTATTGTCGGCGGCCTATGCTTGAATCTTCAGCAACGAAGTGTTGCTGCCCGGTGCTTCGACCGAAAACGCGTTCAAGCACCCGTCGATACTGCGCGTGATGCCCTTATCCGTCGACGTTCTCCTCCAGCAAGCCCAGATAGCGCAGGGCGAGGGACGACTGGACGACGCGGCCGCGAGAATTCTCGAGGCGCGCGCTCGTGCCGTCGAATCCGGAAACACGCGTCTTGCCGCGACGCTTGCCGGCCAGTTGGCGTTTCTCGCGCAAACGCGCGGCGACCATGACACCGCGCTGCGATACTATCGACTGAACCTGTCCGAGCTGCGCGCCCTCGGCGCCCCGCGGGAGGTGCTCGGCGCGCTTGGAACACTCGGTCGTTTGTTCACAGATCTCGAACGCTGGGACGACGCCGCGTCGGCCTTCGAGGAGGCCATTCACATTGCGGACGGTGTGGGTGCGATGCGCGAGCGGATTGTCGTCGAAGTGCACCGCGCCGCGCTCGAGATCGAACGTGGAGATCTCGGTGCGGCGCGCGACGCGTGCGATCTCGCGAAGGGTTTCATCGAAATCACCGGTGACGAGCGCACTGTCGGCGATATCGAGAAGCATCTCGGTACGATCGCTAGAGAGTTGGGCGATCTGTCCGCGGCCGAGTCGCACCTGGAGCACGCCCTGTCGATCGCACAGGATCGCGGCGATCTGTTGCTCTCGGCGGAAACGGAGCGCGAGCAAGCCGCACTATGCCGGCGGCAGGGACGGCACCGCGATGCGTTGCTCCACCTCAACCGTGGGCATCGACTGTTCTCCGCGTTGGCGCCGTCTCCCGCGGCGCCGGATCTCCACATGCGTCTGGCGCGTCTCGAACGCCAATTCGCCGACGCCGTTCGCCATTGGGCCGGTTCGATCGAGTCGAAAGATCGCTATACGCAGGGGCATTGCGAGCGCGTGGCGGACCTTGCGAGCGCGATTGCGCTTCGCGCCGGCTTCGATCGTCAGAGCCTGTTCTGGTTCCGAGTCGGCGCGATCGTGCACGACGTCGGCAAGCTCATTGTGCCATCAGAGCTCCTGAACAAACCGGGCACGCTCGCGCAGGACGAATGGGAGTTGATCAAGCGCCATCCCGTTGCCGGCGTGGAGATGCTGAGCGACATGGACTTTCCGCCGGCCGTTCTGCGGCTCGTGCGATCGCACCACGAGCGCGCCGACGGGAAAGGTTATCCAGACGGCCTTCGCGACGACGACATTCCGCAGTCTGCGCGCATTCTCTGCATCGCGGATGTATATGATGCGTTGACGGCACGTCGCAGCTACAAGGGAGTGCTGACGCACGACTCAGCGATGGAGATCATGCGGGCGGATATCGGCAAACAGTTCGACGCCGAGTTGTTCGCGCATTTCGAGGCGCTGATGCGAGCGCGCGCACCGTCGCTGCGCCAGCGCCTGGCGATCGAACCGACGACGAGCTCCCCGTCCGGAGTCCGCGACCTTGCGATCGGCGGCCCGACCGACGACTTGACCGGCGTGCTGATGCGGCGGCCGTTCGTCGAGGTGGCGAACAAGATTCTCGCCGAGCGCGGACCATTTGCGACCGTTTCGCTCATTGTCATCGACGTGGATTCGTTCAAGCCGGTGAATGACACGCATGGGCATCTCCAAGGCGACGCGGTCCTTCGTGTCGTGGCGGGAACGCTGCGCGAGCTCGCGGCCGCGACGGGCATTGTGGGACGATATGCCGGCGACGAGTTCGTGATCCTCCTGCCGCACACCACGCTCGGCGAAGCCGCGGAGTTGGCCGATCGAATTCGAGTCACCGTTCCAAACGCCTCCGTTCCGCTCCGCGAACGAGCCGGATCGATCTCGGTCACGCTGTCGCTCGGCGTCGCGACCGCTCGCGCGGACACGCCCGACTTCGAGTCGCTGTTCGAGGCGGCGGATCGCGCGCTGTACGAAGCGAAGCGCCGAGGACGAGACACGGTTGTCACCGCAAACCCGGAAGACGCGGACTCGCGTGCACCCACGCTCAATCTCAAGACCTTCGTCGGCCGCGACGATGAGTTCCATCGTCTCAAACGCGCCCTCGAATTGACGTGCGACTCCGGCGCGCGGATCGCTTGCATCACCGGTGAGGCGGGGGTCGGAAAGACGGCGCTCGTCAAATGCCTGAGCGCGGAATTGCACGCGCGCGGCGGATTGCTTGCGGTGGGCCGCTGCACCGAGGCGGACGCAAAGCCACCGCTCGCTCCCTGGGCGGAGGCGCTCGCGTCGCTCAACCAGCATGATGCGTCGGCCGACCGACTCTCGACGAACGCGTTGTCTTTCATTGCAAGCCTGACTGCGGCGCGCAGTGAGCCCGGCGCGAAGCGATATGAGTTATTGGATGGCATCGTGTCGTTCGTGCGACTCGCGTCGGTCGAATGTCCGGTGGCCATTCTCATCGACGACGCGCAGTGGGCCGACGCTGCCACGTGGGACGCGATCGAGTACGTCATCGGGGCGCTCGAGCATGAGCGAGTTCTCATCTGTTTGACGATGCGCACCGAGGACACACGCGGCGAAGCGCTCGTTCGCCGAAATCGTCTGCTGCGGGACGAGCGCTTTCACGAAATCGCGCTGTCGCGGCTCAGCGAGGCGGTCGTCCACCAGTGGCTCTCCGCCGTCTTTGGCGGCGAGGCGACCCGCGAGTTGATCGCATATCTTCATAGACATTCCGAGGGGAACCCACTGCTCGCGACGCAACTCGTTCGCACGCTGTTCGAGAACGGCGCGGTGCGGCACGAGAATGGACGGTGGACGCTGCGGTCTGAACGCGACCAGCCGCTGCCCATCGTTTTGACTGGGTTGATGGACCGGCGCCTCGAGCGTTTGGCGCCCGATACTCGAGCATTCCTCAATACGGCCGCGGTCATCGGACGCGAGTTCGACATCGACCTGGCGATTGCGGCCGGTGCGGCGACGGAAGACGAGACGCTCGACGCCATCGACGATGCGATTGCGCACGGCGTGATCGAGTCGCGCAACGACGCGTCCGGCGCGAACTTCGCGTTCACGCATGGTCTGCTCGTGGATGCGATTCATCGCGGCATCAACAGTCGTCGTCTCGCGCGAATTCACGAACGCATCGCCCGGGCGATGGAAACAGTGTCGTCCGAGCGAGCTGCGGAGATCGCGCTTCATTATGATCGGGCCGGAATTCCGCGGAAGCCGTACCGCTACGCGATGATCGCCGGCGGAGCATCCGCGGCCAACTACGCTCGATCAGAAGCGCGCCAGTTCTTTGAAATTGCCGAGCGCGCCGCGGCGGATTCCGTCGAGCGTGCCGATGCACTGCGCGGGCTTGCCGACGTTGCCGAAGCCGAGGGGCGGTATGCGCTGACGGAAGAGCTTTGCGATCGCGCGCTTGCGGGATTGGGCGGACGTCCCGACGATCGCGCGAGCCTCGGACTCAAGCGACGGCGCCTGCGGACGCGCGCGCTGCAAGGCCAACCGGCCAACGAAACCATCGCGGCATGCCGCGACTTGTTGGTGATCGCGCGCAATCTCGACGACCTGTCGGAGCAAGCCGCGGTTCTGAACATGATCTCGCAATATCAGGCGAGGCTCGGCCAATGGGCCGACGCGGAGGAGGTTGCGCGCGAGGCGGTCGATATTGCGCAACGCTCGGGCGATGCGCGTTTGTTGGCGAACGCATTGGTGCGTCTCGGCACATCGATGATGGAAGCGCATACGACGCAGGCGGCGGAGTCGTATCAGCGCGCGCGCTCGCTCTTCCGAACGGCGGGCGACGCCGGCGGCGAGGCGCGATGCGACATCAGCCTCGGCCGAATTGCCGAGCGAGCCGGCGATTGCACGGCGGCGGAGGCGGGGTACGCTCGCGCGCACGATGCCGCAACGCGCGCTCGCGCCAATGATCTCGTCGGCGTGGCTGCACTGCGACTTGGCGTGCTGTCGCTTCGCCGCGGGCAATTGGATATTGCGGAGCGACGGTATCACGAAGCGATCGAATGTTTTAGAGATTCGTCGAACGAGTCGCATCGTCTGAGTGCCCTGAGCGCGCTTGCGCACCTGGCGCGCGAGAGTGACGACTGGGCGACCGCATCGGCGCTGTACGGACAAGTGGTCGCGACGGCGGCGCGAGTGGGCAAGCCGGAGATCGAGCTCGGCGCGCGCGCCGGTCAGGGTCTCGCCGCGCTGGCGGTGGGATCGCGCAGCGTTGCGGAAGATGCAATGCGGTGGATTCGCGCAAACGTTGATTCACGTCCCGAGTGGTGGTTCGAGGGACGCGACCTCGTCGATGCGCTGCGCATTCGCCTCGCCGCGGAGCGCGGCGACGATGCGCATGCGTTGCGACTGTTGCACGAAGCGGTGGCGATCGCGGGCCGCTTCGATCCGTATGCGGCCGCGCATCTCCTGGCGGAGTGCGCTCCGTCGCTCCGTCGCTCGACCGATGCACTCATAGACTTGATAGATCGCATCAGCTTGGACGTCGATGCCCGCGGTTTCGCGCGCATCGCGGAACGACTCTCTGTTCTTCGAGTGGCCCTTGGGGGCGTTACACAAGCCGCATGACGACGGCCAGTGCGGATTGATGACAAACTTGCCGATACTCTGATGCGAGCACCGTTACTTCCACCGGGACTACCCGTGAGATGTCGCCACTTGATCCACCGCGGAGTGCAATCATGACCGCACCAATTCAGCGTCAATCAACGCCCGGCGGAAATCCGTTCGCCGCCGTCGTTGGCGAGAGCGCGGGCATGCGCCACGCCCTTCACATGGCGCGCCGCGTTGCCACGACTCCGCTGCGGGCGTTCCTGCTGAGCGGTGAAACTGGAACCGGCAAGTCGCTGGTCGCCCGCTGCATTCACAACGCGGGCCTCCACGCCACGGCCCCATTCGTCTCGATCGACTGTTCGTCGGTTCCGGCGCCGATCCTCGAGGTCGAGCTGTTCGGAAATCTCGCGAACCGTCATGAGGGTCCTCGGAAGCTCGGGCTGCTCGAGCTCACCGGCCGCGGCACCGTGTATCTCGCCGAAGTCGGCCAGCTGCCGATCGGTTTGCAGGATCGTCTTTTGAGAACGCTCGAAGAGTACAGCGTTCCGCGCTTCAACGGCGGGGCCGATACGACAGTCCACTGTCGCGTGATCGCATCGAGTAAGACGCGCCTTGAAGATCGCGTCGCCGCCGGTGCGTTCCGCGAAGATCTCCTGGCGCGTCTCTCGGTGCTCCGCATCGAGCTGCCGCCGCTGCGCGACCGCGAGGACGATGTTCGAATGATCGCGGAGCAGTACCTCTCCGAGTCGAACCGCGTGTACGGTGCGCCGCGCCGCCAACTCGGACTCGACGCCGGTGCCGCACTACGCGCATATCGCTGGCCCGGAAACGTCCGCGAGCTTCGCCAGGTCCTCGACGCTGCGGAAACAAGCAGCGGAACGCCGAACGGCATCATCGGCGCGGATCAGTTGAGCATCACTCCGCGCCGCGGTCCCGATCAGGCCCCGCGTCTCCCGCAGTCGTTCGGCGAGATCCGCATTCCGAGCGACGGTCGCCGTCTGCGCGACATCGAACGGGAAGCGATCGAGCTCACCATGCAGCTCACGGATTTCAACCAGAGTGCCGCGGCGCGCATCCTCTGCGTCTCGCGCCCGACGCTCGCACGCAAGCTCAGAACGTACGGACTCAACAAGCGCATCAGCGCGTAACCAGCGCGTCAGCGCGTAACAGGCGCGTCAAACCCGTACTGATCTCGAGGTCTCTTCTACTGCCTGACGCGGCGCGGTTGCTGCTGCGTCAGGCAGTGTAGCGTTCCGAGACCCCACACCAGATCGACGGCATGGATGCCGACGACTTGGCGATCCGGCAACAGCTCAGCGAGTTGATTCAGCGCGATGCGATCGTTCGAATCGTTGAACGTCGGCACGATCACGACGCCGTTCGCCATATAGAAATTCGCATAGCTCGCCGGCAATCGCTCACCGTTCATCGTCACTGCGCGCGGATACGGAATTTTCACTATTTTGAGCGCGCCGCGCTCGCCGCCTGCTAACTGCAATCGACGGTAGTTGTCGACAGAACGGCGATGGTTCTCGTCGTCTGCGGGATCTTCCTCGTACGCGAGCACGATCACGCCAGGCGCGGTAAACCGCGCGATATCGTCGACGTGACCGTGCGTGTCGTCCCCAACGCAGCCTTCGCCGAGCCAGATCGTCTGCCGAATGCCGAGTGCGTCGCGAAAGACGGCTTCGTATCCGTCGCGCGACAGTCCGGGATTGCGCTCCTGAATCGGCGAGAGCAAACACTCCTCGGTGACGAGCAGCGTCCCTTCGCCATCCGTGTCAATCGCACCGCCTTCGAGCACGACGCGCTCGCCGTCGTCGGGACGCACAGGCACCACACGCGCCAATCCGGTGATCTCCGCCACCTCCGTTGGAACGTTTTGATCCAGCGCGAAGTTGTCATACTTCGCCCACGCGTTGAACTGCCAGTTCACGAGGGAGACGGACCCGTCGTCCGTCAACACACTGGTCGGCCCTGAGTCACGCAACCACACGCGATCGGTCGGCACGATGTGCAGCCGAACAGTCTCCGTGACGCCATGCGCTCCGAGCACGGCCTCGGCGGCGGTCTTTACACTTTCGTCATTGCAGAGAATCTCGACGCGCTCGTGCCGCGACAATACTCGCGCGATCTCGGCATAGACCCACAGAATCG
>JBDTAE010000013.1:0-11333 GCA_039924785.1 Gemmatimonadaceae bacterium | reverse complement strand
ACCGGCGGTTGTTTTGGCTGATTGTCGGCGGAATGAGCGTCGCCGCGTACGCCATCACGATCCGAACGTACGGCACGACGATTCGCCTCGTCACCCTCCAGGAGGTGTACCTGCAGCGCGGCCTCGCCGTAGAGATAGGCGCCGGCGCTCTTGCCAGATATTTGATGTCATGGCAGGCGCTCGTGATCAATCCAATGCTGATGGCCATGGGAATTGCGCGGCGTCGGCCGCTGCTTTTCTTTGCGGGCATCGGGGGCCAAGTGTTCTTCTTCGCGGTGGCCGCCCAACGCATTCTGCTCGCGACGCCGTTCATCGTCCTTGGCTTCAACGCGCTCGTTCGCCGCGACGGAAAAGCGTTCGGGTTCAAGGCGACGATTGCGAGCGCCGCCGCGTTCACGTTTCCGATTTTAGTTTTTGCCGGAGGCGGAGTTTTGCAGACCATCTCCGCCCTCTTATTCGACGCCCTGCTCTCACGGCTGTACCTGAACAGCGGCTTTCTTTCCGTTCTCTATTTCAAGTTCTTCGCAAATCATCCGCACGTCGGATTCGCGGAGGTGAAGCCGCTGAACCTGTTCTTCCACTCGCCGTACTCCGATTCGTATCCCGTCGCGCTGTCGTACGACGTCTGGGGCTTCGCGAATGATCCGAATACCAATCTCTTCGCCGACGGGTTTGCGCAGCTTGGATATTCGGGCCTGATGATCGAGGCGCTCGGGCTGGCGTTCATGTTCTGGCTGCTCGACAGCATTGCGCGCCAGCGTAAACTCTCCGTGTGGTTCGTGGCGATGATCTGCGCTGGCCAAGTCTCCAGCGTCATCAACGCGTCGACGTCGAACATCATCCTCGGCGACGGAATGGCATTGTTGATCATCCTGTTGGCGACGCTTCCCATGTCAGAATCCGTTGCTCATGAACGCGAGCGGAAAATGCATCGCGCGGTTCCTGCCGCCCGCGTCGCTTGAACGAACTCCAGGAGACGAGCGCGCCCCTCGGGTATCTCGCGCGAATTCGCGGACTGGTGCGCCGCGATTTCGTTCGAAGCGTGTTCGTGCTCGCCTTCGGAACTTTGCTCGGCAACGGACTCTCCGCGTTGGTTTCGCCAATCCTCACGCGCCTGTACGCTCCTGGCGACCTGGGTCGTGCGGGTGTGTTCACGGCGTTCATCAACGTTGCGTCCACGGCATCCGCGCTTCGGTATGAATTGGCGATCGTGTCAGCCGACACCGCGGAGGACGCGGCAACGCTGGCACTCGGATCGCTGGTGATCGCTTTGCCCGTGAGCATTCTCTTAGGGGGCGTGCTGTACGGTCTCATAACGATGAAGCTGTTCGGCTTCGAAGTACTTCCATTGTGGGCGGCAGCCGTGGCGCCCCTCTCGCTGTTCGTCGCGTCGAGCTTCCTGACGTTTCGATTCTGGCTCCTGCGCGACGGCAAGTTTGCGTCGGTCTCACGGATCTTCGTCGGCCAAAACATAACGCGCGCGGGCGTTCAACTTGGCTCGGGCGTCGGGCACGTTGGATGGACGGGCCTGTTTCTCGGCGATCTATCCGGCCGAACGCTTGCCGTCGCCGTCATGGCGAAGCGAGGCTGGGCCGATCTCGTTGCATGCGCTCGACGAATCAATCGAACGGAATTCAAGCGAGTCTTCGCGCTCCATCGCGAGTTTCCAACTGTCTCTCTCCCGTCGACGCTTCTCGACATGGTGGCATTGAATCTTCCGTTACCGCTTGTGGCGCGGTATTTCGGTGTCGACGCCGGCGGACAATTCGCGCTCGTGCAGATGGTCTTCGCGCTTCCGGCGTCACTTATCGGCGGTAGCATTGGCGACGCATTCCACAGCAAGGCGGCCGAGCTCGCACGCACCGATCGCGATCAGGTTCGTCCGTTCTTCCTCCGCACGACACGATTGTTGTTCCTTCTGGGCGTTGGGCCGTTTCTTTTTCTTGCGCTCGTGGGTCCCACGCTCGTTCGCCTGGTGTTCGGAGCACGCTGGGAAACCGCGGGCATTCTCGCGGCAGTGATGACACCATGGGCCCTCGGGCAGCTCGTGGTTAGCCCGGTGAGCCGCATTGTCTTCATCGTGCAGGGCCAGCGTGTGAAGCTGCTCAACGACGCGTTCAACCTCTCCATCGTGGCGGCATCGTTTTTCGTCGCCTCCCATCTCCACCTGTCGCTCATTCGCACACTTGGCGTATTGACCGCGGCACAGTGCGTCATGTACATCGTGTACTTCTTGCTGCTGCTACGGACCATCTCGAAATTCACCGCACGAGCGGCCGCAGCCGGGCCCATCGTCTGACGTCAACCGAGAGCTCAATGTCGACTGTTGGCGATGTCTTCACATTTCTCCAATCGATTGGGGAGACCAGCGCCGTAGCCCAGGCATCCATTGCCAACGACGTCATTCGCGGCGCGAAGCCTGACGACCGCGCTGTAACCGGCGACATATCGTGGTTGTCCCCAAAAAAGGCGGACGCCGCCGCCGAGCGACTCGAACGCTTTCGTGGCGTCGTCTTGATCTATCCGGCCGAAGCAACGCCGGGCGACGGCGCTTCTCCGCGCGGCATTCCGTGTCGCAATCCCAAGCTCGCGTTTTCGAGAACAGTGATTGAGGTCCTGCCGGGTCTCACAAAAACCGAATGGATTGCGGCGGATTCCCTTCCTCGTGACAGCGACACACTTCCTCGAATCGCGAAGGGAGCTCGGCTGGCACCAGGCGTGGTTATCAGCCAAGACACGGTGATCGAAAACGACGTCAAGATCGGTCCGAACACCTGCATCGCTCATACGACGGTTAAGCGCGGCGCGAAGATCGGAGCCAACTGCACGATCGGCCAACCCGGGTTTGGCTATGAGCGAGCGCCCGACGACGCACTCGTTCCCTTTCCCCATGTCGGGCGTGTCGTCATTGAAGAAGACGTCGAAATCGGGAACAACACCTGCATTGATCGCGGCAGCCTCGGCGAGACGTTGTTGGCCGCGGCGCAAAGATCGACAATCTCGTGCACATCGCGCACAACGTCGTGGTCGGGGAACATTCACTCATCATTGCTCATGCGATGATTGGTGGAAGCGTCTCCATCGGCGATAAAGCCTGGATTGCGCCGAGCGCGTCGGTCCTCAACCAGGTTCGTTTGCCTGTCGCCGCACCACATGGACCGCAAGATCGAAGCGTTGAGCGCGTACGCGTCGCAAGGGTTCAGGTCGTATGCCGCGGAAGGCTTCATCCGTGGACTCGCGTCGGTTCGCGGCGTGCAATGCGGGACGCAATACGCCGAGGCGTTCGAGGTCATTCGACTCGTCGCGCGCTGAGAGCTTCGAGCAACGCATGAAGGTTCTCCGTCTCGAGAAATCCTCGCACCCGCGACATTGGCAGCAGCTCTACGAGCGAGATTCGACGCTCGCCGATCAATCCTTCGCCGACCAATTAGCGGTGTATTGTCGCGGCGGGATTCAATACGCGGGTACGATGTCGCGCTATCTCACTGACTATGGGCACGAGGTGACGGAGATCTACACCGACGTGCCACCGTTGCAGCGAGCATGGGCTCGCGAGCATGGGCTCGAGTATCCTGCGATAGATCCGATTCGTCGTCTGGCGTTCGAGCAGATTCGCGAATGCCAGCCGGATGTTCTGTACATTCAGGACCTCCGCACGCTCGACACCGCGTTCATTCGAGAGGCGCGGAGTCGCTTTCCGTGCATCAAAATCGTCACCGGCTTCATCTGTTCGCCGAGCTACGATCTCGACACGCTATGCGCGCTGACCTTCGTGCTGACGTGCACGCGAGAATATCTCGCCGAATTCAAGGCAGCCGGCGCTACGGTGTATTTCGCCCAGCACGTGTTCGACCCGCACCAACTCGAGCTTCTTGACATGACCGCGCCGCGAACCCGCGACATCGTTTTTTCGGGCAGTCTATTTCGTCACCAGCATGGACACTGGGAACGCGAAGCCGTGCTCGAAGCGATGGCCGGCTTTCCGGGGCTCGAGATATTCTGCCCGCAAGCTGACCTCTCGTACCGACGCGATCTCGCGGACACAGCGCTCCGGTGTGGTGCATACGCTATGCAGCGCGCGCTCCAAGCCGCGGGCGTGTCACACGACGCGCGTCGGACCCTTCCGGTCATCGGCCGCGCGGCGACCTGGCCGGGTTGGCCGATGCGACAGCTCAATCGTCACCTTCAACATTTCATGAAGCCTCCGGTGTTCGGCGTCGACATGCTCGAGGCACTGCGAAGCGCGCGGGTCTGTCTCAACGTCGTCGATCACAAGGAAGCGGCGAACTGGCGCCTGTTCGAAGTGACCGGCGTCGGAAGCTGCCTTCTCACGAGCTACCGCGACAACATGTCCGAGTTGTTTGAGCCGGACACTGAGGCCGTTCTGTACAAATCACCGGCCGAATGCCGGGAGCGCGCGCGTTGGTTGCTCGATCATCCAGCCGACGCGGAGCGCATCGCCGCCGCCGGACACCAACGGACGCTGCGTGATCACACGTACGCCAAGCGCGCCGCGATTCTCGACGAACTATTTCGAAAGTACGCGTGAGCAGAACGACGTGGCGGCGAAACGGCGTGCCGATCAGTGATGTACCGGCGCTCGCTGCTGAGCTGGCGATGCGTCAGTCATACTTTCGACTCCGGCACGTGTACGAGTGGCGCAGTAAACGACGATCGGCGCCGGCTCCGCAGCACGCACAGGTCAGCCAACTGCACGCCGCCCTTGCCGCCGCAGGCGTGGCGAATGGCTCGCTGGTGATGGCCCACACATCGGTGACGGGCGTAACGCTCACCGATGCCGACGGCAACGCCACTCCGAACAGCACCGCCGCTGCTATACTCGTTCTCGATGCGCTCACGACCATGGTGGGTGCGTCCGGAACGCTTGCATTGCCCACACATCCATTCTATCGAAACGACCCCGGCTACCACTTTCACGACGACAAACGCGACCTCGTGCTGCGCTACGATCCCGCGCGAACGCTCACGAGAATCGGCTTGGTCAACGAATTGTTCCGCCAAGCGAACGGTACTCGTCGCTCGCGCCACCCACTACAAAGCGTTAGCGTCGCAGGTCCGCTGGCCGACGAACTTCTCGACGGAAACTTGTACGACGGTGCGCTTCCGCATGGAGCAAACTCGTCGTACGAGCGCATCGCGCAGCGAGACGGACTTGTCGTGAGCGTGGGAACGCCGCTCGTGCAATCGCTGACCATCGTGCACATCGGCGAAGACTTGCGCGACGCCGCGTGGCCTGTCGCCGCGTTCTTCCGTCCGCGTCGTTTCGTTGTCGCCGACGGTAGCCACGAGCACGAATGGACGGTTCGCGAACGGCGTCCGCTGTTCGCGCGCGCGTACGCGGAAGGGCAATTGCATCGCGACCTGCTTGCCGAAGGAATTCTCCACGAAGGACATGCCGATTCACTTCGTGTCGACTGGCTGCGATCGGGCGAGCTGCTCGACTACTTGATGTTTCGCAACGAGAAGAGCCCGTATCCCTACTACTTGTCGAACCTGGCGAAGCTCGGCTAATGTCGCGCTACTGCGTCCAGTCGACCAGCGTGGCGCCCCAAGAGTAGCCGACGCCGAAGCCCACCAACATCACTCGCATTCCGGGCTTGATCACCCCTCGGTCCATCGTTCGGCGAAGCGCGATCGGAATCGTCGACGAAACGGTGTTGCCGCAATCTGCCATGTCGATGACGAACTTATCGGCGGGCAACCGCAGCTTTCGCTGCAAGTGCGCGAGCATGTACGCGTTCGCCTGATGCATCACGAATATGTCGACATCGTTCGTCGTCAAACCGCCGGGCGCCAGCACACGGTTCACGACCTCAGGAACGGCGCGCAGCGTGAACGCGAAAATCTCCGCGCCATTCATGTAGAGATTATTGATCGTTCTCTGATTGCCGCTGTCGTCCGACTGCAGCTCGGCGTTGGGCTCGAATGCGCGTCGCATTCCGCCCGTGGGCACGATCAAATTCTCCGCCCCGCTTCCGTCGGTTCCATACGCGAATGGCCCAACGAGTGCACCGACGCCTGGCGCATCACTGATCAGCGTTGCCGCTGCGGCGTCGCCAAAAAGAGTGCGGACGCTCTTGTCCTTGGGATGAATGAACTTGCTGTACGTCTCGGCAGTCACGAGAACGACGTTGTGCGCCTGGCCGCTCTCGATCAATCCTTTCGCCAGTCCGAGGCCATAGATGTATCCGGAGCAGCCAAGATTGATGTCGAGCGCGCCGCATGTCTTCGGCAGCCCGACCTTGTTCTGGACGAGGCACGCGGTGGTCGGAAGAAAGTAGTCCGGGCTTTGCGTGCAGAGAATCAAATAGTCGACATCGGCCGGCGCGATCGCGCCCGACTCGAACAGCTTCAGAATCGCGGCGGCAGCGAGATCGGATGAGTTTTCGCCCGGCGCCGCGATGTGCCTTTCATCGATTCCGATCTTTTCGTGAATCTTCTCGGCGGTCCAATCAGGATACTCGGCGGCGAGCGTCTCGTTCGAGAGGCGCTCTTGAGGGAAGTAGTATTCGATCGCTCGAATGGAGGCTCGCATAACCGTCGTGAGTCGTTGCGCGAGAGGCGGCGGCTAGGCCGCGATTCCGCAGAGCGAGGCCAGATCGTCGACGTTGCTGCACGTCGCGACTTTGCGCGGGTCGAGCTGCACGCCAAGCTTTTCGTCGGCCATCGACATGAACTCGACCACGGCGAGCGAATCCCATCCGTCGAGCGAATCGAGTGCTTCCTGACCCTTGATGCTTCCCGGCGCCTGCAGTGCCACGATTTCGAACTCCGACAAGAATTCCGTGCGCGTCATTGGTCTGGCCCTTGAGCGAAGTTCCTGAACGTGAAAAGATCGCCAGCCGATTTGCAAGTTGAGCGCCGTGTGCCGGCCGCGCAAATCGATTCGGCGCTACCGGATCGCGAACACCGCGTTATCCGGAACGAGCGACGTCGTGCGAAAGAGAATTTCCGGCCGCGTGCCGTCGCCGCGCGCGAAATCGAGCGTACCCGGCATGAAGTAGTGCACCGACTTTCCATCGGTGGGGAACGTCCGCAACCGCTTGGCGCCGCCCGTCGCGCCGTCGATGTGCCACAGAGCCGCGAAATCACCCTGCTGGCTCGGACAAAGTTCCGCGGTAACCGCGAAATAGATCTCGGAGCCGAGCGCCGTAGAGTAATACATCGGACCTTCGACCTGCTGAACGACATCCCTTACGCCCGTTTTGCGGTCGATGCGATAGATGAAGTTCGGTGTGAACTCGGCGTCCATCCCGTAATACACGGCGTCGGGGGTGAACTGCATGCTCACCGCCCGCCAACTCTCGTCGCCGGCTCCGATGACGTCGTGCGTTCTGAAGCCGTCAGTACTCCGGAGGATTCGGCATTCCCCGCCGATGTCGCCCGCCAACAACCACTGGCCGTCGCCGTACGGGTCGGTGTAGATGCCGTGCACATGCCGGATTGCGCCGACGGGAAACGTGTACGCCACTTCGACGCTGTCGCTCCCCGGCCAGTAGCGGTACAACACAATCGCGCTCCGCTCGGCGTTCGGTCGATATTCTCCGAACAGGATGCTGCCGTCGGGCGACAAGGCGCATCCTCCGCGCAACACGCGAAACGGATTTAAAAAACCTCCGATCGGTTTCACGGTCCCGTGCTCGTCAATGAGGGCGACGTCCTTTCCAAAAGTGGTGAACAGGCCACCTTGTTCGAGAGGAAGCACGTTGTAGAACATGTACCGCAGTGCGCGCTGCCCGAGCCGGGCGGCACCGGCGGTACGTCGCCACCTCGGTTGCGGGAATCGCGCGATCATGCGCGGCGCTTCGCCATCGCGAATTTCATAGAGCATTTCGCGGCGCGACACGATGAGACGGCTGGCGTCCATCCACTCGACGCCGAATCCATTGAGGTCCGCCCTCTCGACGACCTCAGGCGATTTCGCCCCCTGCAACGCCGTGGTCATTTCGTCGCGCTGAGCGTCAGCACCGTTCCAAAGCGATGTCCGAGTACGTGCTTGACGAACCAAGCCGGATAGACCGCTTGTGCGACCTTCCAAACCGGTGATGCATACCGTGCTGAAAGCCGCTGTGTCAGCAGATCGCCGGCGCCGAGGTACGTCTCGATCTTGATGGAATCCGGACGAAAGTATTTGGCCGCGAGTTCTTGCGACTGCGACCGACTGAACATCTGCGTGCCCGGGCTTTCCATTGCAGCCGCATACGCGCCGCGCAATCCGACAAACCGTCCGCGCAACGGCCCCTGCGCCAACCACACCAGCACCGCGCCGACGCTCGGGTAGTTGTATAACATTACTCTAAACGACCCACCCGGCTTGAGCACTCGCGCAGCCTCGGCAAACGCCTTCTCCGTGTTCGGCGTGTGGTGCAGCACACCCCACGAGTAATAGATGTCGAACGTGTTGTCGGGAAAGTCGAGCGCCTCGGCGTCGCCGACGGCAACGTCCGCGTGTCCGCCGTCGAGATCGACCCGTTCTTTCGTGACCGCAACCGCAGCCTCGGTGAGATCGCGTCCGAACGCGAGCGCTCCCGCACGAACCCACTGAACGAAATCCGTGCCCGTTCCCAATCCAACTTCCAACACGCGCTTGCCCTTGGATTCCTCGAAGTGCGCGAAGTCCTTGAGCATGTAATCGAGCTCGTAGCGGCTCTTCTCGATCTGCGCGAAATAGTTGCGCCGGTCGGCGGGATCATCGCCCCACCGGGAGCCGCAGACTTCCTGCTCCCAGTGCGCTTTGACTCTAGCCTTCAGTTCCGCCGACTCTACCGCCATGTCACCCTCCTGAGCTTGCGTCGAACGCAATTACGCGCCGTAGAACTCGCGAATCTTGTCCGAGATGTACGCCGCGTCGTCTTCGCTCACCATCATGTTCATCGGGAGCATGATGCAGCGCTTGAAGAACGCGTCCGTCTTGGGAAGGTTCGACGTGAAGCCGAGCGCCGGGAACTGATGCACAGCCTTCCCGCCCCATTGAATCAGCGTGCCGATGTTGTTCTGGCCCAGGAACGCCTTGAGCTCGTCACGACGGTCGGCTTCGATTTCATAGTTCTGAAATACGTCTTCGTGGTCGGGATCGAGTCCGAACGCCGGCGGCAACGAAAGCTGCGCCAGATCCTCGAGCTTCTCCTGATACACCGCCGCCACCGCGCGTCGATGCGCGATGATCTTGTCGTAGTCCTTGAACTGATGATCGAGAATTGCGGCCTGGAGATTGTCGAGCCGCGAGTTCATTCCCCAAAACTCCACGTCGCCTTGATCGTTGCGGCCGTGATCGCGCAGCAGCTTGATCTTGCGCGCCACCTCGTCGTCATTCGTGACAACCGCGCCGCCGTCGCCGAAGCAGCCGAGGATCTTGGCGGGATAGAAGCTGATCGCCGCACCGATGCCGAAGGTGCCCGCGAACTGACCCTTGTACTTGGAGCCGAGGGCCTGCGCCGCGTCCTCAATGATGAGCAGGTTGTGCTTCTTGGCAATCGCGACGATCGGATCCATGACGCAGGTGCGACCGTTGAGGTGCACCGGCATGATCGCCTTCGTCTTCGGTGTGATCGCCTTTTCGATCGCCGCCGGGTCGATGAGATGATCGTCACCGATGTCGACCACGACCGGAGTCGCGCCAACGAGTGCTGCCGCCGCCGGCGACGCAACCATCGTATGCGACGGAAAGATCACTTCGTCGCCGGGGCCAATCCCCGCCGCGCGACACACGAGAATGAGACCGTCGGTCGCGTTAGCGACGCCGATCGCGTGCTTCACGCCGAGGTAGCTTGCAAGCCGCGCTTCGAAGTCGGCAAGGTCGCGCTGCTGGATGAACGCGCCTCGCCGAATGATGTCGGAGACGATCGCGAGATACGCGTCCTCGTCGGCCGAGAAGGCACCCTTGTAGTTGAAGAAGGGAATGGACCGAACCGCGGTGTTTGGCATATGGCAAATGGCTAGTGGCGAAGAGCGAATGGCAACGCTGTATACTGGTGGTTGACGACAGACAACAACTTCACACTTTTGGCATCACACAAGTTATTTCTTGAGGACGGTCGCTGCCGTCTGCGCGATCACCCGTAGATCGGTCATCATCGACCGCGTCCGAACATACTCCACACCGAGACGCATCTTCTCCGGGTGGATCTTCTCCATGTAATCCTTGTCCGGATCGAGGCTGCCTTTCAAGATCTCGCCCTCGTTGTGAAAACGAATTGATGCGTAATCCGTCATTCCTGGTGGAACGGTGAGCACGAGCCGTTCTTCCGGTGAATACCCAGCGACCACGTCGAGCACCTGCGGACGTGGACCGACAATGCTCATCTCGCCCTTGAAAACGTTGATGAGCTGCGGAAACTCGTCGAACTTGTGCTGGCGGAGCCACTTTCCGATCGGCGTGATGCGCGGATCGTCGTCGGGCGTGGACGACCCACCGATCTTGTCCGCATTCAACACCATCGTGCGGAACTTGTACATGCCGAACGGAACGCCGCCAATTCCGGCGCGCCGGCCGGCGTAGAGCACGGGGCCACCGTCGAACTTCTTGATCCGGTACGCGATCACCGCGAGCGCGGGCGAAAGAACCAGCAGCGCCAAACCCGACGCGGTGAGGTCAAAGGCTCGCTTGAACAGTGGGTACATTAGGCCGACGGAAGTGCTGAAGTGAGAACGTATGCACCGAGCAGTCGTACGCCGAGCCGCGACGTGCGGACACTCTCGGCGACGCGTGAGAAGCCGGCCCGTTCGATGACGCGGACAGACGCCACGTTCGCCGGCTCTACAATATACCAAAACGCTCGGCCGGGCTTCCCGAGCCGGGCGAGTGTTTCGTGAATCGCCAATGTCGCAAGTCCGCGACCACGATACTCGGGATCCGTCCAGGTGTCGCCGATCTGAAGATCGTCGCTTCCCATGAACGGAAAACGTGGATAGCGGGGGAAGATTCCCGAGCGATGGACGAGCTTGTCGCCGTCGTAGATCACGAGCTGAGCGTAGTCGCGATTGGCGAACGCGTGCGTCAGGTGAAACAACCACCAGACGTCGAACACCATGCCGTGAAACCCAGCCGGCTTCATCTGTCCGACGCTCGGCCGCCAGAGGTCGACGCGCAACGGTGCGGGCGCGGCCTCGCGAGCCGGGTTCGTGCTCGTCGCTTGGTAGACCAGGTAGTTCATGACGTGGCGAGCTTGCGCCGCGCCGCGCGGCTTCTCCGTTGCTCGAGGACTTCTTCCAACACGGCTTCGGTTTGGCGTCCGCCCACGTCGAGCGACATGCGATCGAGATAGAATCGGCGGCCGCGTGTTCCCATCGCGTCGAGCTCGTCGCGCGGTGTT
>JBDTAE010000012.1:0-20154 GCA_039924785.1 Gemmatimonadaceae bacterium | reverse complement strand
ATGCGTCGCGTTTCGACAGGATTGTTAGCGTTTGCCGGACTTGCTGCGTTCGTGGCAACTCCCGGGGCACGCGCAGGAGCTCAGACGTCGCCGAGCTCGAGCAACAACGCCAATGCCTCGATCACTGCTCAAGGCACCAGTTGCTCTCAGACTAACCACGCCGCATACAATGCCGGCATATCGGCGACATGCACGGCAACGGGTGTACTCGTCTCGCCGTCAGGGTCGTACGACGCATCGGCGCATTCAATCGTAGACGCTGGAATCAGCGTAACGTCGAGCACGTCGTTCAACGGTTCCGTCGGTCTGGAGGGAACCCCGCCGGTCCCCAGTTCGGCGTTTGTCAATGCATTTGGCGAGTACTTCCGCTACATCTCGTTTGGTGCTGACGTCACGTCGCTGCATTTTTCGGCTGACTACACCGCCACGATGGCCTCGGACAACGCGGACGCTCACCCCTCGGCCGATGCCGCGATCGATGTCGGTCTCCTCGATGCGTCGAATCGGTTCTTGGATCCGTTTAACAGCTTCTCGACCGGCGCGCTTGGCGCGTCGGCCCACTCGTTCTTCGAAGGAACTGTCGACGTAGCGACGGACCTAGGCGGCGCACATTCCTTCTACTACGACGTCGTAGCCGGATCCTCATCGAACATTTTCGTGGCGGACCCGGACGTTTCGTCGGTCATCTTCGTCCTCGACCCGTCGATCGTTTGTCATGACGTCACAGGTGCCATCGTCGATTGCCGCCTGAGCTACGATCCGCCGGGCGTCACCGGCACCCCGGAACCGGCTTCCTTGGCGCTAATGGGCACCGGCCTCGTCGGCGTCGCCGGCTTCGCCCGCCGCAAACGTCGCAACGCTGTCGCCGCCTAAATACGTCGATAGAGATCGCGGACTCGTACGAAAATCAGAACCCCGGCGCCAGTCGCCGGGGTTTTTTTTCACCCAGTCTGCTCAGGCGCACGCCGCTTGCAACGAAAGCTCCGGTTTCCCGCAGCCCGCAATCGATGTCCGACGTGATACACCCAACTGCCGACGCCCCTGCGCCGCCGACCTCCTCGGACGGCGGCAAATACGTCTACTGCATCATCCGAAGCGACCAGCAGCGCGACTTTGGCGCGATCGGAATCGGCGGCGGACAAGTCGTCACCACCGTCGCGTTCAAGGACCTAGCCGCGGTAGTAAGCCACACACCTATCGTCCTTTACGATCCGACTCGCCACAACGTCCTCGCGCACGAGTTCGTGAACGAAACCGTGATGCGTGGGCACACGGTGATCCCGATGTCGTTCGGCACCGTTTTTCGCTCCGAAGACGATGTAACGGAGCTACTCCGATCAACCTACCAAGCGTTCAGCGACGTGCTGGACAAGATGCAGGACAAGATCGAATTCGGGCTCAAGGTCCTGTGGGATCGCGAGAAGGTCATCGCGAACATCGAGCGAGAGAACGACGAGATTCGGCGGTTGAAAGACGAAGTCAGCCGCCACACCACGAGCTCGACCTATTTTGCTCGTATACAACTCGGCAGATTGATTGAAAGCGCGCTCGAAGCGATGGGGGCCCAGTACGTGACGGACATCCACGACACAGTCAAACGAGTCGCGGTCGCGAGCCGCTCGAACAAGCCGATCGGCGATCGTATGATTCTCAACGCGGCCTTTCTCGTGGATCGCGCGCAGGAGCAGGCCTTCGACGATCGCGTAAAAGAGGCGAGCCAGAAGTACGAAGAGCTGCTGACCTTCAAGTACTCCGGTCCATGGCCGCCGTACAACTTTGTGAATATCAAGTTGAAGTTGGAAAAGGCCGATTGAATGGGACTTCTCACCAAACTCATCTTCTTCCCCGTCGCTGGTCCTGTCGCAGGGATCAAATGGTCGCTGGGAAAAGTTCAGGGTGTGGTCGAGGAACAACTCACCGACGACGCGCCGATCAAACAAGAGCTCATGGAGCTCCAGATGAAGCTCGAGCTCGGCGACATCGACGACGACGAGTACGTGCGGCAAGAGAGCGAGATCATGATTCGCCTTCGTGACGTCCGTGCATGGCGCGAAAAACTCGGCAAGGCCACGAGCGGCGGACCGGTGCGCGTCGCGCGAGACAGCGACAAGGGGTGACAGCGCTCGACGCGCTGCTCGGCGAACTTCCCCGCACAACGCTCGTGGTCGGCAAAGGCGGCGTCGGCAAAACGACACTCGCCGCCGGCATCGCGGCGCTGTTCGCGCGCGGCAACCAGGAAACACTGCTGCTGTCGACCGATCCCGCGGCGGCACTCGCAACGGTCACTGGCAACCCTGTTTCGACCGATGCCTCGGCGGTCATTGGCTGGCCACATCTCTCCGCACGACAACTGGCCGCCGCCGAGCTCCGACGCGCATTTCTCGAGCAATGGCGCGACATCATCGCCGAGATCATCGATCGCGGCACGTATCTCGATCGCGCGGATGTCGACGGTATCGTCGACGCGGCCTTTCCCGGCATCGACGAGATCTTCGCGCTGCTGGCGCTCGCCGATGTTCTTGCGGACCACTCCGGCATGTACGAGAGAATCGTGATCGACACCGCGCCGACCGGACACACACTTCGGTTGCTGGCGATGCCGGACACGTTCCGCGCGTTGCTCTCCATGCTCGACCTGATGCAGGACAAGCATCGGTTCATGGTGCGCACGCTGACGCATCGGTACAGGTCCGACCGCGCAGACGGCTTTCTCACCGAGATGCGATCGCGCGTCGACGGATTGCGCGCTGCGCTCGCGGACTCGCACGAGATGGCGGCAGTTCTCGTGACGCGGGACGAACCTGTGGTCGAAGCGGAGACCGAGCGCTACGCAGAGAGTCTGCGACAGCTCGGCGTGCATGTCGCTGGAGTGATCGTGAACGCCGTCGCTCACGACGCGCCGCGATCGCGCACGCGTCGTGCGAAATCGGGTGTTAGCGGATCAATGCCCTCGCCGGAGTTTCGCATCGCGCGAAACGTACCGCCGCCGACGGACCTTGCGTCGATCGTCGAGATGCTGCTAACGCCAGAGCCGCCAGGCACACCTGGGTCTCGGATTTCCCGACGAAGCCGCGTCAAAGAACCTGCGTCGAGACTTCAACCGTCGCACGCCACCGTGACGCCGCGGACGCTTGTGAAAACACTAACAATCGTCGGCGGAAAGGGCGGTGTTGGCAAGAGCACGGTGGCCTGTGCACTCGCGATCGGCGCTGTCGACGCGGACGGATTGCGCACGCTGCTCGTCTCGACCGACCCGGCCGCGTCACTGGCTGACGCGCTCGGTGCGCAGTCTGCTGACTGGGCGCGCAAGGACGTGGAGTGCGAGCTGGCCGACCCGCACGGGCTCGTTGTCCGACAGATGGATGCCACCTCCGCCTTCGCGCGACTTCGCGACGAGTACCAGGTCCGAATCGACCAATTGTTTTCGGCGATGGTGGGACGCGGCGTTGGGCTCGACATCGAGCGCGACCGTGCAATCGTCCGCGATCTGCTCGCGCTCGCGCCGCCCGGCATCGACGAGCTGTACGCGCTTTCCATCCTTGGCGACACACTCGAGGATCAGCGATTCGATCGGATCGTCGTCGACCCGGCACCCACCGGCCACCTGCTCCGACTGCTCGACATGCCGGCGGTCGCGCTGGATTGGTCGCATCGACTGATGCGCTTGATGCTCCAATACAAAGAAATCGTATCGCTCGGCGAAAGCGCGCAGGAGCTGCTCAACTTTGCCAAGCGAACGCGCGCGCTCGAATCGTTGTTGCACGATTCCGATCGGTGCGGCGTCGTTGTCGTGTCACTCGATGAGCAGGTGGTGCGAACCGAGACCGAGCGGCTCGTCGCGGAAGTGCAAGGTCGCGGCATCGAAACCACCGGCGTGATCTGGAATCGTGTTCGCGGAACCGCCGTCCCTCTTCCTCTTCCGCCATCCGTGCGACAGGTTTGCGCCGAGGAAGTGACACCACCGCCCGTCGGCGCCGCAGCCCTTCGCGGGTGGTCGCAACGCTGGACGACGCTCTCGACGAAACTCTAATAGCTGTCCGATGGCTTCAGTGACAACCGAATCATTGTGGTATGTGTACGGGATCGTCCCCGGAGCAATGTCGGCGTCCTCGATGCCGGCGGGCTTGGACGACGCCCAGGTTTCGTTGCAGCAGCAGGATGGTGTGGGCGCGCTCGTCTCGCAACTCGATGCGTCGGTGTACGGGCCGGACATGCTCGAGACGTCGAGCGGCGACGTCGAATGGTTGAGTCCACGCGCGGTCGCGCACGATCTCGTGCTCACGTGGGCGAGCGACCGCGGCGCGGTCATTCCGCTGCCGATGTTTTCGCTCTTCAGCTCGGGCAACGCCGTCGAAAAAATGTTGCACGAGCGCGCGCCCGCGTTGACGGCGACACTCGCGCATGTCGCGCGCGGCCGGGAGTATGCGCTCCGTGTGTATCGCGTGGACGGCGAGTTGCTTCGGTCTGTCGGCGCGTTGAGTCCAAGGCTGAAGGAGATGTCGGATGCCGCGGCGGCTGCGTCGCCCGGCCAGCGGTACCTGCTCGAACGAAAGCTCGATGGCGAGGGGAAGACCGAAATGCGCTCCGTCAGCGCGGGCATCGTCGAGGAGATTGTCGCGGCGCTTTCCGCCGCGTCGCTCGAATTCGTTCGGTCGCCCATTCCTCGAGCGGCGGGCACAGATGCGGGCGGGCGCGGTACGATGGTGTTGAACGCGGCGTTTCTGGTTTCACCCGGCGCGCTCGAAGGTTTTCAAAGAACACTCGCGACGCTCGTCGAGAAACATGCGTCGCACGGCTTTCGCTTTGATTTTACCGGACCGTGGCCGCCATATCATTTCGTCGGCGAGGGCGGCCATGGAGCATGACGAAGACGAGATCGACGATGAACAACTCATCCTCGGCGATCTCTTGAATCATGTGCTGGACAAAGGGGTCGTCATTACCGGCAGCGTGACGATCTCGATCGCCGATATTGATTTGCTCATCGTCGATCTGCGGCTGCTTCTCTCGTCAGTGGAGACTTCTCTGCGACACGGCATCGATCAGACCTTCCGCCTGGCGAGTGGCGGTTCCGTCGGCGACCCCACCGCGACCGAAGGCGGTTCGCGATGAGCACGCATCTCTATTGTGTGCTTCCCGACGCTGCGACGGGCGAGATCCCGCCGGGGTTGAGCGGCGTCGAGGGCGCGCGCGTTCGCGCTATTCCGCTCGATCACCTTGTTGCGTGGGTGAGCGATGTTCCGCGCGACGTGCCGGTGTCGGTCGACGGCGTGCGCGCGCACGATGCCGTCGTCGAGGCCGCGCTCGAAACCGGGTCGACGCCGGTTCCCGCGCGCTTTGGGCAGCGGTTCGATGATGATCTCGCTTGTCAGTTGGCGTTGACGAGTCGCGCGGCGTCGGTTGAGTCGCTCGTGACGGGTGTGCAGGGCCTCGTCGAGATGACGATTCTCATAGCGCCGAGTACGAAGCGGATGCTGCGGGACTTGGAGCCGGTGCTTCCGGAGATGGTGGATACCGGCGCGCCGGGGTCGGGCCGGAAGTATTTGGAGACGTTGCGGGCTCGTGAGGCGGCAACTGGAACGATTGGCCTGGCAACGGAAGAGCTCGCGGATCGGATTGCGGGTG
This sequence comes from Gemmatimonadaceae bacterium, assembly GCA_039924785.1. Taxonomy (GTDB): domain Bacteria; phylum Gemmatimonadota; class Gemmatimonadetes; order Gemmatimonadales; family Gemmatimonadaceae; genus JAQBQB01. The sequence continues at coordinate 14,529 of JBDTAE010000012.1, read as the reverse complement.
CGACGAGCGAGTTTGTTCGCCGGACGACTGTGCATAAGACCGGAACGCCGCTTCCATTGCGTACGATTTCGCACTTGGTGGCGCGCGAGGATTTGGAGGATTATCGGGAAGCGATCGGCGCGGTCGACGGTGGGTCCGAGTTTCGCTTTCTGGTGATTGGGCCTCGTGCTCCGTACAGTTTCTGCGCGCTGAAGTCCGACGGCGGAAAGCACGGCATGAATCTGGCTGATTGAGGCATGCTCGAAAATTCGGCGGAACCGAATGACGGGGCTGTTGACGCGACCGATGACGACGCGACTTCGGCCGCGTTGCATGCCTTGGCGCGAGCGCTTCCGGAGCGGATCAATGCGGATCCGGAGCACGTCGAGCAAGGTCTTGCGCGGCTCGTATTGACCGTGATTGAACTGCTACGCGAGGTGCTGGAACATCAGGCGATTCGGCGCATGGACGGCGGTTCGCTGAGTGACGAACAAATCGAGCGCCTTGGGATGGCTTTGCTGAAGCTGAACCATCGAATGGACGAGCTCAAGACGACGTTTGGGTTGACGGACGCCGACCTCAACATCGATTTGGGTCCGCTGGGGAAATTGCGATAATGCTCACGACAATGCTCATGCCGGAACGCATGTCGTTCGACGTTCAGTGTCTCTCGTAGCCAATTCTATTTCATGCCTGAGTTCGTAAATCCGACGCGATCGCACGGCCTGGTCGACATCCTCGACCGTGTTTTGGATAAAGGCCTCGTCATCGCGGGTGATATCAAGATCAATTTGGCGAACGTGGAGCTGCTGACCATTCAGATCCGGTTGCTCGTGTGTTCGATCGACAAGGCGGAACAGATTGGTTTGAACTGGTGGCGGAACGATCCTCGCCTAACGATGTCCGCCACCGGCGGGTCGGTTGCGGCGCAGTCTGACATGGAAGCACGGCTTGCCCGTATCGAGGAGCAGTTGACTCGGCTGACGCAGATCGCGGCGCCGGCGGCGGTGACGGAAAGCGGCGGCAAGTCGCGTAAGAAGTAAGGAAGGTGCGATGCGGTAGCACGGCGCGTCTCATGCGGCATTGGACCCTTGGCCCAAGGACGGAACAACATGGCAGTCGAACGGACACCCAGCGGCAGTTCCCTCATCGACGTGTTGGATCGCGTCCTCGACAAGGGAATCGTGATCGATGCATGGGTGCGAGTCTCGCTCGTCGGGATCGACCTCGTGACGGTGGAGGCGCGAATCGTGGTCGCGTCGATCGACACGTACCTGAAGTACTCTGAAGCCGTCGGCATCACGGCGCCGATCTCGCGACCGCGCGAGCTTACCGCCGGCGACGGCGAGTTCGACCGGATGAAGGCGGAGAACGCCGACCTCCGTCGCCAGCTCGCTGATCGTAATGCGTAGGCGTCTGGGCGCGTCGTAAGATGGCAGTAGGTGGAGACCGCGCTGTGGCCGGTCTCCTTTCGGCGCTGGCGGAGGCCCCGGATTTCGCCGCGGGCGTGTCTTTTCTCCTGACGCAGCTCGCGGAGATCACGAGCGCGCCTCGCGCGTACATGCTGCGTCTCGACGCGTCGCAGGAGAGCCTTGCGCTGGTGTCCGCGATCGGACAGGACGCGCAGGCGGTTCCGCTCAGCGTGTCGATTAGCAATCTCTCACACCCGCTGGTCGTGAGCGCGCTAGCCATTTCGCCCGTGCGGGGCACCGGGGCGCTGCCTCAGTTCTCGTTTTCGGAGACGGAGTCGTGGGTTGCGATTCCAATGTCTCAGCCGCGAATTCGTGGAGCGCCGGACACACTCCCGCACCAGCGTGCGGTCGAGTTACTGACAAACTCCGACGCGGAAGTCCTTCCGGTCTCCGAACGCCGGCTTGGCACCGCGCCGGCTGGCGTCGTGCTCCTCGAAGGTCCGGTCAACGACGACGCGCTCCACGAAGCATTGGAACTCGTGACACTTGCGAGCGCCGTGCTCGCGCGACTCGGCTCGCTCGAGGATTCGCGCGAGCTCGTCGAACGACTGAGCCAGCAGCGAGACCGGCTCACGTTGATGGTCGACTCGCTGCCAGATCCCGTCGTCATCACGAACGCGGCGAACGACATCATCGCGCAGAATCATCGCGCCGATGGGTTGCTGCACGTTCGAGACGGTGATTCGCCGGGCCGCCGTCGCGCGCTCGAATTAAACAATCTCTTATTCACGTCCTTTTTATCGAAGTCGGCGATGAGCGGCGGCCAACACGGCGGATCGCGGGAGCTCAATCTCGTCGATCCCGATGAAGGTCACGACTTGCTATTCGAGGTGTTGACGCATCCACTCGGTGAACGCGTCGGGCCCGAGGACGCCGTGCTGTCCGTTTTGCGCGACGTGACCGACCTGCGTCGAGCCGCAAATGAGCTCGAGCGACAGGTGCAGCGCGTGCGCCAGGCGGAAATCACCGTCCGCGGCGAGCGCGACCGGTTGAATCTCGTGCTCGAGAACGTCGCCGATCCGATTCTCGTGACGAACGAGCGGTCGAACATCATCCTGATGAACGACCAAGCGGAGCATCTGTTCCAAATCGCCGATTCCGAAAACCAGTCGCAACGCGAGATCGCGGCCGTCCGCGGCAACGATACCAAGTTCACGTCGTTCATCTCCGAGTTCGCGCTGCTCGACGACGACTCGCGCCGCGAACGCATGTCGCTGCTCTTTCCGCGCTCCGGCGTTCCGCTCCCCGTGGAAGTCGTCGCGGGAAAAGTAAAGAACGAGCGCGGCGAACCGATCGCGATCGTCTCCGTGTTGCACGACCTGACCAAGCAGGTCGAGAACGAGCGGCTTTATGAAGCTCTAAAGCGCCTCAACAGCGAGCTCGAACAGCGCATCAAGGAAGCAACGGCCGATCTCGCCGAACAGAATGCGCGACTGCAATGGCAGTCGCAGGAGGTGGAGCGCGCGAACCGCCTGAAGTCGGAATTTCTGGCAAGCATGTCGCACGAGCTGCGGACGCCGATCAACGCATTGATCGGCTACTCTGCGCTCTTGCTCGACGGCGTACTCGGCGACGTGAATCCAAAACAGCGCGACGCGCTGTCGCGCGGAAGAGCGGCCGCCGAGCATCTGCTGGAACTGATCAACGATATTCTGGATCTCGCAAAGATCGAAGCGGGCAAGATGCCCCTGCATCTCGAGGACGTTTCGCTTCGCGACGTGATTCTCGAAGTCACGCAGCAGATCGAGCCCATGGTGCGAAAGAAGCAGCTCGAGTTCATCATCGAGGTCGCGCCGGACTGTCCGCCGATCCATTCGGATCGCACGAAGATCAAGCAAGTGTTGCTCAACCTGCTGTCGAACGCGGTGAAGTTCACGAATCGCGGGCGCGTGTCCGTCGAAGCGCGCGCGGAGGCGGAGGGTGTTCGCATCGATGTCGTGGATACCGGCATCGGCATCCGGGCGAACGACCTGCAGGCAATCTGGGAGGACTTCCGTCAGGTTGATCAATCACGCACCCGCGAGTTCGGCGGAACGGGACTCGGCCTCAGCATCACGCGAAAGTTGCTCGAGCGGCTCGGTGGCTCGGTGGCAGTGCAGAGCAACTACGGGGACGGCAGCAAATTCTCGGTCTACTTGCCGTTGGCGGTTCCGGCGAGCAGCATGAACGAGTTGACGCCAATTTGAGTGCGACCTGTTGCCGGGCAAATGAGGGTGCTCGGCAACCGCGGTGACTAGATGGTGGTGAGTTGTAGGTGCCGGACGCCGGCCACCCTCTTCGAAACTCTGCCGTGACCGCCGGGTAACATCATTGTCTTGACCACTAGCACCACTCGGAACACTCCCATGACCAGTCATTCCACGCCGTTCGTGAACCTTCGCGCCGCTCGCGCGTGGTCGATTGGCATCTTGCTCGTTGCGCTTTCGGCCTGCCGCGATAAGTCCAGCGGACCGGGTGCCGATTCAACGCTCGCGAAGGACCTCGCGCTCGCCGGGCAGCAGACCGCGCAGCCAACGTTCCAGGACACGGCGGTCGCGCCTACTCCGACACCGGCGAGCAAGGCGACGCAGGCTCCTCCCGCGCCAGTCCATGCTCCCGCGGCAACCAGGCCCAAACCCAAGCCGAAGGCGCAGGCGCCGCAAACCGTCGCGCAGGCGCCGCCGCCGGTTCCGACGCCCACTCCAATCGCGCCTGCACAAACGCCTGCGCCGACACCTGCGCCGACACCTGCACCTGCCCCTGCCACGATTGGATCGGGCACCAGCGTGGGCATTACCAGCGGCACTAAAGTCTGCACTTCGACCAACCTTCCAGGCGACAAGCTCGTCGCCACTGTCAACACCGCGGTCACGGGAGCCAACGGCGCCATCATTCCGGCCGGCTCGAACGTCGTGCTCGAAGTCGCCGCTGTTCAGCCCGGCCAGGACGCTCAGAGCGCGAAGATTCTCTTTCGCGTACGGTCGGTGATCATCAACGACAAGACGTACAACGTCGACGCGAGCGTCACGCTTCAGTCGGCGCTCGACAAGTCGAAGATCGAAGACAGCGACCCCAACTCCGGGAAGAAGAAGGTCATCGGTGGCGCGATCGTGGGCGCGATTCTCGGCCAATTGATCGGGCACAACACAAAGGGCACCGTGATTGGTGCCGCCGCGGGTGCCGCGACAGGGGCGGCCGTCTCGCACGGAACGGAGAAGTGGCAGGCGTGCTTGCCGTCGGGCGCCTCGCTTCAGCTGACGTTCAACTCGCCGCTGGTGCTCCAGTCGTAAGCCGCGCAGGGGCGATGCCGAAGCGATAATCTTCGACATGCCCCGCGCACCGTCGGCCCTCGGGCCGTTTCATCCGATCGTTCGAAGCTGGTTCAAAGAAACGCTGGGTGCGCCGAGCGCGCCGCAGCGCGCCGGCTGGCCCGCGATCGCGAGCGGCGCGCACACGCTCATTCTCGCGCCGACGGGCACGGGAAAGACGCTCTCCGCGTTTCTCTGGGAATTGAACGCGCTGATCGTCGACGGGTCGCGGGAGGCGCTGCCGAACGCGGTGCAGATTCTCTACGTCTCGCCGCTCAGAGCGCTCAACAACGATATTCAGCGCAACCTCGAAAAGCCGCTCGGCGAATTGCGCGAGCGTTTCAGCGCGGCGGGAAAACCGTTTCCGGAAATTCGCGTCGCGGTGCGCACGGGCGACACGCCGGCGTCCGCGCGAGCGCGGATGCTCCGGAAGTCGCCGCACATCCTCATCACGACGCCGGAGTCGCTCCACATTATGCTGACGTCGGCGCGCGGGCGCGGGATGTTCAGCGGCGTTCGCGCCGTGATCGTCGACGAGATTCACGCCATTGCGGGGACGAAGCGTGGCGCGCATCTCGCGCTCACGCTGGAGAGGCTCGAGCAGTTGTCGCAGCGCGCGCCGCAACGCATTGGACTGTCGGCGACGCAGCGTCCGCTCGCGGAGATCGCGCAGTTTCTGACAGGAATGCAACCGCAGCGCGGCGACGACGCGCCCGTGGCGCGCCCGTGCACGATCGTCGATTGCGGATTGGTGAAAGAGCTCGAGCTCAAGGTTCGGTCACCGGTCGAAGACCTGACCAAAGTGAATGGCACGATCTGGTCGTCGATCACGCCGCTTGTGCTGCAGTACATGAAGTCGGCGCGCACGACTTTAGTGTTCGTCAACAACCGCGCGCAGGCCGAAAAGATGGCGGCGCGACTCAACGCTGCTGCCGGCGAGGAGTTGGTGCTCCCATATCACGGGTCACTATCTCGCGAACGACGGTTGGTTCTCGAGCAGTCGCTCAAGGCCGGGTCGTTGCGCGCACTCGTGAGTACCAGCTCGCTCGAGCTTGGCATCGACATCGGTTCGGTCGATCTGGTGCTACAACTTCAGTCGCCGAAGCGGGTCGCGAATGGATTGCAGCGTGTCGGCCGCGCGGGACACTCGCTCGACGCGGTGAGCCGCGGTGTGTTCATACCGACCTTCCGCGACGACGCGATGGAGTTGCTTGCGGTAGTTCGCGCGATGAAGGAGGGCGACGTCGAGCCGACGCGCGTCGTGCAAAATGCACTCGACGTGCTCGCGCAGATTCTCGTCGCCACTGTGGCGTCGGACGACGACTGGACCAGCGCGTCGCTCTTCGCCTTCGTGCGACGAGCATATCCATATCACGCGTTGACGCGCTCGGCGTTCGACGAAGTCCTGGAGATGCTCTCGGGAAAGTATCCGTCGGACGTCGCGGGGGAGTTGGATGCGCGAATGAGCTGGGATCGCGTCGCGGATACGCTGGCGGCATCGCGCGCGTCGAGAATGGTCGCCGTGATTTCGGGCGGGACGATCCCCGATCGCGGCCTCTACACCGTCAACCTGCCAGACCGCACCCGACTGGGCGAGCTCGACGAAGAATTCGTGCACGAGACGCGAATCGGCGATGTGTTTCAACTTGGATCGTCGACGTGGCGGGTGAATACCATCGAGCACGATCGCGTGATCGTGACGCCTGCGCCGGGTGCACCCGCGCGAATGCCGTTCTGGCACGGCGAGTATGCGGCGCGATCGGCACACCTCGCTCCTCGGGTTGGAATGCTGCGGCGCGAATTGCTCGCCGTCGAGACGGACGCGGACCGCGCGGCACTGGCAGCGCGGTACTTCTCGGACGACGACACCGTGGCGGGCTTGGTGGAATACGTGCACGAGCAACGTGCGTCGACCGGCGTCGTTCCCGATGAGAAGACTCTGATCGTCGAGCAGTTTCGCGACGAGATGGATTCGGTCCGCGTCGTGATCCATGCGCCCTTCGGCGGGCGCGTGAATGCGCCGTGGGCAATGGCGCTCGCCAATCGTGTTCGCGAGTGGCTCGCCGAGGCAGGTCGCGGTGCGCGCGACGGCCCGGCGTTCGAGCTGCAGGTGCAGACGACCGATGACGGCATCATGCTTCGATTGCCCAACCTGCGCGAATGGTTGCCGGTGTCGGTGTTGAGAGATCTGTCATCGTCCGAAGCCGAACGACGGGTGCTGGCGGAAGTTGGCGCATCGTCGCTGTTCGGGTCGCGCTTTCGAACGAACGCGGCCCGCGCGTTGCTCCTTCCGCGCGGCAATCCACGACGTCGCATGCCACTCTGGTTGCAACGTCTGAAGGCGCTGGATCTGCTTCAAGCCGTGCAGGAGTATCCCTCGTTTCCGATTCTCGTCGAGACGTATCGCGACGTGCTTCAGGACGCGTTCGACATGCCGGCGCTCGCGCGCGTGCTCGACGACCTCGCCGCGGGCGCTATCGGCATCCGCTCAGTCGAAACGCTCACGCCGTCGCCGTTCGCTGCGTCGCTGCAGTTCGGGTTCGTGATGGATTGGCTGTACGCCGACGACGCGCCACGCGCCGAACAGCGAGCCGCGCTGCTCTCGCTCGACCGGTCGTTGCTCGACGAGTTGATGGGCGGCGCGGGCGCGGATGATTCGACACTCGAGATGCTCGAGACCATCCTCGCTCGCCGGCGTGGAACGGCGCCTGGCACGCGCGCGCGAACGACCGACGAGCTCGCGGTGCTGCTCGACCGCGCGTCCGACCTCACGCGCGACGCGCTGAACGAACGGGTCGCATCGATCGACGAAGGCCGCCGCGGAGATCCGCTGCATGAGCTGATCGATCGCGGTCGCGCCATCGAGATCGAAATCCCACGCGGCATTGGCAATCCGGAACGGCGAGTCATTCTCGCGGAGAACTCGCCGCGGTACGTCGCCGCGTTTGCAACGGGAGCACTCCCTGCTCGGCGCGAACTGCTCGTGCGTTTCGTCTCGCTCGCCGGCGCGTTCTCGGTGAACGACGTCCTCGCTCGTTACGACTTCGATCGTGACTGGGTCGAGCAGCGTCTCGACGAGTGGACGCGAACGGGTCGCCTCGTGCGCGGGACGTTCGGTGGAGACACGCAAACCACACGTTGGTGTTCGCGACGGCTGCTGGAGCAAGCGCGGCGGCGGGAGCTCGCGCAGGCGCGCAAGAGCATCGAAGCGGTCGACCTGAATCGCTTTTCACATTTCGTGCAACAGTGGCAACATCTCGATCTGTCGACGCGCGTCGAAGGAGACGACGCAAGCGCGCGTATGGTTCGCCAGATGTATGGACTCGCGCGGCCTGCCGATGCCTGGGAACGCGAGTACTTCCCCGCTCGCCTTGAGCACTACGATCCGAACACGCTGTCGCGGCTGATCGCGCTCGGAGAGTTGGTGTGGATCGGTGGCAACTCCGCAAAGGCCGGAGACGGTCCCGGCGATCTGACGACGATCCGGTTCGTGAAACGCGGCACCGCGCGCGGGTGGGTCGACGCAAACGTCGAACCAACACTCAGCGACAACGCTCGGCAAGTACAACAGTCGCTGAAAGACGATGGAGCATCATTCTTCGATGAGTTGCTCACATCGACATCGTTGTCATCACGCGCGCTACGCGACGCGTTGCGGGAGCTTGTCGGCGCGAGCGTCGTTACGAACGACACGATGGAATCGCTTCGATCTGTGGCGCGCTGGCGCCCTGTGGTCTCTCCGCGAGACCGCGCGCAGCCTGATCCGACTCGGTGGCTCCCTGCCGATTTCAATCCGTCGGCGAACCGTCCGATTGTCCAACGGCGACCGAATCTGCGCCGCCTGCCCAAGTGGAAACGTCCGGACAAGGGCGATGCCGACGTCGGCAACTGGCCGGGTCGCTGGTCGCTCGTGAACATCCCGCGCGTACTCGGCCCTGAGGCAGACGTGTCCGCGTGGGCCGAGTCGATCGCGCGTCAATGGCTCGAACGATACGGCGTGGTGTCGCGCGAAATCTGGCGCCGCGAGCGTCCGCCAATTCACTGGCGAGCGATCTATCACGAACTGAAGCGACTCGAGTTTCGCGGTGACGTTCGTCGCGGATATTTCGTTCGCGGTCTGTCGGGTGCGCAGTTCGCGCTGCCTGAGGCCGTCGAGCAGCTCCGCGCCGCTCCGGCGCCGAACGCGCCCGCCATCGTGATGGGCGTGACGGATCCTGCGAATGTATTCACGCTGCCGATGCCTGGCGACGCGTCGCGCGATCCGTTTGTTCGGCCACGGAGCCGCAGCGCGCTGCTCGTCACGATCGACGGAAGCGTCATGATGATCGCCGAGCGGAATGGTGAGAGAATTATGGTTCGACCTGAGTCGAGCGACGATCTGGTCCGGCGTGGAATCGAAGCGCTCGTGAGCGCGCTGTTGCGCAGGACAAAGCGCGACTTCACGATTGAAACGATCGATGGCCAGCCTGCCAGCGGCAGTCGCTACGTCGACGCGTTTCGAGCGGCGGGCTTCAATCGCGGAACGTCGGGCCTGCGGTACTATCGTCGAGCATAGCCTGCGCCGTTCACGGCTTTGGCTTTCGGATTGGTTCCGTACTTCGCGTTTTGGGCACTTCATCGTTCTTTGCACGCAACGAGACGCCCGCGGAGTCTCCTCCCAGTTGACGGGGCAGCGACTGATCCAGTTGCCGGACCACCGCGTCGAGTCCCGTCGCGCCGGCAATGCTCTTCACCGTTACGGCAACCTGGTCCGCCTCCGTCACCCGCCCACTGGAGCGTAGCACATCGGACAACTCGGCGCCCGTCATTACGTAGAGATAGGGCATGCTCACCGATGCACGATCCACCCACTTCCCTTCCCGGATCACCGACGCCGGCCCGCCGAATGTGTCGCGCCACAGGGTGTTCGTTCTGGCGATGTCGAACCATCCGTCGCCCTGAACGATCACGGTATCCTTGAGTGAACTCTGAGTCGCCGGCGGAATGAACAGCTTCGATGCGAGCCCTTGAGCGAGAACGTTGTTCTCGAGCCCAAGCGCGCGCGGGTACGATCCCGCCGATCGCGCGAAGTAGATCGGACGTTCGGGCCATGCGTCGCGGATCATGTCGAGCACGATGATATCGGCGCGCTGAAGCACGCCGTACTCGAGGTTCTTCGCGTCGATCGTCGCGCGAATGCCGCCTGCAACGAAGTCCATTGGCTGGGGAAGTTGGTAGTACTGTGGAATTGCATCGGCCTCGTCGAGCGACAAATGCAGCGGACCGCTCGCCGGTTTCGTCCAGCGTTGGTCGCGGTAGATTGATGGGCCGTTCGCGGCGTCGTATGGGTAGACGGGGCGACGAATGATCTGTCGCACGTACCAGTCGGTGTTCAGCAGTGATGTACACGCGACGACGACATCGCGGCGAATGCCCTCGACTTCCTGCGCGTACCAGAGCGGAAACGTGTCGTTGTCTCCGACGGTCACGAGCACACCGTACGGCTCGACGGAGTTCAACAGATCGACGGCGATGTTGCGCGTCGACCGATGTCCGGCGCGCGACGCGCTCGACCAATTCGCGCCGAGTGGAATCAGTGCGAGGAGCAGCGCGGGCGACGCGGATCTCCAGGCGAGCGCCGGAATTGCTTCGTTCAGCGAGATGCCGTCCTTGCGCGCCGCGACGATCGAAGCAATCGACTCCCAAACGAAGGTGAGTCCGAGCGCGGCCCACACGCTCCACGCCGAATAGCTCCAGAGATAGAAGTAGTCACGGTCGCGCACCTCGTGCGGCGCCGACGAGCTTTGGTCCTGCGACCATCCGAGCTTGAAGTTGAGATAATAGATCAGCAGCAACGTCATCGTGAACATCAGCGTGCCGAAATACCAGAAACTCTGTCGATCGCGGCTCGCATGCGTCCACGCGCCGATGACGCCAAGGACCAAGAAGGTCGCCGCGAGCAGCGCCTGGGCGAACGGGTGGGCCGACGACGCATCGCGAATCCACTGCCACTTGAAGTACATCCACCACATGCCGATTTGGTCGCTAAGCGATGCCTGCCGGTCGGAGAGATCTGGCTTACCGTACTGCACGCGGTTGAAGTTGTACGAAAAAGCCTCAAGCGTGCCTTTAGAGAACGTGCAAGACCAGGAAATTTCCGTGCGACACGCGGTCGGTTCTCCTTCGCTGAGTGCGGGAAAGTAGGCTGCGCGAATTGGCTGCGTCGCGAATGGTGAGACGCCGAGGCCGAGTGCGACGACGCAAACCGCCAACAGGCGCGCGCGCAGCACGGTGGCCGGACGCAGCACCAGAACGAGCACCGCGATCGCGGGCGCAGGGAGCATTCCCGCCATGTGATTGGCATATCCAAGACCGCACAGATACGCCATCATGATGAGCAGGCGGTCGGCGCGCGCGCCCTCCTGTTCTTCCGACCACCGCACGGCGAGCCACGAAACGAGCGCGATTCCGACGAGCGAGACGGTGTAGACCTTTTCATTGACGACGGATTGCGTCCACACCGTGAACGCCGTCGCACCCAGCAGTGCGGCGCAGGTCGCTCCGGCGACTCGGACGCGTCGCGACGCGATCCAGCGCGCGAGCACGTGTTCTGTCACGAGAAACCAGAACGCGGCGGACGCAGCGCTGCAGATTGCCGCGAGCACGTTGATTCTCGCCGCGACATTGCCCGCGATCGGAAGCAATGCGAACACGCGGCCGACGATGACGAAGAATGGATTCCCCGGCGGATGCGGTATTCCAAACACGTACGCCGCCGTGATGTACTCGCTCGTGTCCCACATCGCGGTCGATGGCGCCATCGTCACGATGTAGAGCGCGAGCACCACCAGGCCCGCGATCGCGGCGGCCCCGTACGATGGATCGCGCCCGGAATCGGAAGAGGTGCGCGTCCGCGGCCCTCCCCCCCGCCAGATGGTGAGCGGAATCATCACGCAATAGCCAATCGCCAGCGCGAACGCCGAGACGGTGGTTCCGCCGCGCGCGAGGTCCCCATACCCGACCACGAATATGACGATGGTCGCGACGATGAGATAAATTTTTGTCTCTTTATGGTACGACGCGGCGCGATTCATGGGGAAGACCGACTGGATTTAGTGTTCTCGAATGATGGCGCGAGCGGCGGAGCTCGGGGTGCTCTCGCCGAGCGCGAATCGGGCCCACGCGCGGACGCGCGGGCTTGGATCGGCTTCCGCCGCGCTTCTCGCTTCGGCGATGGAGTCCGCGCGCTGCGCCAGCCCCATCACCGCGTACGCGCGCGATTCCCAGCGCGCGTCGCGCATGAGGGTCGTCAATACGTCCCGCGTCGGCGCCAATTGGACAGCGCTCGCGGGACACACGAGGGCGAGCGTCGCGGCAACGGCAGCCGCCGCCCACTCCCGCCGCAGTGGTCTCGAAACGTGACCTACGTCGAGGATTGCAGCGAGTCGCGCGCGCAATCCTCCACGCTCCGACAGCGCCAACGCCTCAACGGCCGGCGCGCCACGCAACACTTCTGCTGCAGTGACGAGAAGCTCGGCGTAGTCGCTTCGACGGACACCGGCCGCAATCACGCGATCGTCACACGACAGCTCGCAATCGTCGCGAAGATTCCGCGCCACCCACCACGAAGCGGGATGGAACCAATAGAGCGCGCACACGACACGAGACAGCACTCTGAAGGTCCAATCGCCGGCGCGCACATGGCCAAGCTCATGAAGCAGCACGATACGCAGTTGCGACTCGCACCAGTCGAGCGCGACCGTCGGCAGCACGACGATCGGGCGCAGGACACCCCACGTCATTGGAACGGTCGCAGCATCGTCGACATACAACCGCACGCGACGCGCGACGCCGAGTGTGCCGCGAGTGCCTTCGAGAATGCTCATCCAACGGTCGTCGGTCACTAGCCGCGCGCTGGTCAGACGACGACGTGCACGAATCGAGAACACGATGGTTGGCACGAGGACTACAACGACGCCCGCCAGATAAACCACCACCAGTGCGCGTACAGCGGCGATCGCGCTCGTCGCGCTCGCGGTGAGATCCCCGCTGACCGCCGCGCCGGGAATCGGCGCGCCGGAAATTATCATTCGCGCCCGACCGAGCGCGACGATCGGCGCCGCGAGTGCCGATGGAACGACGACAGCAATCCAGTGCAGCGGATGCTGCCTGCCGATGAAGACGGCGAGCATCGACACGACAGTCGATCTCCACAGAAGCGAGCGTGCCTCCGCACTCGCGCCGGCGCGACGCAACATCGATGACGCCATCACGGCGACGGCTACAAGCAACGACGCGAGAAGCGCCGCCGTGTAGACACTCTCGGCGAGCGCCGCGACGTCCGTTCCACCGATGGATAGGGCGAGCGACGTCAGTATGCTCATATCCTTTACTTCTCCGTCGCGCGCATGCGCCGAATGGCGCTCGTGATTTGCTCGCGCTCGGCGGCCGTGAGCGGACGGTCGGACTCGTCGAGCAACGCGGCGATGGCCGCCGAGCGCGAGCCGCTAAAGAAGGTGCCGATCAAGTGCCGGACGGCTGACTTTTGCGCGACGCTCCGCGGCGTCGTGGGATGATAGATGTGGCGTGGGCCGTCTTTCTCGTGGCGGAGATGGCCCTTTTCTTCGAGAATGCGCAACAACGTGCGAACAGCCGCCGCGACGGGCGGATCAGGCAGCTGCTCGCGAATCTCGGCGGCGGTTGCATGACCGTTCCGGTACACGACGTCCATGATCTGGCGTTCGCGTCGGCTGAGCTGCGGCGAGAGGGCGGCTTGACGGGACAAGGAGCGGTTTGGGCTTCAGGTGCCAGCGAAAAAGAGAGATAAGATATTCTCCTCAGTGGGATAATATTTTATCTCGCAGGGAAAGTCAACGAAAAGATTTTGGCGTAGTCGATTACCTGGCGTCAGCAGCCGAGACGAGGTGCGATGACACATTCTCTTTACCCGCGAACGTCGGCTTCGAGGCTCTCGCCATCGCGGAAGATCGTTGCCAAAGCGAGGCGCTTGTCGCCTTTCATGTACGACACCGACACGTCACGCTTCGCGGCATCGCCGTCGATCTTCACGTCGTCCCACTGCTCGGCATGACCTACATAGTTGATGCTCACGTCGTAGTGCGCGCTCCAGAAGAAGGGGAGCTGGTCGAATGTCTCGTGCGCGCCGAGCATGTTGCGGGCGGCGGTCTGGCCCTGCCGCTGGGCGACGACCCAGTGCTCGACGCGGATGCGGTCGCCGGTGTGCGGGTCGGGCCAGCGCGCGATGTCACCGGCGGCGTAGACGTCCGCCACGCTCGTCTGGAGCTCGGTGTTCACGACGACGCCGCGGTCCATCGCCAGCCCGGCTTCCGTGGCGAGATCGAGCCGCGGGCGGACACCGACGCCGATCACCACCAGATCGGCAGCGAGGCGCGTCCCGTCATCGAGGACGACGGCATCGGGCTCGATGCGCGCCGGCTTCCGCTCGAGGTGAAAGACGACGCCATGCTCCTCGTGCAGCGAGCGGATGTACCTGCCGAGATGCTCGCCGAGCACGCGGCCGAGCGGGATCGCTTCCGGAGCGACGACGTCGACGCTGACCTTGCGGGTGCGGAGCGATGCCGCGACTTCGAGGCCGATGAAGCTCGCGCCGATGACGACGGCGTGCGTCGCCTCCTTCGCGGCGGCGACGATCGCGCGACTGTCGTTGAGTGTTCTCAGATAGTGCGCCGACGCGCCCTCATCGCCTGGAATGCCGAGGTGTACCGGCGAGGCGCCGGTCGCAAGAAGCAGCGCGTCGTAGGACACATCAGCTGCACCCTCCACCGACACGC
>JBDTAE010000011.1:0-3582 GCA_039924785.1 Gemmatimonadaceae bacterium | reverse complement strand
AGACCTTCTCGCCATTGACGTTCGCGTTTCCTAATAGGTCGTGTTTGGTGCCGTCGTTCGCGTCGAACACGATATGGCCGTCGTCGTAGCGAACCTCGCGAATGTCGGCGAGCGGAAACGACGCGTGGGTCCCGATCGCACCTGCGACCGACTTCGTCACGAGCTGTGCAATGCTTCCGCCGAAACTACTCGTGTCTTTCGCCGTCTTGGCTTCCATCTTCGCCTTGATCTCCCCCTGCATCTTCGGCGACAACCCCGCCAACAAGTTGGTACCGAGAAGCACGATGTCGACCGAGCTGTCGCGGCTGTAGATGCGGAGATCCCCGGGTCCGAGCGAATCGGTCACTGGCATTTGCGCGCGGAAATGGATGCTGCTGGTGCGAGTCCGGCCAGACACCTTGCGCGCGATGTACGCGAAACAAATTCCGCCGGCCAGTATGACCAACCCGAAGCGAATGAGCCCTGCGATGAATCGTCGTGATGCCGCCATGGGTACTCCGTCGTCAAATGGGTGGTCTCAAGCGCATGAGCGAACATACGGGACGCGGACGCCAGCCAATGATGCTACCCACAGGCCAGACTCGCGTCGAGCCCGAATCCCCCTACGCCGCACGGCTGGAACGCCGCAGTCTCCTTTAGTGTCTAACCCTACGGATATGACTCCCCCCTGTTTCTTCCGGCGGCCGGGCTCCCTCACGGTTGCAGCCCTCCTGTCGGTCACCGCCGCGCTCGCGTCCGCGCAAACGTCACCTGAATCCGTCGTGGCTCGCGCCAAAATCGCGATCAGCACACTACACGACTCCGCCTCGCTCGCGAAGGAGGGGTTCGGCGCGATCGGCTTCGGCGCCGGAATCAAAGACCTGTCGCCGTTTCAGGGACAGCACTGGATTCAGCTGCCGCGGTTTCTCATCAACCCGCCGGTCGACATTGATCATCCGAACTTTATGATGTACCTGCCGACCGGGGACTCGCTGATTCCGGTGGGCGTCGCATACACGCATCGAGTGCCCGCGGGCGCGGCGTTGCCGACCGACCTCGACGGCGTGCCGGCCGAATGGCACTCGCACGTATTCTGTCGCAACCTGCCAGGCGAAGGCCAGGCGCTTGCCGACGGACCCGACGACTGCAAAGCGCGCGGCGGAACGTCTGCGCCGATGCAGATCGCGATGGTGCACACGTGGACAGTGCCGAATCCCGACGGTCCGTTTGCGCACGACAATCCGGTGCTGCCGTATATCGCGACGGGTCTCAAGCTCCCCACGCACGTCACACACGACGACCGGCTCGTCGGCCTCGCACTCGGCGAGACCTATGGCGCGAAGCTACCGATTGCGCATCGCATCGAGCTCGAAGCGAAACGCATCGGCAAAGGGCAGTCGCTCGCGGCTCCGCGCGCGAAGCTCAAAGAAATCGCGGCAAGCATGAAGGCGGCGGAGAAGGCGGGCGACGACAAGAAGGTCGCCGCGCTGCGCAAGAACGCGATGGACGAATACAACAAGCTTGCCGTCGAGTATCGCGCTCTAGCGTCGAGCGCGGAGATTCGCGCGCGGTACGACGCGGAGCTGGACATGGCGTTGGACGGCATGGGCCATCATCACATGTAGAAGATTGCTAGTCGGCCCTTTACGACAGGTAAAGAGCCTCCGGCGCTCCCCTACGGAAAGAGCGGCGGCGCACGTCGTTTCTTCGTCGCCTGCTCGAACGCAAATGCGAGCTCTATCAACTTTGGTTCACTGCACGCCGTTCCCGTAAAGCTCACATTGAACGGCGCCGGCTTTGGGTTGAAGCCAGCCGGAAAGGCGTTGGGGCCGGTGCCCTGCGGAACCGGCACGAAGCCGTACGGCACGGTGACCGTTGGATAGCCCGTGCGCGCGGCAATGTTGGCGCTCGTCACGCCGGGAAACAGGAGCGCATCGAGACGACCGGCTTTGAGCGCCGCGTCGAGACCGTTCGTCGCCGACAGCATGATGTCCTTGCGACGGTCCGACTCGTAGCGCGCCTTGTCGGCGGTCGTGTCCATCTCGTCGGAGATGTCGAGATTCTGCTGACCGTACTTGATCGCGCCGGCCGCCTGATGCGCGACGTTCCACTGACGCAACGCGGTCAACGTCTTCACCGGCGCCTTGGCGCCGAGTGAGTGCAGCCACGCGTTGAAGTCCCGCTTCATCCCGTACTTGAACGCGATCGTGCACCCTGCATCGCGACCTTTGCCGTTATCGAGACCGCTGCACGGGCTCCAGTTGAGTAAATTCGCATCGGGGTTCGTCGCCGTGATGCTCGGAATGTCCGCCGGGTCAACGACGGTCGCGCCCTGCGCCTTCAACACCGCGATCACTTCGTTCATGATCGTGCGTTGCTCCGGACTGAGCCCGCCGCGCGGCGACGACGCACCCGCCGACGTTGCGTCGTAGAAGAACGCGCGCGGAATTCCGATGCGGGCGCCCTTGAGACCGGTCGGGTTTAGAAATTTCGTGTAGTCGCGACCAGCGGGCGGCGGACACTTGCGCGTCGCCGCGTCGTTCGGATCCGGCAACGCCCCTTCCAGTGCGCCGAGGAAAATCGCGGCGTCGGTGACCGAGCGTGCCATTGGTCCGGGTGTGTCCTGATCGGGCGTGATCGGGATGACGCCGTAGCGACTCACGCGCCCGACAGTTGGCTTGATACCGACAAGCATATTCTGATTCGACGGACTCAAGATCGAACCCGACGTCTCGGTGCCAACGTTCGCGGCCCAGAAGCTGACGTTCGTTCCCGCTCCGGAGCTCGAGCCACCGGTGCCGAGCACGGGTCGTCCGTCGAAAAATGCATCGCGCGGATCGCGGCGTGGATCCCACGGGTTGAAGCCGTAGCCATTCAGACCGTTGTAATTGCCGGGCATTCCGGCGGTGACCCAGTTAGCGAGTTCGGTGAGTTGAGTCTTCGCGAGAATGATCGCGCCGCTCGCCTCGAGATTCTTCGTGAGCGTCGCTTCGTACGGCGGCACCAGATCGGCGAACGCGAGTGCGCCGCCGGTCGTGGGCATGTCGGTCGTGTGAATGTTGTCCTTGAGCGCGACCGGAATGCCGTGCATTGGTCCGCGAATTCGTCCGGCAGCGCGTTCACGATCGAGTGAGTCGGCGATGGCAAGGGCGCGCGGGTTTACGGTGATCACTGCATGCAGCTTGTCCTCGTACATCGCGATGCGCGTGAGGTACTGCGTGACGATTTCGCGCGACGTCGTGCGGTGCTGCTCCAGCGCGGTCCGCATGTCGGTGATGCTGGCTTCGACGACGGAGAACGGATGCGTTGGGCGAGTGGGCTGCGCGGATGCGGCCGTGGAGATTGCGGCGACGAGAAGAGCGGGCAGAGCGAGTCGTGGCATTGGCGGATTGAAGGGGCGGGACAAACGTATCGGCGTGGCGGAGGCCGGGCCAGTCGTCGAGCTTGGACCCCGACAGTTGGGTAATGGCGTACATGGCGTACTGCCGGTGTGCCAGTACGCCGCACCGGGCTGTCGGGGTCCAAACGCAACGCGCGACGGACGAACGGGCAACGCAACAACGCACACCGCGCGGTCTGCGACGCCGACGCATTCGAAGACGC
>JBDTAE010000010.1:0-15612 GCA_039924785.1 Gemmatimonadaceae bacterium | reverse complement strand
TCGCGTTGGTGATGACCGCGCATATCGCCTTGCCTGCAATCGATGCGACCGGTGTTCCGGCGACGCTGTCTCCGAAAATCATCACCGGCCTGCTTCGCGACACACTCGGCTTCCGCGGCGTCGCGATCACGGACGCGATGACGATGGAAGGAATCGGAAAAGGATATTCGACTGAAGAGAGCAGCGTGCTCGCCGTAAGAGCCGGAGCGGACATTCTGCTCAAGCCGTCGGACCCGGCGCGAGCGATCGCGGGAGTTGTCGCGGCGGTCGAACGCGGTGAGATCTCTCGCGCAAGGATCGACAGCGCCGCGCGTCGTGTGCTCGAGCTGAAGGCGCGTGTCGGTCTCCCCATCTCCTCGCAGGTGTCGCTGACGGCGTTACGAGAAATCGTCGGTGCCCCGGATCATCGCGCGGTCGCAGCTCGCATTGCGCGAGGCGCGATTACGCTGCTGCGCGACAGCGCGGGATTAGTGCCACTGACGGCATCTGGACGCGCTCTCGTGATTCAGTACATGCCCGAGACTGAAATCCGCGCGGGGCGAATCTTCGGCGCGGCAATCCGCTCCGGACGGTCGAGGCTCGGGGCAACGACGCTGGCCAAGATCGGACCGGCCGCGACGCGCGACGTACTCGACTCGCTCGGCAAGACGGCCGACGGTTCGGGTGTGGTCATTGTCGCGATGTATGTCAGACGGGTCGAGGGAGAAGGCCGGTTCGCCGTTCCTGCGCAGATTGCAGAGTGGGTCGACGAGCTGGCGAAGCGCCGTCCGGTCGTCGTCGTGTCATTAGGAAACCCCTATCTCATCAGACAATTCCCGAGTGTGGGGTCCTATCTCGTGACCTACGGTGTGGGCGACGATCTCGAGCGTTCCGCAGCGGCCGCGCTACTCGGCGCAGCCCCAATTACGGGGCACGTTCCAGTGTCTTTGCCCGGCTTCTTCAAGGCCGGCGACGGGATTCAACGATAGATGCGATCGCGAATACTCGTTCGTCGAACGAATGCCATCATCGCCGCGGCGCTCCTTGCCGCGTGCAAAAATCCGACGGCGCCCAACATCGACGCGTTCTCCGGACCGCCGCCGATCGCGCGGGAAATGCGCGGGCTGTGGTTGACGACGGTCAACAACACGGATTGGCCATCCAGGAATTCTCTAACGCCGGACCAGCAACGCGCTGAGCTGATCGACATCCTGGACCGCGCGGCCGCGACCGGCTTCAACGCGATCATATTTCAGGTGCGACCCGCGGCCGACGCCGTCTATTCGTCGTCGATCGAGCCATGGGCCGCGATGCTCACCGGAACGCAAGGCGTCGATCCCGGATACGATCCACTCGCGTTGGCGATCACCGAAGCGCATGCGCGCGGGATGGAACTCCATGCGTGGATCAATCCATTCCGCGCCGGCAATTCAAAGGATACGGCGAAGCTCGCGCCAACCCACGCGTTCAACACGCGTCGCGATCTGATTCGCATCTACGGGAGCCAGGTGTGGTTCGATCCCGGCGAACCGGAAGTACAAGATCGCTCCATTCAGGTGGTCAGCGACATCGTGAGACGCTACGACATCGATGCGATTCATGCAGACGACTATTTCTATCCGTACCAGGAGCACGATGCAGCGGGCCGACTGATCGACTTTCCCGATAGCGCGTCGTACGCGCGCAGCGGATCGTCCTTGTCGCGCGACGACTGGCGCCGAGAGAACATCAATCGGTTCGTGGAGCGCATGAATCGCGAAGTGCATCAGATCAAGCCGGCGATCAAGGTCGGGCTGTCACCGTTCGGAATCTGGCGCCCGGGAAACCCGCCGACCGTTACCGGCCTCGACGCGTTCGCCACGATCTATGCTGATTCTCGAAAGTGGCTACAGCAGGGTTGGGTCGACTATCTGGTTCCGCAGCTCTACTGGTCGATTGCGTCGCCGGGACAGAGCTACCCGGCGCTGCTGGATTGGTGGCTCTCGCAAGACACGATGCCGCGTCACGTATGGCCGGGGCTTGCCGCCTATCGCGTCGCCGACGGCGGCCCGACCGCGTTCGGGTTGGACGAGATCGCGAATCAGATCAAGCTCACCCGTGCGCGCCCGGGCGGCACGGGCCATGTTCTCTTCAACACGGTGTCGACTCTGAAGCGCGCATCATCGGGCCCGGTCGCGGTGAGCCTTGTTCCACTTTACTCACAACGCGCGATTCTGCCGGCGTCTCCCTGGCTTGACTCGATTCCCCCGGCGGCGCCAGCTATCGGCGTGAGCGGGCGAGGTGTGCAAATCATTCCGGCCGCCGGAGAGGCGGCGCGGTGGTGGTATGTTCGCAGTCGGGGAGCAAACGGATGGAAATCGCAGGTGGTGTTCGCGACGCAGCAACGACTCGTGCTCGATGTTGACCCGGACTGGATCTTGGTCAACGCGGTCGACCAAGCAGGCAACGCGAGCGCTGCCGCCGAATGGAAACGTTAATCGTTGGGGTGATGCGGCGATGAGTATCATGCGAACGGTAATGCGCGGCGGCGCCGTACGATTTCTCGCGGGTGTAGCCACCGTGTTTGCGTTGTGGTTTCCGGGCGCGAAGCTCGTGCTCGGAAAATCTTTCGCGCCGACTGGATTCGTCGGGGTTCTCAACCTGGCGCTGTGTCTGACCGCGGGCTTCGTCGTCGCGCTCGGGCTTCTTCGCCCGTCACTTCACGCCGCGGCCGGCATCGAAGGCCGTCGCAGCGTGATTACGGGACTGATCGCAACGTGGATTCTCGTGCTCGCCGATTCCGCATATCAGGTGTTGGGCTTCGGTTCCGGCATGCTGTACAGCCATGAGCCGTCTCGCGGCGTGGTCGAACTGATTGCCTTTATCACCGGGAGCGTGACGACTTTCATTGCTTTCCGCTCTTGGTTGCGAGAAGGCGATCGAGAGGTCGAGGACCTCACAACCGCGCTCGATGGCTTGAAGAAATCCCCAGCGAAAACGGACCTAGAGGGCTCGCACTAGCCGCGCCGTGATGTGCGCCGGCGCCGCGACATGTCAATAGACCTGTTCGATGCGAACGTCGACGTTGGTCCAATCGCGACAGCCGCGCTTTCGAACAGTGACGATGTCCTCGCGTCACGAACGACGCGAACAGATCACGAAATTTTGGAATCCGCTCTACAGCGCACGGTTCGACGGGCCAAACGGTCCAAGCATTCGAGTTCTCGAAACCGAACCGGTTTCCGTCGAGTATTGAGCGACGAGGCGGCAAGATCGTGAGTCTTCTCTCGGTGTTCGCGTCCCCAGTCACGCGCAAAAGATGGAAGCCAGAGAAAACAAAACGCGTTCTCTCTAACGCCCCTAGCGCGGTTTCCGACCGCTCGCGGGCGTATCAACGCGTGTCGCGGTGTCGGTCAGATAGCACGCCACCAATTTGAAAACTGGCATCGGGGCAGAACGGCCAGAATCGACTCGAAAGACGGGCATCGAGTCCGTGAACCGGGTCGGTGGCTTGAGGGCCGGCATCGGCGCAGTACGAACACACGGTGCCGGTCGTTGCCGGTGCGGGCCGCTAACGCTGTCGCCAAACACGATTTGCATTGCGAAGAAAGTGGCGATTGCACCGACTGGACTCATTGTCGTCTCCTGCGAGGGACTACCCAGGAGACGTTCGAGACCTCGTGTCTTGCACACGGCCAACAAGCCTCCCAACGAGGTCGTAGGCGACGCGCTCCGGCAATGTTCGCCGGGCAGTCAAGTCGTCTCTTCGCGTAACTGGAAGACATTTCCCTCGGGATCGTGGCCGTCGCACACGACGCGGCCCTGGAAACGTCATTCTCGCCCGGGCACCTCGACCCGACCGCCCAAGTTCGCGGCGGCTTCGCGCGCAGCCGCCAAGCTCGGCACACTGAACACGAGTTTGATCGGGGTTTCCGATCGCCGGAGCGGAGGCTCCTCGATTTCGATCGACGCGGCGACCTTCGGCGGAATCTGCACGACGACCAATTGAAACGAAGTCGAGTCGAGAACAAGCGCATCGCCGTCTGCGTTAGCAACGTCAATCCGATCACCCGCGAGTAGAACGCGCTCACCCGGGTCGAGTCCTTTGCATACACCGCCGCCGCTGCTTTGCCTCGATTGCTCATCGGCGTCACTTGCGTCTGCGAAACACGCGACTCGAAATTGACACACTGCTCGTGTCGGAGTCTTCGCGTTTGCGAAAGAATAGCCGTCCGCTTTGTGCGTCCCGCCGAAGTGCAGCCCTCGCTTCGCGGATTGCTCCTTGAAGGCTTCAATGTCTTCGACGACGCGGATTCGCAAAGTCTCAATACCGAACTGCAAACGCAAGATGTGCGATACTGTCTCGCGGGCCGAGACCGATGCTCGTCGAGCCACGCGCTACGGTACCCTGCGACAGCGCGTCGCCGGCGCAGGGGACCGTAGCCGCGAGCGCGCTGCCACACCCACATCTAAGAACTCCAGTCTGGGATCGAGAGAGCGCCGATCATAGCAATCCCTACGGAGGAAACGCCGCTCGTCCTCCAACTCGCCCTCCCTTACCACCCAACCGGCGCGTTAGCTTCCGTCCATAACTCCAACCGAAGCTCTCCGTGCTCGCATATCTGAACGGCCAAATCCTTCCCCGTGCGGCGGCGACCATCCCCGTCGAAGATCGCGGCTTCATTTTCGGCGACGGTGTTTACGAAGTCTGGCGAGTTGTGAACGGCCAGCTGTTCGAGCTGGACCGCCACCTCGCTAGGCTCGTGTACGGGCTCAGCGAACTCCGAATCGCCGCGCCTGAGTTCGCCACGCGGGACGGAATTCTCACGGTGGCGGAGAAGCTGTTGTCGGGCTCAGGGCTGGAGACTGGTGAAGGAACGGTGTACGTCCAGATTACTCGCGGCTCCGCGCCGCGCACTCACGCGTTTCCGCCTGAGGGAACTCCGCCGACGGTGTATGCGACTGTCAATCGCTTCGTCCCACCTGAAGAGGCTCGCGCGCGCGGGGTGTCAGTCGTGACGGTTCCGGATCTCCGCTGGATGCGCTGCAACATCAAGACGTTGCAATTGCTTCCGAACGTCCTCGCGAAGCAAGAGGCGTCCGAGCGTAGCTCTATGGAGGCGCTGTTGGTGCGCGATGGTGTCGTCACGGAAGGATCACACACGAACTGCATCGGCGTCATCGACGGCGTCCTGAGAACGCACCCGCTCACCAATCTGATCCTCCCCGGCGTGACACGCGCGGTCGTCTTGGAGCTCGCCCGCGAACTCGGCATTCCTGTCAGTGAGCTCGCCTTCAACGAATCCGAAATCTCGGATCTCGACGAGCTCTTCCTGGCTGGCACAACGAGCGATGTCATGCCGATCGTGCGTGTGAACGACCAGACCATTGGGGACGGCGTTCCGGGACCGATCTCCCTTCGGCTTGCCGCCGCGCTCCGCGCGCGCATCGACTCCGACTGCGCAGCGCCCCCGTACCTCACCTCTGTCTCCACTACAGCCTAGCGTTCAGACCTCCGGCCCACCGACTCCCTCCACGCCGAGCGACGAGTGCTCCCACTGTTGCACGCTGCGCCGTCGCCGGCAGAGGCGATGGATCTGCTTCACCGGTTGTGGGCGTACATCATGTTGGGGATTACCGGGATCATTACGGAGGAGGCAACGCCGCTAATTGGTGGCCTAGCGGCTCACGATCACCGGCTCCGCCTCTCTGCGGTTGGGTTCTGGGTTTCCGGCGGGACGTGGATTGCCGACCTCGGTCTTTACTACATCGGTCGGTGGAGAGGACATTGGGTACGAAATCGGTGGCCGCGACTTCGTCGGTTCTTGCTGCAGGCATTTCGCATCGTACGCCGTCATCCGTGGCGCTCGGCGATCGCGGTTCGGTGGGCTTATGGCCTGAGGCTGACCCTGCCGATCGCGTGCGGCGCAGGTCGCTTGCCGCTCGGGATCTACCTGATCGGCAGCGCGATCAGTTGTTTGACGTGGTCGTTCGCGTTCACGATTCTCGGATGGGCATTTGGACGAACGACTCTACTCGTGCTCGGCCATGTTCGTCGGTACGAGAACTATTTAGTCGCTGCCATAGTATTGGTATTGGCGATCGGGTTCTGGTTCTTCCGCAAGCGCCACGTCGAAGAAGAGGTGGTCGACGTGCTGGCCTCCGGCGACGATCAGTTGCCCTGAGCGTTCCGGAGTGACATTTCATGAATAGGAGATTTACAATGCGACGCATCAATCGTGGCGTCATCACGCTCGCACTCGCGACGCTCGGCGCGGTTCTGCCAGCGCGCGCGGCGTTTGCCGCCGCGGTGACGCACGTGAAGGGAGAGCAAACGGTCGTGTTCGCCGGCGGATGTTTCTGGGGAATCCAGTCGGTCTTTCAGCACACCAAGGGTGTGATCACCGCTACCTCGGGCTACGCGGGCGGTCACGTCGACAGGCCCAGCTACGAGATGGTGAGCACCGGACGGACGGGACACGCTGAATCGGTTCGGGTCGTTTTCGACCCATCAAAGATTTCCTATCAGCAATTGTTGCGCGTTTTCTTCACGGTTGCGCATGACCCGACGGAGCTCAACCGCCAGGGACCGGACGCTGGCACGCAATACCGTTCGGCGATCTTCTATACGACCGACGACCAGAAGCGCGCAACGGCGGAGTTCGTCGATCAGCTGAACAAGTCGCACCTGTATCCGAAGCCGGTGGTCACGCAGGTGGCGGCCTTCACGGAGTTCTTCCCGGCCGAAGCACACCATCAGAACTACGCGGAGCTTCACCCCGACGATCCGTACATCGCGACAAACGACGCGCCGAAGGTCGTGAATCTTCGGAAGCAGTTTCCCGAGCTCTACACAGACAAGCTGGCCGCGCACGAGTAGCGTTCAGCGTCGTTGATAGCAGGCCCGTCGATCGCGAATGCCGTCGACGGGCCTGGTTCGTTTTGGCGGCCGAGGTTCGCCCGAACGCTTGCCATGCTCCCCCAATCGGCACCAAGTTCTCTGAAGCCATCCTGCCTTCCCCCCTCCCCCCGGGGCCCGATGTCGCGTTCGACAAACACATTGTTCGCACTTTTTTTCCTCGGCGTCGCAGTGTTGCCGAGTGCGGCGTTCAGTCAAATGCCGCTTGCTCCCACCGCGCCGACAGGGCAAACGGCGACTCCTGCCTTCGAAGGCTGGTACAAGAATCCTGATGGGACGTTCAGCCTCTCGTTCGGATACTTCAATCGCAATGCGGCGGAAGTGCTGTCGATTCCCGTGGGCCCCGACAACTCGATCAGCCCGGGGAACGCGAATCAAGGTCAACCGACCGTCTTCTATCCGCGACGTCATTGGGGTGTGTTCGCGGTGAGAGTGCCGGCGGACTTCGGCGGGAAGAGTAAGGTTGTGTGGACGCTCAACGTTCGTGGAACGAGCTACGCAATTCCGGCGAGTCTGCGCCCCGAGTGGCAGATCGACGCGCTCGAGGGAGAGGCGGGGTCCAACAACACTCCGCCGGTGCTGACGTTCGGAAAGGGTGGTCCTGAGGCTCGCGGTCCGGGCGGCGTGAGTGTCGATCGGACGGCGAGCGTGGGAAAACCGATCACTATCGAAGTTGTTGCCAAGGACGACGGCGCTGGTCTGACGAAAGGTGGCTCTCCGGTGACGCTGACGTGGTTTACGCATCAGGGGCCGGCGCAGGTCGTCTTTGGAACACCGACGGCGAAACTGACGCCGACCGGTGGCTCGACGAGCACCACAGCGACGTTCAGCCAGCCGGGCGATTACATCCTCCGCGTTCGCGCGAATGACTCCGATGTCGCAACGGCAGGCCACGCGCAGTGCTGCTGGACCAACGCGTTCGTCAACGTGAGGGTAACACCATGAGCATTCGCTTATCGACCCGTCGTCCGCTGTTCGCGACGCTGTTTGCGGTCTCCGCGACGTCATTGTCGGCTCAAGGTCCAAACGGGGCCGGGCCCAAGGCGCCGGTAACGTACGCCAAAGACATCGCCCCAATCTTCCAGCAGAAATGCCAGGAGTGTCACCAGCCCGGCTCCATCGCGCCGATGTCACTTCTCTCATACGACGACGCGAAGGCGAAGGTCGACGAGATTCGCGCGCGCGTGAGCCAGCGGTTGATGCCGCCGTGGCACATCGACAAGACCGTTGGCATTCAGCAGTTCAAGAACGATCGGAGTCTCTCGGATGCGCAGATCGACAAGATCGTGCGCTGGGCGGACGACGGCGCGCCGCTCGGCAATCCGGCGGACATGCCGCCGCCGCGCACATTCGCCGACCCGAATCGTTGGCAGCTCGCGGATCAAATGGGCAGGCAGCCCGATCTCGTCGTGCGGTCGACGCCCTACACGCTCGCCGCGCACACGCAAGACAAGTGGTATCGTCCGATGATCGAGACCGGGTTGACGGAGCCGCGGTGGGTCCGCGCGATCGAGATCAAACCGGTGCACGCGTCGGACAGAAAGGTCGTTCATCACGTGCTGGCGTACCTCGTCCAGGATGAGCCTGAAGTCACGGGGCTCGCGACCACGGCACATGATCATCAGATGAACGCCGGCCTGTTCATGGAGTGGGCCGTCGGCAAAACGGGGCAGGTCTTCGCGCCCGATGCGGGCAAGTTGATGCTGCCCGGGTCTCACATTCGCTACGAAATCCATATGCACGCGATCGGTGAGGAATACAAAGATGTGCAGGTGGAGCTCGCGGTGTATTTCTATCCAAAGGGCTACGTGCCGAAGCACCGCACGGTACTCACGATGTTCAACGTGGCGCGCGGATCCGAGCTCGACATTCCGCCAAATGAGAAAACTGTAACGCAGAACTTCTACGTGCTGCAGGCGCCGGCGCGCATCGAGAATTTCCAACCACATATGCACATGCGCGGCAAGGCGATGTCGCTCGAGGCGATTTATCCCGACGGCAAGAAGGAAGTGCTCAGCGCGGTGAACAACTTCCAGTGGAACTGGCACGTCAACTACATCTACGCGGATGACGTGGCACCGCTGGTTCCGAAGGGCACGATGCTCGTGTTCACGGCGTGGCACGACAACACCGCGGCAAATCCGAACAATCCAGACCCGAATCAATGGGTTGGGTGGGGTGATCGCACGGTCGACGAGATGGCGCACAACTGGATCGACATCACGTATCTCGAGCAGGATGAGTTCGACAAGCTCGTGGCCGATCGAAAGGCTCGCACCGCGATGCCGGTGCGTCCGAAATAGCTCGCGCGAGTCGCACTGAGCCGTGTCGTCGCCGAGTGCGGCGATGTTCGACTATCTTTTCTTGACCTTCATTAATTCGGCATCACAATGACTCAGCACAATTCCGACGGCGGTGAAAACGCTGTCGTTCGTCGCTCGTTTCTCGCTCGCCTCGCCGCTGTCGGTGCCGCGCTCACCGGCGTCCTCGCAACTCCTGCGGTGGCCGCGGCGCAAACGTCGCGCGCGTCAACGCACCCGGCCGACGCCTGGCTCGATGACCTGAAGGGCCAGCACAAGAACATCTACGACTGCACGTCGGTGGAAAACGCGTCGAATGGCTGGAGCTTTGCGCGCAACTTCATCACGGCGAACACCGGACCGATCTACGGACTGAAGGAAGCGGATGTCAATACGATCGTGTGCGTTCGCCATCTCGCGTCGGCATTCGGATTCAACGACGCCATGTGGACCAAGTACAAACTCGGCGAATCGCAGAAAGTGACTACGGCGGGTGCACCAGCAACGCTCAACCCGCAGACCAAAACCGCGAACGACCTCGCGGCGCGTGGTGTCATCGTGGCGGTGTGCGGAATGGCGACCGGACGAATCGCGCGCACTGTTGCGAACGAGCAGGGGCTGCAAGCCGCCGACGTCGAGGCGGATCTGCGGGCCAATCTCGTCGCCCCGACCGCGCGTGTCGTCGTAGCAGGCGTGATCGTCACCAATCGAGCTCAGGAAAAGGGCTTCAGCTATACGTACGTCGGATAGCTCAGCGTGACGACGCCCGGTACCGAGTAGGTCAGCGTCATCAATCCGGCAGCGGTCCTGTTTAGGATTTTCTAACACCAGTGGCACCCGTCCGTTCGTCGTCAGCAGCAACAGACCTGCGGAAATCAGCGTCGCAAACAACTCGCCGCTGCCAAAGAGCCGGATGCCGCCGCCGGCCTGACGTCGAGGGCCGCTTCACGACGTCCACCGAATTCTCCCGAACGAGGGTGACGTCGGGGTCGAACTCGCCATTCGGCCCGGCGACGTAGCCGTCGAGTGTCGCGGCGATGTTGTAGCGAAAGCTTCGCATGAAATCCTTTGAATGCCGGATCGCGAAACTCTTGCATGCATGAATCGGCGACGGTTGCCGACGACGGCCCGACGAGATCCTAAGGGCGTTGTGAAGCGGCCCAGCTCCTCGGCGGCTCGGAACACGCCGGGGCGCGCGCCGGTTGGTTGGTGCGCGGATCGACCGGCGGAACGCGACGCGTTCGCGAGACAAACGCCGGATCCTCGGCTGCCTCGTAGGCGAACAACGCAACGAGCGTCGCGTTTCGTTTGACTTCATCGAAGTTGATCTTGTCGTACGTATCGCGGTTGGTATGCCATGTGTAGTCGCCGTATGACCAATCCGACGACGTCAAGAAGAACGCCGGTGCGTTGCGACAGTCAAACGCGTCGCTGTCGGTGCTCTCGTCGTGCGCGATACCGGGAAACGGAAGCGCAACACTACGCGTGAGGTCCGCCGGCATTCGCGACATCCAGCGCGCGAGCGACGGCGCCGCGTCGACGAAGCCATTCGTCTGAACAGTGTCGATCTCTCCCGTGCCGTTGTCCTGATTGAACAACGCCTGAAGCCCCTTCAAAATCTCGGGATGATCGGTCGCAAACGCCGACGATCCGATATCCCCTTCCTCTTCGCCGCTCCAATGTCCGACGAGAATCGTGCGCTCCGGCTTTGGATAGACTGTTTTCAGAATGCGCATTGCTTCGAGCATCGTGATCGTGCCGGTGCCATTGTCGGTCGCGCCGCTGCCGGCGTCCCACGAGTCGAGATGCGCGGACAACATCACGTACTCATTAGGCTTCTCTGAACCATGGATCTGGGCGATCGTGTTGAAGACAGGCGACTCTGCCGCGGCGAACACCGCGTCGGCAACAGCGTGGACGCGCGGACCCTGCTTGTTCGATGCCAGGCGCGCGAGCAGCGTATAGTCTTCACACGAAACGTCGAACGAGGGCACGCCGTTGATTCGCGACGACTGGATCTTATCCACGCCCCAGCCGCGCGACCAACTGTTTGACAGGACGCCGGCGACGCCGGCGCGTTGAAGCAGCGCAGGGAGCGCTCGATTGCTGATATGTGCCGCAGTGAAGCGTGATCCCCACTCCTTGGTTGCGCTGTCGCGCTCGGAGACGGTGTGGCTATATACCGCCGCGTCGGCCCATGCGTGAATGTCCGAATCGGGCCGACAGGTCGGCTGCGGCGGACTGATGAGAACCAATTTTCCTTTCACGCTTGCGAGCCATCGGGTAAAACCCGCGCTGTCGACGATCTCTCTCGCGGTTGGGACGATCGCGACGTCCGCGGTCACGCCGCCGGCGGGAGTTGCCGCGCTCCACGCATGCATCGTTGCTTCGAGTACGCGTCGGCGCGGCGCGACGAGCTCTAGGCCGCTCGTTCCGCGTGTCCAATCGCGCCACGTACCGTAGCGTTCATTCTTCGCGTCGACCCCCCACGATTTGTACATGCTCAACAGCCAATCGTTCGCCGCTCGATTCGCCCGCGATCCAGTGAGCCGAGGACCGATCGAGTCCAAGAGCGTTTGCGCAAACTTGGACGCTTGCGAGCGTTTCATGCCCTCGTCGTAGATCCGTTGAACGATTGGGTCGCCCGTCGGATTGTCCTGGGCGAGCGAGAGTCGCGGCGCGGCGAATGCGGCAAGCGACAGCGAGGCGAGTAGGAGAGTTTGGCGCATACCCGACGATAGCTCGGCGGTAGGCAGATTCGCCAGTCTCACGCTGTTTACTCAACCCCGTGCCGTCGTCGACGGCAGCAACGCTCTGCAGTCGTCGGTGCGCCCGTAATCGCGGTCAGTCATACCGCAGCGCTTCGACGGGATCGATGCGCGCCGCTCGTCTCGCGGGGACGTAGCTCGCCACGATCGCGATGCCGGCGAGCAGCGTCGAGACAGCAACGAAGCTCGCGGAATCGAACGGCGAAATGCCGAACAACATGGTGCGCAGGAATCGCGTCACGCCGAGCGCGCCGACGAGGCCGATGGCAATTCCGATTCCGCCAAGCATCATACCCTGTCCGACGATGAGACGAAATACGTCGGCCCGCTGCGCGCCGAGGGCGACGCGCACTCCAATTTCTTGCGTCCGCTGCGAAACGGCGTACGAGATTACGCCGTAAACACCAACGGCAGCGAGCACCACCGCGATCGCGGCGAAGGCGCCGAACATCTTGCCGTACAGCGCCTGCTGCCAGTACGATTGCGCGATGTTCGCTTCCATGCTCATGATGCGGAACGCAGGCAAAAGCGGATCGCCCTGCTTCAGTGTTGCGAGCACTGTGCTCGTGACCTTGGTTGGATCGCCGCTTGCGCGGACCACGATCGCGGTTGAATTCCATCCGCCCTGCCGGTAGGGCATGTAGCCCTGCAAGTCCGGAGGCGATGACAGCTGTTTGTGCTTGATGTCCGCCGCGACTCCGACGATCGTGATCCACCGCGGCGCCGTATCGGTCGCGCTCCCGAACGCGAATCGCTTCCCGATGGCGTTCTGCGGCGTCTTCCAGAACTGTTGCGCCATGTTTCGATTGATCACCGCCACGCGCCCGGTGACGCCGCTATCGGCCCATTCCTGCTGCGTGAACATGCGCCCGACCACGACCGAAATGCGCATCGTCTCGAGATACTTCGGAGACACCCATCGGATCTCGAGCAACGGCTCCGATCCCACCTTCGCGGGCTGTCCTTCCACGTTGAAGAACTGATTGTTGTTCCTGCCGCCGAGTGGAATGTTGTTCGCGATCCCCGCGGAAACGATTCCCGGCCGCGAGTTCAGTTGTGTCAAAAACCTGTCGAGAAAGGCGAAGCGTTTGTACATCGAATCGTACGCGGGACCGGTCATCGTCACGCGCATCGTGAGCAGATGACTGGAATCGAAGCCCGGGTTCACGTTCTGCATTCCGAGAAAGCTGCGAATGAGCAGCGCGGCGCCCACCAAGAGCACCAGCGACAGCGCAACCTCTCCAATCACGAGACTTGAACGAAGACGTTGTCGCGAGCGACCGGCACTGCTCCCCCGCGCGCCAGCGTCGCGAAGCGTCTCGTTCAAGTTCGGTCGCGCGGATTGCAACGCGGGAACGATGCCGAACAGCAAACCGGTCGCCACGGCAACCGCAACCGTGAACAGCAGGACCGGTCCGTCGATCGTGAACCTCATCCAGAACGGAATTCCGCCAAGAATGCTCGCTCTGATCCAGCCGAGGAACGCGAATGCGAAGACGACGCCGAGCGTCGCGCCCACGAGCGATACGAGAATGCTCTCGGTCAGCATCTGTCGAATGACGCGCCAGCTATTCGCACCGAGCGCGACGCGAACGGCCATCTCCTTGGCGCGAGCGGCGGCGCGCGCGAGCAGTAGATTGGCGACGTTCGCGCATGCGATCAGCAAGACGAAGCCGACCGACGCCGTCATGATCAGCAGCATCGGGCGGAATTGGCCGGTCTGATAGTCACGCAGGGTCTTCGCCTCGGCGCTCCAGCCGGTATTGGAGCCCGGAAATTGTGATTCGAGCCCTGCAGCGATTCGTGAAACATCGCCGCTGGCCTGTTCGACGGTGACGCCAGACTTCAGTCGGCCGATGACGTTCCACGAATGGTTGCCGCGCGACGTGAGCGGGTCGAGTCGCATCGTCGTCCACGCGTCGGCCGCCGATGGAAACGCGAACCCTTCGGGCATTACACCGATCACCGTGTATGGAATGCCGTTCACGGTGATCGATTGGCCGATGACATTCGGCCGGCCGTCGAAGCGATCGTGCCAGAGGCGGTCGCTGATGATGATGATGGCGGGCGCGCCGATTCGATCTTCGTCCTCCAGAAAATCACGGCCGATCTTTGGGGCGATGCCGAGTGTGTGGAACATCGTCCACGAAACGTTGCCGCCCTGGACGAAGTCAGCTCCTCCGCCATTTCCACTCGCGAGATTGAACGATGTCCCGCTGAAAATCCCGACGCTCTCGAGTGTCTTATTGTCTGCCTGCCAACTACGAAAGTTCGGATAGGACACGCTGTTCATGTGCCAGCCGCGCTTCGGATTCGATTCGCCGATCGCAACCAACTCGTCGGGATTGCGATACGGAAACGGGCGCAGGAGCAGCGCGCGGACGCAGCTGAAAATCGTGGCATTGACGCCGATACCGAGCGCGAGGCATAAGACCGACGCAATGGTAAATGCTGGATTCTTGATCAGCGTGCGAATGGCGAATCGAAGATCCTGAAGCACAGTTGACTCTCGGCGGAAGAGAGAGAGGGCAACAATGGGCAACAGTGAGACAAGCGAACGCGTCGGATCGTTTGACCGGGGAGAGTTGGGGTTGCCGACCGAGTCGGCGCGCGGCGACTGTTGCGAGTAATCCACCGGCAGGCATGGTTGGCCAAGAAGAGCGCGGGCATGGTCTTGTACAGGAGGGGTAGCGACGGGCTCGAGGTGTTTCTCGTGCACCCGGGCGGACCCTATTGGGAGAAGAAGGACGCCGGCGCCTGGTCGATTCCAAAAGGCGAATTCGACGACGCCGAAGACCCACTTGCTGCAGCGCGCCGCGAACTGAAGGAGGAAACGGGGTGTTCGGTCGACGGGCCGTTTATCGAACTTGGCTCGATCGTTCAGAAGAATCGAAAGACGGTCGTTGCGTGGGCCGTGGAAAGTGAGTGCGACGCCGGTGCGATTCGCAGCAATATTGTTTCGATCGAATGGCCGCCGCGATCAGGACGGAAATTGGAGATTCCGGAAGTAGATCGCGCTGAGTGGTTCTCAGCTGAGGCGGCGAAACGAAAGCTTGTGCCGGCGCAGGGCGAGTTTATCGATCGGCTCCGTACTGCGCTCGGGCCGTATCGAGCCGGGTAAGCCGGGGCGCCACGCGCCGTTCGACGTCCGACCCGCACCCATGAAGCTCGGCCCGCCACGAGTGGCTCTGTGTTTGCATTGGTTCCTGTTGCTCGAATTGACAAACCGCACGGCGAGAGAACTCACATGGCTGAACTTCGCGTCGAGCCACGGCGCCGCAGCATGGCGTGGCTCTGGATCCTCCTGGCGATTCTCATCGCCGGCGGAATCGTCTACTACATGTTTTACTACAATCATCCCTGACCGAGGCCACATGGACAGCACCGATAGGCACGGCCGCGACGCGGCAGGGGTCGGACCGTACGCGCGCGAGCGCGAACGACTCGTCTCGATGGGCAGCCTGGAGTCCTGGAACATGTCCGATGGCGAGCCCGACATTCGCGGATGGGAAGTTCGCACCGTCAGCGGACGCCAGTTGGGCTCGGTGAGCGACCTCCTAGTCGATCAAGCCGAGGGTGAGGTCGTCCTGCTCGACGTCGATCTGCCGGGAACCGACCAGCACACATTCGTTCCGATTCGAGTTGTCGCGCTCGACAGGCCGGGCCG
>JBDTAE010000009.1:0-6755 GCA_039924785.1 Gemmatimonadaceae bacterium | reverse complement strand
CGTGCTGATGTCGCCGCTCTACCTCAACGTCCCGATGGTGTCGCCGGCGTTTCCGGCATTGCACCAACTGACGGCGACGTTTCGTTTCTTCATGGCGACCGTGGCAGTGGTGTGGTCCGCGTTCATCGTCGCGCTTGGGTTGCCGCGGGCCGTCGTGCAGCTGCGCGCCTACGATTCGCATCGACGTGACCAACTTCGCGAGCGGCCGGACGCGGATTTCGCGATTGGCTTGAAGATTCTTCCCGACGTCAGCAGCCCGCCGAACCCCGCCGCGATCAGGAGCGACTCCGCGCTCGTCGACTCGTTGGAAGTCGACGCGATTGAGGTCGTGGTGACACCCGGTGCTGGCCGGCTCGCCATCGATTCGCTCGCGCGCGTGCTTGACCGCGCGCGTCGCGACAGCACGACCGTGATCGTTGCCCTCGGCTACCACGGCGAGATTCTTCCCGAGCTCAGACACTCGGCGTTCAACGAAGCCGAGCGGTTGGCGACGCTGCGACTGATCGTATCCCGTCTCCATCCCGACATCGTGCTTCCCGCCGAAGATCCGTACGGGAGCGGCGAACGCGCCCTTGGCGTCGTATCGCCGGATCGGTGGAAGTCGTATCTCACCGAAGCGGCGGGCGTCGTGAAGGGGATCAATCGAAAGACGCGCGTCGGCGTCGCTTCGTCGTCGTATCGCACGGTCGACAGTTCGCTCTATGCCTGGGCCGCGGCGTCTGGATCGCCTATCGACGTCGTTGGATTTTCGCTTTTCCCATCGCCCTACGTCGGCGGCGGCATTCAGTCCGATACGAGGACAGCCGATCGCTGGATGCATGCGACGCCGTCAACCAAAGAGCATTGGGTATTTGCCACTGGCGGATTTCCGCTCGCGTACGGCGAGCGAAGCCAGGAGGAAGCGATCTGGCAGGTGATGGCGTGGGCGACGGACCATCCCCTCATCAAGGGTCTCGTGGTGTACGAGGCCGGTGATTATGGGCAATCCCGCGGACTTCGCGCGCCAAACGGCCGACTGCGCGCCGCGACCAGATCGGTGACGCGCGCTATCGAGCAGCTTCGAGAATCTGCCCGATAGCGTCGTTTCAAAAACTCTTATACCGGTTTCGACGTGCCGCGGATGATGCCTTCCACTCTGCGGCTCGGATCGAAGAATCGCTGCGCGAGTTCCTGCATTGATTCAGCCGTGACCGCGTTGACGCGCGTGTCGTGCTCTGACAGCTCGGCCAACGTGCCATAAAGAAACGCGTCGACCATATCGGACAAAACCGCGCCTCCACTCTGTTGGCGAATCGCGTGGACGCCCGTCGCGTACCGCTGCGCCTGCGTCAACTCTTCCGCCGTCACCGGCTCATCCCGAAACCGCCGGAACTCCGCGAGCAATCCGTCGCGCGCCGCGCTCTCCTGTTCGGGCGACGTCGCGATGTACGCGCCGAACGTCCCGGCCAATTGACGATCCGACACGAACGCGCTCACGGTATAGCACAGCGAGCGCTTGTCGCGAAGCTCGTCGAAGAATCGTCCGCCCAGACCGCTCGCGACGGTCGCGATCATCGCCGCGGAATATCGAGCGGCATCACCCCGAGTTGGTCCGGGAAAGAGCAACGCGAGCGCGGTCTGTGCACGGTCGCGCGACTCGACTCGCTGCGTGAGCACGGTTGGCCACGAAGGCGCCGCGAGCACGCGTGGTTCCGATGGACGCAATTCGCTGAACGCGCGCGCTGCCATCGTTGCCATTGCGTCGGGATCGCCGTCGCCAACGAGCGCAATCACTGCCCGCGACGTCAGAGCACGCTCGGCGTGCCATCTCGTGATTTCGGCGGCGTCGATCCTCGGGAGCGTCTCCTCGGTTCCACTCGCGGGCGTTCCGTATGGATGCCCCTCGAACGCGGCCTGCACGGCGAGGCGCATCGGATACCGATACATGTCGTCGCGCAACGCGACGATGCTCGCGAGCGCCATCGAACGTTCGGTATCGAGCGCCGATTCGGCGAACGTCGGATACTGCACGACGTCGGCGAGTAGCTCGATCGCCGCCGCCGTCGAGCGCGACGGCACTGAGATCGACCAGCCGAAGTTCTCCGAGCCCGTGCCGCCCGACACACTTCCGCCGAGTAGTTCGCCTTCCTCCGCAATCTGCAACGCGCTGCGCGACGTCGTTCCTTTGAGCGCGGTGCGCACCATCAGCGTCGTAAGGCCGGCTTTATCAGAATCCTCATCGACCGCGCCGCCGAGCATCCAGACGCCGACGTGGGTCAATGCGCCTGGTTTGACGCGAACGAGAATCGGAGTGCCGTTCGCCGCGCGATAGACGCGGACGCCCGATTCCTCGCGGTCGAAGGTCGCGACGCCTGTCGACTCGACGACATGCGCCGCGTATGGAGCCGCCGCCGGCAGACTCTCGGGCCGCGGATCCGCGTCGAGGAGCTCACGCATTCCATTTGCGCTGTCGGCAACTGCCTCGCTCGATGTTGGCCGATAGACGACGATCCCGGCGTTATCGGGATCGAGATACCGATTCGCGACGGCGGCGAGATCGTCGCGCGTCGTCGCCATCATGCGCTCCAGATAGCGATCCCCCATGCGCCAGTCGCCGAGCGCCTCCCATTCCGCGAGGTAGTTCGCCTGTCCTTCCATGTCCTCGAGGC
This sequence comes from Gemmatimonadaceae bacterium, assembly GCA_039924785.1. GTDB lineage: Bacteria > Gemmatimonadota > Gemmatimonadetes > Gemmatimonadales > Gemmatimonadaceae > JAQBQB01. Next base: position 4,107 of record JBDTAE010000009.1, on the reverse strand, counting down.
GGCGCACGAACTGTGATTCGACGACACGCTTGGCGCGTTCGACGTCGATCTCTCCGAGGTCGCCCCGCCGCACGGCGGCGAGCTCTTCCCAGATTGCGCGAGCGGCGTCGCGTGTCTTGTCCGGCGGCGTTTCGGCGTGGACGACGAAGACACCAATGTCCGTCGGGGTGTAGTTGTAGGACGAAACAGACGACGCGAGTCGTCGCTCGCGAACGGCGCGGTACAGGCGCGACGCGCGCCCGCTTCCGAGCACGGCACCGAGCAGATCCAGCGTGGGTGTGTCGGGGTGTGTCGTGCCGGGCGTTCGCCAGCCGAATGCCAACTGCGTTTGGCCGATGTCGCCGGTCCATTCGCGATATCTAAAGCCCGAGACGCCCTCTTCCGTGTGTCCGGGGTACCGGGAGGGTTCGCCCGCCGGCAAGGACCCATACTTCGCTTGAACCGCCGCGAGCGCTTCGTCGGGATCGACGTCGCCGACGATCGACAGAACAGTGTTGCCGGGATGATAGAAATTTCGGTAGAAGCCGAACAGCGCGTCGCGGGTCAGCTGGCGCAGCCCGGGTTCGCGTCCGATGCGCCAACGCCGGATGCGATGTCGATCGTGGAGCAGCTCGTACAGCGTCTCCGTCGCCACGGCGGGCGGATGATCCGCCTTTCGCTTCGCCTCTTGGATGATGACCTCGAGCTCGCGCGCGAGCTCGTCGGCATCGATGAGCGATCTCGCATAGGCGTCCGCCTGAACGTCGAGCCCTTGCTCGAAGCTCGACGACGGGAGCACGGTGTAGTAGCTCGTGTGGTCGTAGATCGTGGCCGCGTTGAGATATCCGCCGACGGCCTTGGTTTGTTTCGCGATCTCTCCGACACCGCGCGACGGCGTACCCTTGAAGTACATGTGCTCCAGCACATGCGCGATACCGATGATGTCGTCGGTCTCGTCGAAATAACCGGCGCTCACGAAGGTCACGATCGCGACGACGGGCGCCGAGCGGTCGCGGCGAATCAGGACCGTCAGGCCATTCGCCAGCTTTGAGCGAACGACGGACGAAGGATCGAAGGAGATTGGAGAAGAAGACACTATAAGAGTTCTCAAAATACGAAATGAGGGACGGCGCAATGCTCAGCTTCGCTGGCTTAGCTTGCTGAGCTTAGCCCAGCTATCGGCCATCGGCTATCTGCACTGCTAACAGCTATCGGCAGAAAAGGAAGGGCGTGTCTATGAACAGAGACAGCGCGTTGCCCGTCGTCTGTTTCCCGTAGTTCCGCAGTAGCTGTTAGCAGATCGCTGTGCTGATGGCAGATGGCCGATGGCTGGGCTAAGCCGAGCCAGCTAAGCTAGCGGAGCTAAGCTAGCTCAGCTCAGCTAAGGTTTCCCCACTGTTTTTTGTGTGGCCGGTGTGCATGAGGTCCAAGGTCCTGGCCCTGCGCGGTCCATGAACGTCGTCGCCTCTTGCACGCGATTCAGTCGCATCAAGGCGCAGCCCAGGTATCCCTGCGACGTCTTGTCGGTGGGATCCGCCTCAACCGCTCGCACGTAAAACCGCCGCGCCAACTCGAAGTTTCCTTGCGCAAGCAGATTCGCGCCCATCTCGCGCAATGCCGACGCGTTGTTTGGCTCCGCCTCGAGCGCGAGCTGCAGTTCCTGCGACGCCAGCGTCGCGTTGCCAACCTCACGCGCCATGCGAGCGAGGTACACGTGCGGCATCGCGGCTTTCGGATCGTCACGCGCAGCCTTGTTGAACGCACTCACCGCGACTTCGCGTTGCCCGGCGCGATAGGCATCGATGCCCGCCTGCAGCGAGCCCCCACCGTCGCCACGGAACATGAAATATCCCCCCACGCCGAGCCCGGCGACGATCACAATCGCGATGATCGACAGGAGCCACGGCGAAAAACGGCCCGGCGGTCGAACCGTCTTTACGGCATTCGAATCCGCGGCTGGGACCCAAGGCGTCGTCGTCACCGGGCCGGACAGCGGCGCCCCGGACGCAGATGGCAACGCAGCGGCCCGCGCGGCGCTGCCTAACGGCTGCGACCCCGGCTGGACCGATGACGCCGTGAGCATCGAGGCGTCGAGCTTTAGAAAAGCCTCACGGGCCGAATTGACGTCGGCTTGCGTGGGTTGATACGCCGTATCGTGCACGCGATCGCGCGCCGCGAGAAACTCGGCGAGCGTGTTCGCGAGATCGAAATCGATGAGTTGTCGTTGGCGCGTTTCACGAATCAGGCCCTGACCGGTGAGCGTCGAGCTGCCCACAAGCGACCGGAGCGCGGATTCAACCGCGCTCCAAGTCTCGATCAAGTCAGCGGCGACGTCTTCCGCTCCGCGCGCGACGTCGAGTCGCGCAATCGCGGGGCGCGCCGCGTCGAGCTCGGCGCGCGCACCTCTGAGTGGTGGTGCGGTCACCGAACGATCCGCAACAACCCCGCGACCGCGCTGCCGCGAAGAAAGCTCTCCGCGTCGTTTGTCGGAATGCGAACACCTGTCTGGCTAAAGCTGTCGTCGGAGATGCCGGTCATGAATTCGCGCGCGGAATGGGAAGGGTTGCCTTTGGCGTCACGCATGCGACGCACGATTTCGTCCCACGATCCATCAAACCGCGTGCCTTCGAACTCGATCGTGTTGGAATCAGGGTCCACACGTTGATCGACGAGCGAGTTCAGCAGCGTACCGAACAGCTCGAGCTGGCCGCGCGCTTCTGCCGCCGGAGCTGAATCGCCAACCGCGCGCGGATCGAGCTCCATGAGCATCGTGTCGACATCGTCGAGATCGGACGACAACTCCGCAAGACGGTCGTCCCACGGCTTGAGCTCGGGGTCACTCTCTTCGAGCCGATACAACGATCGCTTCAGTTCGATCAGACGCCAAATCCCGAGCTCGTCCCAGTGATCTTCCGGGGTCGTGCGCTCGAAGTGGTACAACGCGGCTTCGAACTCGCTCTGATCGTACAGGATGTTCGCAAGATAAATTCGCGCTTCCGCGTGATCGCCGTCGAGCTGCAGCGACCGGCGCAACGACGCGATCGCCGCGTTGTCGTCCCCGAGCCGGTGCTGGGCGTAGGCTACGCACGCTACCGCTTCCGCGGAATCTGGAAGCTGCTGCGATGCCGTCTCGAAGAACTCTTTTGCCGTTTCGAAGCACTCGACGTTCTCGCGCAGCGAGCCCTCGCGAAAAAGCGCGCGGCCCACCTGCAGCATGAGGTCGATGTCGTCGGCGTAACCCAGCTCGAGGGTGCGACGGAAGCAGCGCATCGCGGCGTCGTCCTGACCCATCTTCAGCAGGGTCTCACCCAAACCGGCGAGACCGTCCTCGTGCTCCGGTTCGAGCACCAGCGCCTGCTCGAACGATCGGCGTGCCCACGCGAATTCTTCCCGCGCGAGCTGGGCATACCCGACTCCAACGTGCAACTCTACCGAGTTCGGATAGAGTGCGAGCCCCTCGCGTAGCACCGTCAGCGCGTCGTCGTACTCGCCTTCGTTATACAGCTGGTGTGCGCGCTCGTCGTACTCTTCAGAACTCAGGAACGGGTTGGCCATCTTCAGCAAGCCTCCTGCCCATGAGGGTACGACCTATAGTACCATCCGTGTACGGCGAAGTTCAATGGGAAAAGACGCGGTTTTGCGGTTAGGACGAGCCCGCGGACCTGCTCCCTTGGCTGAAAGACAACAAAAACCGTTTCGGCCCTTTCCAACAATGCTTACCGCCGGCTCGCCTAACCGCACCTATGTATCGCGGCGGCGAATATCGGCCTATTTCTCCCCGGCACACATCGTTGCTATTTCCCCCGCCAGCGCAGCGTTTTGTTCCAGCAGCGCGAGGTTGACGGCCAGTGAACTGCCGCCCGTCAAACGAGTTACGGAAGCGAGAAGGTACGGCGTAACGGCGGCTCCGCGCACGCCATCGCGCGCGATCTCGAGCAGCGCGGTGTCGACCGCCGACTCCACCTTTCCGCGCTCGATCGCCACCTCGGCCGGCGGCGCTTGGACGACAAGAATCGCTTGCGGCCGCGACAACGATCGGCTCGCGTGAAAGATTGCCGCAATCTCACGAACGTCGTCGACCGACGTATCCAGTTCAATGCCGGTTTCGGCAGTAAAAAACCCGGGCAA
>JBDTAE010000008.1:0-19779 GCA_039924785.1 Gemmatimonadaceae bacterium | reverse complement strand
TCGAGCAGGCGCATGATGTCGAGCGCCGGGCTCTCGCGCATGTCGTCGATGTCGCGCTTGTAGGCGATGCCGAGTACGAGGACGTTGGATCCGTTGACGGATTTGCGGTCGATGTTGAGGCCCTGCGTGACCTTCTCGACGACGTACGCCGGCATCTGGCTGTTGATCTCACTTGCGAGATCGATAAAGCGCGTCTTGTAATTCAACGTTCGCATCTTCCACGCGAGGTAGTGCGGATCGAGCGGGATGCAGTGCCCGCCGATGCCGGGGCCTGGCGTGAACTTCATGAACCCGAACGGCTTCGTGGCGGCCGCGTTGATCACTTCCCAGACGTCGACGCCGAGTTTGTCGCAGACGATCGCCATCTCGTTGACGAGGCCGATGTTGACGGAGCGGAACGTGTTCTCGAGGAGCTTAACCAGCTCCGCGGACTCCGGCGACGTGACCGGCACGATCGTGTCGATGCAGCTCGCGTAGAGTGCCGTCGCCAATTCTGTGCACGCGGGCGTGATGCCGCCGACCACCTTCGGGGTGTTCTTCGTGTGGTAGACCGGGTTGCCTGGATCGACGCGCTCGGGACTGAAGGCGACGAAGACATCTTCGCCGACGGCCAGACCGCGGCTCGCGAGCGCCGGGAGCAGCACTTCGCGCGTGGTGCCCGGGTAGGTCGTGCTCTCGAGGACCACGAGCATGCCCGCGTGCGCCTGCCGCGTCGCCGCTTCGGCGGCGGCGATGACGTAGCTCATGTCGGGGTCGCGCGTCTTGGAGAGCGGCGTGGGGACGGCGATGGAGATCGCGTCTGTGCTGCTCAACTGCAATTCGTCGCTCGTGGCGATGAGCAGCCCACTCTTGACGAGCGGCGCGAGCTGGTCGTTGGAGACGTCCTGGATGTGCGAGACGCCTTTCATGATGGCGGTGCATACCCGTTCGCTGATGTCGTAGCCGATGACGTGATAACCGGCCTTCGCGAATTCGACGGCTAGCGGAAGTCCGACGTAGCCGAGTCCGATGACGCCGACGACCGCCGAACGATCTTCGATCTTCTTCAGTAGCTGCGTCTTCATCGACTCACCGGCCATAGAATCCTCGCACGGCCTCAATCACCTCGTCCAAGTGCGACGTCTGAAGTTCTGGATACACCGGCAGCGACAACACATCCTTCGCCGCGCGCTCGGATTCCGGACAACTGCCGACCTTGTAGTCCAAATACTGGAAGCACGGCTGTAAGTGCAGCGGCAGCGGGTAGTAAATCGAATTGCCGATTCCCTTCTCCTTCAGATATTTCTGAAGATCGTCGCGGCGCTCTGCGCGAATCGTGTACTGATTGTAGATCGACTCGTTCGCCGGATCGACAAACGGAGTCGTCACGCCGTCGAGCCCGGCGAATGCGGCGTCATAGTACGCAGCGTTCTTGCGCCGCGCGGCGCTCCACGCCTCGAGGTGCGGAAGTTTTGCGCTCAGCACGACGGCCTGCAGCGCGTCGAGGCGGCTATTGAAACCAACTTCGTCGTGATAGTACATCTTCGTGCCGCCGTGCATACGCAGGCTCTTGAGACGCGTCATCAGCGCTTCGTCCTGCGTGACCATCATTCCTCCGTCGCCGTAGCCACCCAGGTTCTTCGACGGGAAGAAGCTGAACGTCCCAATGGTCGCGATCTCGCCAGCCATTCGCCATTCTCCATCGATCGATCGACGCGCGCCGATCGACTGTGCCGCGTCTTCGATCAACGGCAGCCCAGGCATCGCCGACATGATTTGCTCGAGCGATGCCATTTGGCCGAACAGGTCGACCGGCATGACGGCGCGCGTGCGCGAGTTGCGCGCGGCCGCGGCAGCTTCGGGCAGAATGTTGAACGTTTTCGGATCGATGTCGACGAACACCGGTTTGGAGCCGACGTTGTGAATCGTTCCGGCTGTCGCGAAGAAGGTAAAGGGCGTGGTGATTACTTCCGTGCCCGCGCCGCACTCGAGCGCGCGCAGCGCCAGCAGGAGCGCGTCCGTACCACTGGCGCAGCCCACGGCGTACTTAGTGTGCGATAGGGTCGCGACCGTCTTTTCGAGCTCTTCGACACGCGCGCCAAGGATGAACAGTTGCGAGTCGACGACATCCACCACCGCCGCGACCATCTCGTCGCGAATCGTCGCGTGCTGCGCGCGCAAATCCAGCAGAGGAACAGGCATGAGAGTATTAGAGTTTAATGAATACGACGAGCGACGAACGCGGCGCGGCCCCACACCGGGAGCGCGCATCACTCCTCAAAGTAACGCCGGGGCCCCGCGCGGCGTCCGCAAATTTCGCCACGAACGTTAGGGCTTGCACGCCTGTCAGACGACGGTCTTGAGAGGGATCGGCACTTCACACCCGGTCTTGGCGGACTCGTACATCCCCACGATCAACTCCAGCGACTTTCGTCCTGCACGCCCATCGGTCTCCGGTTTGGCCTTTCCCTGCAACACGGCCACGACATTTCTGTAATAGCCTTCGTGTCCGAACCCGTACACGTTCGGTGGGGCGGTGCTGGCCGCATCGACGAGCTTGTCGTCGTCGTCGTAGTCAGCAAAAGTCCAGTGCTCGACGCGATTGACCGCTGTGCCGCCGATCTTCACCGAGCCTGACTCGCCGAGGATGGTGATCGACCCCTCGAGATTCTTTGGGTATGTGAGCACGCTCACTTCGACCACGCCGAGTGCGCCCGACCGGAACTTGATGACGCCGACGCCCGAGTCTTCGGCTTCGATGCGCCGCCCTTGCGTCGCCGTCTTTGCGACGACTGACTCCACCGGACCCACGAGCCACTGCAGCAGGTCGACGTAATGCGACGCCTGATTCATGATCGCGCCGCCATCGAATTCCCACGTGCCGCGCCACGGCTCCGCGTCGTAATACTCCTGCGGGCGCTGCCACCGAACGGTCACGTTCGCCATGTAGATGCGACCGAAGCGGCCTTTATCCACGGCGCGCTTGAGCAACTGGATTGGCGGATTCAATCGGTTCTGTTTGACGACGAAGAGCTGAACGCCGGCCGCGTCGCACGCATGCACGAGGCGATCCGCCTGCGCGAGCGAGATCGACATCGGTTTTTCGGTGATGACGTGCTTCCCCGCCTTCGCGACGGCCACGCCCTGCTCCGAATGCAATCCCGACGGCGTGCAGATGCTGACGACGTCCAACTCGGCTTTCGCGAGCATTTCGTCGAGCGACGTGAACGACGGAACGCCATGCTCTTCGCCGGCGCGCTTTGCCCGCGCTGCGTCGATGTCGCAGACAGCGCCGATGGCGACGCCATCTACCTTCGCGATGGCATCGAAGTGATTCTTGCTGATCCTGCCGCATCCAACCAATCCAACGCGAAATGACGGTTCAGTCATTCGAGATTCCGATTCAGGGCGAAGGGAGGGGAGCGATTCCGTCACTGCTCCGTTCATAGCGCGTGCCACAAGCATCGCAGACGCCGACGCCGCTGTCCGACAGTCGCTCGCCGCACTGGCACATCCAGCCGATGCGCCGCGCGGGAACGCCGGCCACCAGCGCGTACGGGAAGATGTCCTTCGTGACCACCGCGCCCGCCGCGACGAACGAATATTCGCCGAGCGTGGATCCGCAGACGATCGTGGCATTCGCGCCGATCGTAGCGCCACGCTTCACCAACGTGCGACGATACTCGTTCTTGCGCGAGACATGACTCCGGGGATTGATGACGTTCGTGAACACCATCGACGGCCCGCAGAACACGTCGTCTTCGAGCTCGACGCCCTCGTAGATCGAAACGTTATTCTGAATCTTGCAATTGTTCCCGATCTTCGTGCCGTTCATGACGACGACGTTCTGTCCAAGGCTGCAGCGTTCGCCAATCACTGCCCCGCCCATGACATGGCAAAAATGCCAGACCTTCGTCCCGGCCCCGATCGCCGCTCCGTCATCGACGTACGCGGATTCGTGGACGAACGGCGCGGCGCTGGTGTGTTCGCTGATTGGTTCGCTCATGCGTTCGCGGGCTGACGCGGTTCGACCACCGACAGATCGCTTTGCCACTCCTGAAGCGATCGAACGCGCAGGCCCCGCGACTTCAGCGACAGGATGGCATCGCATGCCGCGTTCGCCGCGGACATCGTGGTCGTATACGAAACACGATTCACGATCGCGGCCTGGCGCAGCAGATAGTCGTCGAACTGGGCGTGTTTGCCCATCGGCGTGTTGATCAACAGCTGCGTGTCATGGTTCACCACCATGTCGAGACAGTTCGGCCGGCCCTCGTGCACCTTCAGCACGGCCTGCGCGGGAATACCGCGGTCGCGCAGATAGGTTGCCGTTCCAGACGTCGCGACGATCGTGAAGCCCATCTCGTGGAAGCGGCGCGCAATCGGCGTCACCGTCGGCTTATCCGAGTCGATCACCGTGATCAGCACCACGCCTTCGAGCGGCAGTCCGTTCGAGGCGGCCAGCTGCGCTTTAGCAAACGCTGAACCAAACGAATCGGAGATGCCCATGCATTCGCCGGTCGACCGCATCTCGGGGCCGAGCACTGGATCGGTTCCCGCAAACTTGTTGAACGGAAACACCGCCTCTTTCACCGACACGAACGGCGGATGCACCTCTTCCGTGAAGCCGATGTCGTCGAGCGTCTCGCCCATCATGACGCGCGCGGCCAGCGACGCGAGCGGAACGCCGATCGCCTTCGACACGAACGGAATCGTGCGGCTGGCGCGCGGGTTCACCTCGAGTACATATACGACGCCGTCCTTGATCGCATACTGCACGTTGATCAACCCCACGACGCCGAGCGCTTTCGCCAGCGCCACGGTCTGTTCGCGCATTGATTGCATGTCAGCGGCGCCGATTCGATACGGCGGCAACACGCACGCCGAGTCGCCGGAGTGAATTCCGGCGTCTTCGATATGCTGCATGATGCCGCCGATAACAACGCGGTTGCCGTCGGAGATCGCATCGACGTCGCACTCGAACGCGTCTTCGAGGAATCGATCGACGAGCACCGGCCGTTCTTCCGACACGCGGACGGCCGTCGCGAAGTACTGTTGCAAGGACTCTACATCGTACACGATCTGCATCGCGCGGCCGCCGAGCACGTAACTCGGACGCACGAGCACGGGATAGCCGACGCGAATCGCGATCGTTTCCGCCTCGTCGACGCTCGTCGCGGTGCCGTTCGGCGGCTGCTGAAGTCCAAGCTCGCGCGCAATCTTGTCGAACCGGCGGCGATCCTCCGCGACGTCGATCGAGTCGGGCGACGTTCCAAGAATCCTCACGCCCGCCGCTTCGAGCGGGCGCGTGAGCTTGAGCGGCGTCTGCCCGCCGAGTTGCACGATCACGCCGATGGGCTGTTCACGATCGACGATCTCCAACACATCCTCGAGCGTCAGCGGCTCGAAGTACAGCTTGTCGCTCGTGTCAAAGTCTGTCGAAACAGTCTCGGGATTCGAGTTGATCATGATCGTCTCGTACCCCTGCTCGCGAAGCGCCATCGCCGCGCGAACGCAACAGTAGTCGAACTCGACGCCCTGTCCGATGCGATTGGGACCGCTGCCGAGAATAACCACCGACTTCTTGCCGGATCGCGGGGCTTCGCTCTCCTCGTCGTAGCTGCCGTACAGATACGGCGTCGCCGACGGAAATTCGCCCGCGCACGTGTCGACCATCTTGTACGCCGGACGCACCTTCAGCTCCCAGCGCTGCGCGCGCACGACGGCCTCGTTCTCGCCACGGAGCGCGCCGAGCTGGCGATCAGAGAACCCGAATCGCTTCATGTGCTGAAGATCCTCCGCTCCAACGCTGTCGAGCGCAACATACTCCCGCTCGGCTTCGATGAGCTCGGCCATCTGTTCGAGGAACCACAGGTCGATCGCCGTAAGCTCGTAGAGCTCGGCGACGGTCAACCCGCGCTGGAGTCCGCGCTTCACCTGGAAGATGCGCTCTGGCGTCGGCTGGCGTAGCGCACGTCGCAGCGTCTCGATCGTGTCATCGGCTAACCGATCGTCGATCAGACGCTCGGCGGTCGCCCACCCCGCGCGGCCCGTCTCGAGCGCGCGCAGTCCTTTCTGGAACGCTTCCTTGAACGTGCGACCGATCGCCATCGACTCACCGACCGACTTCATCTGCGTCGTGAGATACGGGCTGGCCGACGGAAACTTCTCGAACGCGAAGCGCGGGCATTTCACGACCACGTAGTCGAGCACGGGCTCGAACGAGGCGGGCGTGGTCTTCGTGATATCGTTCGTGATTTCGTCGAGACGATACCCGACCGCCAGCTTCGCGCCGATGCGCGCGATCGGAAAGCCCGTCGCCTTCGATGCAAGCGCCGACGAGCGTGAAACGCGAGGATTCATCTCGATGACGAGCATCTCGCCGTCTTTCGGATTGACCGCGAACTGAATGTTGCACCCGCCTGCGTCGACGCCGACCTCGCGAATGATCGCGATGGCCGCGTCACGCATCGTCTGATACTCGCGATCGGTGAGCGTCATCGCCGGCGCGACCGTGATCGAATCCCCGGTGTGCACGCCCATCGGGTCAATGTTCTCGATGGAGCAGACGATCACGACATTGTCGTCGTGGTCGCGCATCACCTCGAGCTCGAATTCCTTCCACCCGATCACACTTCTCTCAATCAGCACCTGGGTCGTCGGCGACTGGTCGAGACCGTAGCGCACCATCTGCTCGAACTCATCCCAGTTGTACGCGATGCCGCCGCCCGTGCCGCCCAGTGTGAACGACGGGCGAATGATCGCCGGGAACTTCGTTCGCTCGACGATCGCTTCGGCCTGGCCGTAAGTCTCGGCGATTCCACCCTCCGCAACCGCGAGCCCGATGCGGCCCATTGCCTCGGAGAATAAGCGACGATCTTCGGCGATGTCGATGGCTTCCGCGGTCGCACCGATCAATTCGACGCCGTGCTTTTCAAGCGCGCCCGATTTCGCCAGCGCCATCGCGACGTTGAGAGCGGTCTGCCCGCCCATCGTCGGGAGGATCGCGTCGATCTTCTCGCGCTCGAGAATCAATTCGACGAACTCCGGCGTCACCGGTTCGATGTATGTCCGATCCGCGAGCTCCGGGTCGGTCATGATCGTCGCGGGATTCGAATTGATCAGAACGACCTCGTAGCCTTCCTCCCGGAGCGCCTTCGTGGCTTGAGTTCCGGAATAGTCGAACTCGGCGGCTTGGCCGATGATGATCGGGCCGGAGCCGATGACGAGAATTCGATGAAGGTCAGTCCGTCGGGGCATTGGCGAAGCGTAGCAAATCGTCGATGATGTCGGTGCGCGTCCTGGCCGGCGCCCATCCGGTGTCGTGCATCAGCTTCGCCGGCGAGCCGACGAGCACGGGAATGTCAGTTGCCCTCGCGAGCGCTGGATCGGACGACAATTCCGCGCTCACTCCGACACGGCGTAATATATCCGAGGCCAGTTCGCTCACGCGCACGCCTTTTCCGCTGGAGACGTTGTAAACGTCACCTGGGATTCCGCGCTCCGCGAGCGCAATGTACGCGGCCGCGACGTCGGCGACGTGCAGAAAATCGCGGGTCACGTCGTTGCCGAGGGCGAGGGTCCGCGGCGCGCCAGAGGCGGCGGCTTTGAGCTCGAGAACGCGGCGCACCAACGACGGCAAAAGGTAGCTGCCTGCCTGTCCGGGACCCGCATGGTTGAAGCTGCGCGTGCATACGACGCGCATCCCGGTGGCGCGGAAGATCTGCAGTGCGGCGATCTCTTGCGCCGCCTTGCTGGCGCCGTACACCGTGAGCGGCTTCTGTAGCTCGTCCTCTGTGATCGGAGACTCGTTTGACGGAACCCCGTACTGCGCCGCGCTTCCTACGACGATTGCGACGGGATCCGCCGTCCCCGCGAGCCTTCGCGCCGCCAAAGCGGAAAGCAGGCGAACCGCCCCAAGCGAGTTGATATCGTACGTCGCGGCCGGATCGCGCTCCGCCTGCGGTGGAAATGCCACTCCGGCGAGGTGAAAAACCACGTCGGGCGCTGCCGCGTCCACCATCTCCTCGACCTGCGACTGATCGCGGGTGTCGGCAACCAGCCAATGCACTGACCGCCGCTCATCGTGCGTGAGAACCCCTTCAGGGACCCGCTCTGCCGGCTCGAGACCGGCGCAAAACACATCATCTCCCCGCTGCAACAACGCGCGGGTAAGCCACTGACCGACGAATCCGCCACCTCCGGTCAGGAGCGCTCGCGTCATCGCCCCGTGACCCTGTGCCTCGCGAGATCCGCGTCGACCATCATCTCGACGAGCGCCTGGAACGCGACCTTCGGCTCCCAGCCCAGTGCGTCCTTCGCCTTCGACGGATCGGCGACGAGCAAATCGACTTCGGCCGGGCGAATAAACTTCGCGTCCTGCTTGACGAACTCGCGATAGTCGAGGCCGACGTAGCTGAACGCCGCCTCGCACAGATCGCGCACCGAAAACGTGAAGCCGGTGCCGATCACGTAGTCGTCGGGCTCGTCGCGCTGCAACATGCGCCACATGGCGTCGACGTAGTCGCCGGCAAACCCCCAGTCGCGACGAGAATCGATGTTGCCGAGGCGCACCTCTTTTCCAAGCCCGAGTTTAATTCGCGCAACAGCGTCCGTGACTTTGCGCGTCACGAACTCGAGTCCGCGACGCGGGCTCTCATGATTGAACAGAATTCCGGAAACGGCGTAGAGGTTGAAGCTCTCGCGGTAGTTCACCGTGATCCAATGCCCGTAGACCTTGGCGACGCCATACGGGCTGCGCGGATAGAACGGCGTCGATTCCCGCTGTGGGCTTTCGATGACCTTGCCGAACATCTCGCTCGAGCTGGCCTGATAGAAGCGGGACTTCGGCGCCGCCTTTTTCATCGCCTCGAGCATGCGTGTGACGCCGAGCGCGGTGAATTCGCCCGTCAACACCGGCTGCGACCATGAGGTCTGCACGAAACTCTGCGCGGCGAGATTGTAGATCTCATCGGGCATGCAATCGCTCACGGCGTCCGTGAGAGAAGTCTGATCGAGCAAGTCGGCCGACACGAGCTCGACGCGATCGACGAGGTGGCCAATGCGTTCGTACGGCGTCGTGGAACTGCGGCGAACGATGCCGACGACCCGATAGCCTTTCTCGAGGAGAAATTCCGCGAGGTAGGAGCCGTCTTGGCCGGTGATACCAGTAATTAGCGCCGTCTTCATGCTCGGTCGATTAGTCGATTGGTCTATGCTGCGTTCAACAGTGCCACCTTGTTCGGCTTCTCACCACCAGAGGGATCCTGTGCGCACGTAGGCCAGCTCTGGGTGTAAAAAAGGGAGAGCCCCGAAAGAGCTCCCCCTGTTCTACAACGTCAAGCGGGGTTGCGTTACGCGACCACGCCGGCTCCGCGCGGAGCGCGCTTCACTTTGCCGGCATTCATGCAGCGTGTGCACACCTTCACCTTCTCGATCTTGCCGTCTACGACGGTGCGCATGACCTGAAGATTGGGCTTCCAGGTGCGGCGCGTCTTGTTGTTCGCGTGGGAAACGTTGTTTCCGAACGCGACGCCTTTGTCGCAGGAGTAGCAGCGATGTCTCGCGATAGCCATTGTCTTAACCCTCGACCAGCTCGATGCGCGCCATCTCGGCGCCGTCACCCTTGCGGTGGCCGGTCTTGAGAATGCGCGTGTAACCGCCCGCGCGGCGGGCGAACTTGGGTCCAAGCTCTTGGAAGAGCTTGTCCGCCATCTCACGCTTGTGCACGTGCCGCACCGCGTGCCGGCGCGCGTGGAGCGTGCCGGCGCGGGCCTTGGTGATGAGCTTCTCCACGAATGGACGCAGCTCCTTCGCCTTGGCTTCCGTGGTCTCGATCGCGCCGTGCTCGATGAGCGACGAGGCGAGATTCCGCATGAGCGCGAGCTTCTGTTCGCTGGTCCGGCGAAGCTGGCGCCCCGCTTTGCGATGCCGCATTGTCTTACTCCTCCATGTCGTCGGGTGCGGCCGCGGCGGCGCGACTCGGCGGCGTGCCTTGATCGAGCACACGCACGCTTCCGTCAGCTGCTTCCTCGAAACGCATCCCGAAATTCAAGTTCTCACGTTCCAGCAAATCGGCGATTTCCTGGAGCGACTTCTTCCCGAAGTTCTTGACCTGCAATATCTGGCTTTCCGTCTGACGTACGAGATCGCCCAACGTCCGGATGTTGGAGTTCTTGAGCGAGTTGACCGATCGAACCGACAGTTCGAGATCGTCGATCGGCGTGCGAAGCAACCCACCGAGCTTCACGCCGTCGCCGGCGGCGGCATCACCCGACGGGCCAATCGGCGCCGAAGAGTGCGAGCCGAAGTCGGCGAAGTATTGAAAGTGCGTTTGCGCGAGCGCGGCCGCGTAGCTCACCGCTTCTTCCGGCGAGATCGTGCCGTTGGTCTCGACCGTGAGGACGAGACGATCGTAGTCCGTGCGCTGGCCAACGCGCGTTTCCGCGACCGTGAAGTTGCAGCGACGGACCGGATTGTAAATAGAGTCGACGCGAACCAAGTCGACCGGAAGACCACGGTCGATCGGGTGCTGGTCGGACTCGACGTAGCCGCGGCCCTTGTTGACGTACAGGTCAACGTTGAGGTCGCGCTCATCCTGCATGGTGAAGAGATGGTGGCCGGAATCGACAATGCGAACCCCGCCACCGGTGCTGATGTCGGCGGCGGTGACTGCACCAGCCGTCGTCCTGGAAATATGCAGCACAACGTCCTCGACGCCCTCGGGGAGCGAAAGCGTCAACGTCTTTAGGTTGCCAATGATCTGATGGACGTCTTCGACGACGCCAGGGATGGTCTGGTGCTCGTGCACGACGCCGTCGATCCGGAACGCCCAAACGGCCGATCCACGGAGGGAGGACAGCAGCATGCGACGCATCGAATTACCGAGCGTATAGCCGTAACCACGCTCCAGCGGCTGGAGGCGGAACTCGGCGATATTCACATTTTCATCGCGCTTGGTCGCTTCGACCAATTGCGGGCGGACGAGTCCGCGCAGGTCAATCGTGTTTGCCATTTGATTTCGTCTTGAATGGTCTTGCCGGTTTCCCGGCATCGCTCTACCCCGCCCCTTACGCGCGGTAGACTCGAATGGGAGTAAGGGTCCCGACCGTGCTGTTTGCTCGGTACTGGTACTTCTACTGCGCCTTCGACCTACACTTGTCCTGAGCGTAGCGAAGGATCTGCTTCTAAATCACGCCGACTGGCCGGCGGACGGAAGCAGATCCTTCGTTGTCGTGCGCCTCAGGATGTCCTGAGGAGCACGACCCTCAGGTTACTTCGAGTACAGTTCGACGACCAACTGTTCCTGCGCCGCGATCGGAATGCTCGCGCGGGCCGGACGCTCCAACATGCGACCGCTGAACGTGTCGCGATCCACCGCGAGCCACGACAGGTTAGACCCACGAGACGACTGCTCCATGGCGGCGAGAATGGCCACGACTTCGCGCGACTTCTGGCGAATCTTGACCTCCTGTCCCGGCGCAACCGCAAAGCTCGGGATGTCGACCGACTTGCCGTTCACTTCAATATGACGATGGCGAATGAGTTGACGCGCTGCCTTGCGGCTGGCGGCGAACCCCATGCGGTAAATCATGTTATCCAACCGGCTCTCGAGTGCTGCGAGAAGGTTGTGCCCCGTGATTCCCGGCAGCGTCGACACCTTTTCAAAGGTGTTGCGGAACTGCTGCTCGCTGATGCCATACGTACGTTTGATCTTCTGCTTTTCGCGGAGCTGCTTGCTGTACTCCGACGCCTTGCGACGACGCGCGGTGCTCTGGCCATGCTGGCCCGGAGCATACGGACGACGCTCGACCGGACACTTGTCCGTGAAGCACTTGGTGCCCTTCAAAAAGAGCTTGGTACCTTCGCGCCGGCACTGCTTGCAGCTCGGCCCTGTATAGCGACCCATGGCTCAGACTCTCCGACGCTTAGGAGGACGGCAGCCGTTGTGCGGAATCGGCGTCACGTCCTTGATCGATTTGACTTGGAGACCGGCGGTGGCCAGCGCCTGAATCGCGGACTCGCGACCAGAGCCAGGACCCTGCACGCGAACGTGAACGCGCTTCACACCGGCGCCGAGCGCCTCGCGCGCACACTGTTCGGCGGCGACGGTCGCTGCGAACGGGGTGCTCTTCTTGGAACCCTTGAACCCGGCCTTGCCGGACGAACCCCAAGACACCGCGTTGCCGTGTGTATCGGTGATCGTGATTGTCGTGTTGTTGAAGGTCGCGCTGATATGCGCAACGCCTTCGGCCTCCACGACGCGTTTGGTCTTTTTGCCGATCGCCATAACGTTACTTGGTCACCTTTTTCTTGCCTGCGATTGCCCGACGCGGACCCTTCTTGGTGCGCGCGTTGGTGTGCGTCCGCTGCCCACGAACCGGGAGACCACGGCGATGACGGATGCCACGGTACGACCCGATGTCCATCAATCGCTTGATGTTCATCGAAACCTCCGTGCGCAACGCGCCCTCGACCTTGTGATCGCGCTCGATCACGCCGCGAATCTTGTTGACATCCGCGTCGGTGAGATCACGAATACGAAGCGACGCGTCGATCCCCGCCTTCTTAAGGATCTCTAACGCCGCGTGGCGGCCAATGCCGTAGATGTACGTCAGTCCGATCTCGACCTTCTTGTCGCGCGGGAGATCGATGCCAGAAATACGAGCCATATTAGCCCTGACGCTGCTTATGCTTGGGGTTGCGCTTGCAGATGATGCGAGTCACGCCGTTGCGCTTCACAACTTTGCAATGCTCACAAATCGGCTTCACGCTTGTGCGAACTTTCACAGGCGCTCCAGACGGAACGAGAATTTTTGAATGCGGCTTGAATGCGGCCTGGACGAAAAATGCTCCGGCCAGACCCTAACAGTAACTAGCACCATAACTTCGAGCAAGTGGGCGACTCGTCGCAAAGCGCGCACGCCATCGAACGCCAAACGCTACGCCAAGTCCGCCAGCATCTGGTCGTACGCCGCGGCTCGGTCCGGTGCTGCCGTCACCATCCGACCCACGACAATGTACCTTGCACCGGCAGCCGCAGCCGCTCGAGGGGTCACTACCCGAGCCTGGTCCTGCGCGGCCCCGCCTGCCGCGCGCACCCCGGGAACCAACACCGCCAAACCCGATCCGTAACGCGCCGACACGGCCGACGCTTCCTGGCCGCTGCACACCACCCCATGCGCACCGGCTGCATGCGCGAGTCCGGCGAGCCGCTCCACTTCGACCGACAGATCGACCGCGTCGCGCCGGCCCCAGGCGATCGAAACATCCGCGGCGTTCAGCGAGGTCAAAACGGTCACCGCCAGAACCTTGCACGCATCACCCGCGGCCTCCGCGGCGGCCTGAAGCATCGCCACGCCACCCGAGGCGTGCACCGTCACCAAGCGCGCGCCGAGCGCGGCTGCGTTCCGCACACCGCCCGCGACGGTATTCGGGATGTCGTGGAACTTGAGGTCGAGAAACACCTCGCATCCTCTCGATCGCAATTTGCGGACAAGATCGGGCCCCGCAGCGGTAAAGAGCTCATTGCCCACCTTGTAGAAACGACACCGCTCCCCGAGCTCATCAACGAGGGCAAGCGCCGCGGCGCCGCTGGGAACGTCGAGCGCAATGATCGGAGTCGTGCCTGTCGTTGTCATGATGGCCATTCGAGAGTGCCGCAGAGATCGAGAACGTTTTTCACGCCGTGCCGTTCGCACCAGGCGTCCATTTCGCGAATAATCCGCTCTGGCGCACGGGGGTCGCGCAGTGCCGCCGTTCCAACTCCAACGAGCGACGCGCCCGCCACAATGTATTGGAGGGCGTCTTCGCCCGACGACACGCCGCCGAGCCCGAGAATCGGCAGCGAAACCGCCCGTCGCACTCGATAGGTCGCGAGTACGCCGACCGGAAGAATTGCGTTCCCGCTGACTCCGCCCGTGCCAAAGCCAAGCGCCGGCTTGCGCGATGCGACATCGATGACAAGTCCGGGAATCGTATTCACCACACTGATCGCATCGGCGCCGGCGTCCGCACACACGCGAGCGGTGTCCCCGATGTTCGAAAGTGTCGGAGAGAGCTTGACGAACACAGGACGCTTCGTCTCGCGCCGCACGGCCGACACCAGCGACGCGAGCACGACCGGATCCGCGCCGAACTCCATACCGCCGGCCTTTACGTTGGGGCAACTCACATTGAGCTCGAACGCCTCCAGCGCCGCGGCGTTCGCTCCCGTCGTCGCCGCCTCGAGCCCCGCGACCACCGTCGGATAGTCGGCGACGGAAGAGCCGACGACGTTCGCGATCTTACGAGTGTTGGCGAGATTCGCCGCCAGCCATGGCAGATGCACTCGGCACACGGCGTCGAGGCCAGGATTCGCCAGACCGACGGCGTTGATCATCCCGCCGTCGAATTCGGCGACGCGCGGCGCGGGCGCACCGGACCGCGGATTGACCGACACGGCCTTCGTCACGAGCCCGCCGATCGCGTCGAGCCGCATCACCCCGGCTAACTCGGCGCCGTACCCGGCGGTGCCGGCGGCAAGGACAATAGGGTTTTGAAATGAAAGGTTACATACAACGGCCCTGAGGCGGCCGTTGGTCGTCACGGCGCGGACGCTCCGGTTCCAATGCCGGCCACCCGGCGCTCGTACCCCTGCAGATATTCCATCGCCGCATTCGCGATGGCGCCAGCGAGCGCATCCTGCTTCTCCGAATCCGTGAGATACGCGGCCTCGCGCGGATTCGTGCCGAACCCGACTTCGACCAGCACCGCCGGCATGTACGCGGTTACGAGAACTCGAAATCCCGCCTGCTTCACCCCTCGGCTCGGGCCGGGATGCACGACGCGAAGCTGCTTCTGGATGATCTCCGCCAGATCGCTGCTCTCACGCAGATGCTGGTTCTGCGCCATGTCGTTGAAGATGAAGCTGAGCGGATCGTCATTGCCCGTCTTCGAGCCGTCCTCGTACTGCGCCGACTCGTTTTCCATATGTTCCACGCGACGCGCATCTTCCGTCTTGGCTTCCGACAAAAAATACGTCTCGAAGCCGCGTGACCCGCCCGGATCCTTCCAGTTCGGGTTCGCCGCGTTGACGTGGATCGAGATGAAGAGATCGCCGCTGTTCCGGTTCGCGATCCTGCCGCGATCGTCGAGCGCGATGAGCGTGTCCGTCGTTCGCGTATAGACTACGTCGACCCCGCGCGCCTTGAGCTGCTCGCCCAGCTTCATCGCGATGGCGAGCGTTACATTTTTCTCATAGATCCGCGGACCGCCGCCGAGCGGACCGATCATACCGTTGTCGACGCCGCCATGTCCCGCATCGACGATCACGGTTCGCCGATTGTGTTTCGCCTGCACCGGCGGGAGATTCGCGACGCGCGAGCTCGCCCCGCGTGCTGGAACCTTCGCCGGCTCGCCCGCCTGCAACCCGGTCGATCGCGTTGCCGCGGCATTGAACACCACGAGCTGCTTTGCGTCCGCATCCCAGCGCGCGTTCGGCACCACGCCGGGAAAGACATCGGAGACCAGTTGCAGAGGCACCATCAAATGTCCAGCGACCAGCGTCGGGGCAGATGCGAGTTGCCGCACATCAGCCCCGATGCGCGCAACCGCAGCCCCGACGTCGACCTGAATACGCACGCCGAGGACTTCGAGCGTGTAAGAGGAGGCAGAATCGTGTCGCACCGAGATCTGAAGCATCGGCGCAAGTGACTCGGGCCGCAGCATCGGTCCATCGGCAGACGCCACGAGGGGCACGCGTACCGAGTGCGTGGCGTCGCGCATGACGAGCGATGTCGTCGGCGCGCCGGTGGCGAGTTGGAACGCGACGCCGAGCAAGAGCGACCCGATCATCGGGTACGGACTACGCGCGCGATCTCGCGATCAGCGTCGCGGGATTTTTCGGTCTCACGCTTGTCGTGAACTTTCTTTCCCTTCCCGAGCGCTAGCACCACCTTTGCCACTCCCTTCTTGAAATACAACTCGAGCGGGATGAGGGTCAGGCCCTCGCGCTCCACGGCTCCGATTAACCGACGGATTTCCTTGCGGTGGAGCAACAGTTTGCGCGTGCGCGAAGGCTCGTGATTGGTGTAACCGCCACGCTCGTAAGGGGATATGTGAAGATTCAGCAGGAAGACTTCCCCGTCTCGAACTGTTCCATATGCATCGCCGATATTGGCGCGTCCGTCGCGAAGCGACTTCACTTCAGTGCCGGTGAGCACGAGACCGGCTTCCCACGTATCGAGGATGTGATAGTCGTAGCGCGCCCGCTTGTTCCGAGCGATGGACTGAATCTCGGGGTCTTTGTCCCCCGACTTCTGTGGCTTGGCCATCACGACGCGAGAAGGAATGCGCGTGGCGATTGCCTCGCGCAGTATCGCAAGTTAGGCGCGCCATGTTCGCGCAGCAACACGTGATACGTTGACGATGCCCAGGCGTCGGGCTAACTTTGCCGGTCTGCCGAAGTGGTGGAACTGGTAGACGCGCTGGCTTCAGGAGCCAGTGGGTGCAAGCCCGTGGGGGTTCGAGTCCCCCCTTCGGCACTGGACAGCAAAATGGGGTAGCAAACGCGAGCGGAAGCTCGAGGTTGCTGCCCCTTTTGCGTTCCCCGAATCATCTTGCGCGACGGGCGGACCTGCAGCATCACTTCGCCGAGGTGGACGTGACACCCGGCGCTTAGCGCCCCTTCCCGCCAACCAGCGCCGACGGCGGAATATTCTCTGGCAGCGCGGCCGTCCCAAAGCTGGCTCGCAGCGCTTCGTTCGCCTCGGTGAGGTACGTCGCCAACAGTTCACCGGCACGAACGATGTTGGCGTCTTGCACCTTGAAGCTTCCGCCGGCGAACGCGAAGAGCGTCTGCCCCATGCGAATCGCGGTCGGCGCGCCGGCCTTTGCGGCCAACCCGTCGCGATAGGCCGACAGTCGCGCGTTGAACTGCCGCTCCGCCGTTTCCACCATTCCAGCGGCGACGTTTCGGTCGCGGGCGAATTGATCGGCAATTTCCCGCGCGACGATGGACGCTGTGAGGTCGTCGAGTGCATCGCGCTGCGCCGCAATGAGGCCGAGCGCGCGCCGGGCGTATCGAAGCTCCCACTGGGCATGGTCGACGTCGCCTCGTGTCGCGGATTCCGAGAGCCATTGCACATCTGCGCGCTCGGGGTCGCGGAACAATGCCTCGGCGTACTTCGCCGCTTTTCGGCCTGCGTCGCGTTCGGCGCGCCAACGATCGAAAAGCGACACGCGAACTAGCCCTGAAGAACCGGAAGGGCGCGCCCTTCCATCGGTTGTTCGTGAATCGAGCGCGGCGCCAGGCCGACCCGGCTTCGAACGACGCTCTCTTCGGCCAGCAGATCGGACAACAACACCCCCGCGAGCACGTCGTCGATCTTCTTTTGCAAGAGCACCCAGACCGGTCTGATGCTGCAGGTGTGGGACGACGAGCACCGTTCTTCGCCGACCGGGTGCGTCACGCAATGCAGATCGAACGTCGTAACCTCGGACGCCTCGATGACGTCGCGAATTGAAATCTCGTTCGGAGTACGTGCGAGCCCATAGCCGCCGCGCGCGCCGCGAGTGCTCTTCACGATCCCGGCGCGACGCAGTCGGAGCAAAATCTGCTCGACGTAGTCGCCCGGGAGCTGTTCGGACTCGGCTATTTCACGACCCGTGATTGGCCCCTCGCCATGACGGCGGGCGAGGTGCAAAGCACAGATGACGCCGTACTCGGCGAGCGTTGTTATGCGCACGAATGAAATGTAGCCGCGGGACTGAACCGTGTAAGCCGGTGATGCCTCATCCCGCCGCGGCCGCGCCGTGCGCGCCGCCCGGAACGCCGATCTCGGTCATTTTCTTGAGGTCGAGCACTTCGTCGATCTCCGCGTCGGGCAAAACCTTCTCACGCTTTACGAGTTCGCGAATGAGGACTCCCTCCTTTACCGAGCGCTTGCTGATGTCCGCCGCTTTCGCATAACCGATCTGCGGTGCGAGCGCCGTCGCGAGCGCGGCCGAGCGTTCCACCCAGTACTCGCACATCTCGCGATTGGCCGTGATGCCTTTCACGCATTTGTCGGCGAGCACGTTGACCGAGTTCGTCAGGATGCGCATCGACAGCAGCACGTTGTGCGCGATGACCGGCATCATGACGTTGAGCTCGAGCTGTCCGTGCTCCGCAGCGATCGACACGGTGGTGTCGCATCCCATCACCTGGAAGCAGACCTGGTTGATCATCTCCGGAATCGACGGGTTGATCTTCCCCGGCATGATCGACGAGCCGGGCTGGACCGCCGGCAACGTGATTTCGTCGATGCCGGTGCGCGGGCCCATCACCATCAGGCGAAGATCGCTCGCGATCTTGCTGAGATCGACGGCGAGGACGCGAAGGCTCGCGCTGAACCCCGCGACGTCACCCATGCTCTGCATGAGCTGAATGCGGTCTTCACCGATGCGAAGATCGAGACCGGTGATCGCTTTCAGGTTTTTGTTCATCAGCGCCGGGTACTCTTTCTCGACCGTCACACCGGTGCCGACCGCCGAGCCGCCGATGCCGAGGTCCTTGAGATAGTCAGCCGCTTCGTTGACGCGACGGAGTCCGCGCGCGATCGATCCGGCGTACGCCGTGAACTCCTGGCCCAGGCGAATCGGCATCGCATCCTGCAAGTGAGTGCGGCCCGCCTTGACGATGTCGTTGAACTCGACGCCCTTCGCGGCGAGCGCGCCTTTCAAGTTCTCGAATGCGTCGTTGAGGCCGACGAGTTGCGAGAGACACGCGAGCCGAATGTTCGTCGGGATCGTATCGTTCGTCGACTGCGCCATGTTCACGTGATCGTTCGGATGCACCGGCGAATACTCACCGCGCGGCGCACCGAGGATTTCGTTGGCGCGGTTGGCGAGCACTTCGTTCGCGTTCATATTGTGCGACGTGCCGGCGCCCGCCTGATATGGATCGACGATGAACTGGTCGCGATGCTGCCCCGCGAGCACTTCGTCAGCGGCGGCAATGATCGCGTCGGCGCGCTTGGCGTCGAGGCGGCCCGTTTCCTTGTGCGTGAGCGCGGCGGCCTTCTTGATCCACACTTGCGCCGTGACGAACGCCTCGAGCGGAAGCAGCCCGCTGATCGGGAAATTCTGCTTGGCGCGCAGCGTCTGCACCCCGTACAACGCGTCGACCGGAACGTCGAGCGGGCCAAGAGGATCTTTTTCGCGACGAGTGTCGGTCATGGTATGAGGAGTGAAAAGAGTGATCTATTAAGAAATGATTATCGTTGCTGACTCTGTGCTGCCCGGGCGGAAACGACCATCGCCACGGCCGCCGCGAGCATCGCCAGCCCAAGCCACGCGACGCTGATGCCGTGCAGGCGTCCGAACGCGACGCGGCGCGCGTCGTCGATGGCCAGTGCATCGATGGGGCCGCCGATCTCCGCGCGAATGCGTTCGATGCGCGGCGCGATGATGAATTGCCCCACCGCGCAGGCAAGCACCATCACCGTTCCCGCCGACTCGATGCCGCGCCAATGCCATGCGCCGCGCGTGAACACTTCGACGGCGGCGACCGACGCGCCAACCGTCATTCCGGAGAAGAAGATCGTCGGCAGCAGGCGTCCGACGACTTCACCGGCAAGTGTACGCGTCGGAAGGACCGCGAAGTGCGCCGGCGCCACGGCGGAACTGAAGAACGCCGCGGCGCCAAGCCAAAGCGCGAGCGCCGCGAACTGACTCAACGAGATCACCGCGCGCGAGACCATTTCGGTTACCGTTTCACGAGTCGAATGGTGCCGGACAAGAATCCATTCGTCGCCTTCTCGTGTCCGATCGTCGTCCGCG
>JBDTAE010000007.1:0-32536 GCA_039924785.1 Gemmatimonadaceae bacterium | reverse complement strand
GCCTTCTCGCGATCGCGCTCCCACTTCTCCTTACGTGGCTTGAACGGGGCACGGGTTTCGCCCATCGCCCTGGCGAACTCTCAACAATTGTCGCGTCCGACACCGGCGTCGTACCGCCCTTCCTCCTACGCGATCCCGCGTTATGGATTCGCGGAAAGCCTGACGACGTCCTGGGAGATGGACGTGGGTCAATAGCCTTTTGCTTTCTGCCGCGAGCCGCTACGCATTCATCGAGGTGGCCGAGTAGCCGGTACGTGCTGCAAATTTGCATTTCGACCATTGGATCGATCGTCCCGTCATCCCTCCCACAACTCCGCGAATGTCCGACGAAATCGACTACAAGCTCATCGGCGACGACCTCCAAGCGGTCATCATCACCCTCGATCCCGGCGAAATGGTTCAGGCCGAGGCGGGTTCGATGATGTACATGCAGGAAGGCATCGTGCTGAACACGACCCTCGATCCGAACGCGCAGGGCGCCGGATTGATGGGCAAACTGTTCCAAGGCGCCAAGCGTGCTCTTTCGGGCGACACGTTCTTCGTCACGACCTTCGCGAACGCAGCGAACAGACGGCAAGATGTCGCGTTCTCGTCGCACTTTCCCGGCAAAATTCTGCCCATCGACCTGCGCGACTGGAATGGCGTCATCATCGGCCAGAAGGATTCGTTCCTGTGCGCCGCGCGCGGGGTCACCGTGACGATCGCGTTCACGAAAAAAATCGGAGCGGGGTTCTTCGGCGGCGAAGGCTTCATTCTTCAACGCATCGAAGGTTCAGACGGTCTCGTCTTCCTCCACGCGTGCGGATACCTACACGAGATGCATCTCGCTCCCGGAGAGACCCTGCGTGTCGACACCGGCTGCATCGTCGCGATGGAAGAATCCGTTGATTACGACATTCAAATGGTGCCGGGAATCAAGACGGCGCTCTTCGGCGGCGAGGGACTGTTCTTCGCGTCACTCCGCGGGCCGGGCCGAGTGATTCTTCAGACGCTCCCGTTCTCACGTCTGGCGGATCGCATCATCGCCGCCTCGCCGCAACATCGGAGCGAGACCCGCAGTGGCAATGTGGGTAGCGGAATCATCGGCGGCGTGATCGGCTCGATGCTCGACAACAACGGCTGACCGGCACACATGGCCGCAATCGAAACGAAAGCGTTACGAAAAGTGTATCCCGCCCCGCCCGCGCCCAAAAAGCGTGGGCGGCCCGCGGGCGGACCTCCCGGGATGGGCGGTGGAATGCCGGGCGGCGGCGGCCCCGGTGGAAGTTCCGGAATGCCACGCGGCGAGATCGTCGCGCTCAAGGGACTCGATCTCGAAGTGCGCGAAGGTGAGTTCTTCGGGCTGCTCGGACCCAATGGCGCAGGGAAGACGACGACGATTGGAATTCTCACAACGCGTGTGAAGCCGACGTCGGGCGAAGGATTGGTCAGCGGCGCGAGTGTGACGACCGACCCGGTTCGCGTTCGCCAACGCATCGGCGTCGTGCCGCAGCGTCCGAATCCCGACCGGAGTCTCAACGCTATTGAGAATCTCATATTTCATGCGGCGTACTTCGGCATTCCTGCAAGCGCCGCGCTGCCGCGCGCGAGCGCCCTGCTCGAGCAACTCGGCATTACGGACAAGGCGCAGGCCAAGGTCGACGAGATGTCGGGTGGACAGCAGCAACGACTGATGATCGCGCGCGCGTTGATTCATGAGCCGCAGGTGATCTTTCTCGACGAGCCCACCGTTGGTCTCGATCCGCAAACGCGGCTCTCACTCTGGGAGATTCTACGTGTGCTGCACAACGAGGGACGCACGATCGTGATGACGACGCACTACATGGACGAGGCGGACAAGCTGTGCGATCGCATCGCCATCGTCGATCGCGGTGAGCTGCTCGAGCTCGACACGCCCGCGGCCCTCAAGCAGCGCGCGCCGGGCGGCACACTCGTCGAGCTCACGTTGTCGGGCGACGCGAGCAAGGTCGTCGACGCGGCCCGCGGAGTCGAAGGAGTGCTTCGCGCCGAAGCCACGGGGCAGACCCTGCGCGTGTACAGCGACCGTGGCGGACAGGTCATCTCTCCCGTCATCGACGCGGCTGAAAGCACTGGCGTGACCGTGACCAACATCAGTCTCACTGAACCCAGTCTCGAGACGCTCTTCATTTCGCGCACCGGGAGGAAACTCGATTGAGCGTTTCATCATCGGAACTGCCACGCGTCAGCTCGACGTCGGTCTTCTTCGCGCTGCTGCGGCGTGACGTCCTCGTCGCGCGAAAAGAGTTGGCGTTCTTCCTCATTCGTACAACGATGCAGCCGCTGCTGTTCCTCGTCGTCTTCGGCTTCGTGCTCCCGAAGATGAACTACGTGGGGAAAAGCTATCAGACCGCGCTACTGCCAGGAATTCTGGCCGTGAGCTTGAGTCTTTCGGCGATTCAGTCCGTCGCGCTTCCGATGGTGCAGGACTTCGGGTGGACGAAGGAAATCGAAGACCGCCTGCTGGCGCCCGTTCCGACATATCTCATCGCCGCTGAAAAGATCATCGCCGGCATGGTGCAAGGTCTCATTGCCGCGACCGTCGTGCTGCCGATCGCGCGGCTCGTCATGGGTCCGATCCCCGAGCTCACGATCGCACACGGCGGCGAAGTGCTCCTCATCGCGGTCCTCGGCTCCGCCGCCTTCTCGGCGCTCGGCATGTGGCTCGGCACCGCGATCGCGCCGCAGCAGATCGGATTGATGTTCAGTGTCATCATCGCCCCGATGTTGTTCTTCGGATGTGCGTACTATCCTTGGCGTGGGTTGGACGTGATTCCGGTGATGAAATACATCGTGCTCATCAATCCAATGGTTTACGTGGCGGAAGGACTGCGCGGCGCACTGACGCCGGCGGTTCCACACATGCCGATCCCGATCGTCATTGTCGCGCTCATCGTGGTTGTGACAGTGTTCTGGACGTTCGGAATGAAAAGCTTCAACAAGCGAGCGGTGGGATGACGGAGAATAGTGCGGCGGCGTCCGGCACGGCAGATCCAATCGAGCGCTTCGCGCTGGTGTTCGCCGAAGCGAAGCGCATTCCCCTCGAGATTCTTCCCGAGCCAACCGCCTTCACACTCGCGACGGTCGGTGACGACGGTCGCCCGAGCGCGCGTATCGTGTTGCTCAAGGCGGTCGACCATCGCGGCTTCGTGTTTTACACGAACTATGAAAGCCGAAAAGGACGCGAGCTGTTGCTCTCGCACCGAGCGGCGCTGTGTTTTCACTGGCAGGCGTTGGTGACGCAGATTCGCGTCGAGGGTGCGGTTGAAACCGTGACCGACGAAGAAGCAGACGAGTATTTCGCCTCGCGAGCGCGCGCGAGCCAGATCGGCGCGTGGGCGTCGATTCAGAGCCGTCGCATGCCGCACGACGACGATCTCGACAGGCGCATCGCGGAGATGGAAGCGAAGTTCGACGGCGGGCCAGTGCCGCGTCCGCCGCATTGGTCGGGCTTCCGCGTGGTGCCGGAACGGATCGAGTTCTGGAAGAACATGCCGAGCCGTTTGCACGTGCGGCATCTGTACGTGCGCGAGGGAGACCGGTGGCAGGTTCAGCGCCTCTATCCCTGAGGCGCGGGTTCGGGCGAGCCACATCCGCATCGGGCGGCGTGTTGAATTATCTTCTTCGCCATGGCTACGAGAATCGCGGATCCCGCACCGGCCGACGCGCCGAACACCTGGACCACGGAACAGTCGCGCGCCCTCTATAACGTCGAGGGGTGGGGCGCCGGCTTTTTCGACATCAACGAAAAGGGCCACGTCGTCGTGCGCCCCGACGCGAGTCGCGTCGACCACGTCGTCGATCTCTATGAGATCACGAACGATCTCGAGGAGCAGGGGATCGCGCTGCCGGTGCTGCTGCGGTTCTCCGACATTCTCCGCTCGCGCATCGAGGCGCTCACCAATCGCTTCGAAGAAGCGCGCACCGAGTTTGGCTACACCGGCGGGTATACAACCGTCTATCCGATCAAGGTGAACCAGCAGCGCCACGTCGTCGAAGAGATCGTCGAATTCGGCAAAGCGCACAAAGTCGGACTCGAATGCGGCAGCAAGCCGGAACTTCAAGCCGTGCTTGGCCTCGCTGAGGACACCGAGCATCTCATCGTCTGCAACGGCTACAAGGACGAGGAGTTCATGCGCCTCGCCCTCATGGGCCAGAAGCTCGGACATCAGGTGTTCATCGTCATCGAGCAACTGAGCGAGATCGACGTGCTGCTCCAAGTGGCCGATGAGCTGGGCGTGACGCCGACCGCCGGTGTGCGCGTCAAGCTCGCGTCGCGCGGGTTTGGTCGTTGGAAGGAGAGTGGGGGCGAGAAGTCGAAGTTCGGTCTCAATGCCGCGCAGCTCGTGCAGGCCATCGAGAAGCTGCGCGCCGCAGGACGTCTCGACATCATCAAGCTGATCCACTTCCATCTCGGATCGCAGATCACCGACATCCGCTTCATCAAGATCGGACTCCAGGAGCTGACGCGTTTTTATGTCGAGCTTCGAAACGCCGGCCTCGACATCACACACGTAGACGTCGGCGGCGGACTCGGCGTCGATTACGACGGCACGAACTCGACGTCGGACGCGAGTGTGAACTACTCGCTGCATGAGTACGCGAACGACGTCGTGTACACGCTTGCCGAAGCCTGTCGCGAGCACGACATCCCGATGCCGCATCTCATCAGCGAGTCGGGCCGCGCGCTCACTGCGCATCACGCGTTGCTGCTCATCAAAGTCATCGACGTCGAGTCGCAGGGCGATCGTCCGCTGCCGGATCTCACCGAAGACGATCACCAGTTGGTGCACGAGATGCTGGCCGATTATCGCGACGCCTCGCGCAAGAACGTGGCGAAGCGCCGTGTGCGCGAAATTTTCCACGATCTCACGTTCGACAAGGAGCGCGCGCAGGAGTTCTTCAACAGCGGGGTGTTCTCGCTGCGAGAGCGCGCCATCGCCGAACAGATATACGTGGCGACGGCGAACGTGCTCGCGCGGTTCGTTCAGAAGAACAGAGACGAGTTCGAGGACATCGAGGCGGATCTCGCGGCGACGTTGGTCGATCGGTACTTCTGCAACTTCTCGCTGTTCCAGTCGCTGCCTGACAGTTGGGCGATCGATCAGCTGTTTCCGATCATGCCGATCCATCGCCTCGACGAGGAGCCCGTTCGTCGCGGCACCATTCAGGATGTTACGTGCGATTCCGACGGCAAGATCGATCGCTTCGTGGGCGACAAGGGAGGAAACCCGAGCCTCGAGCTGCACGAGTTCCGCGACGGTGAGCCCTACATGCTCGGCGTCTTCCTCACCGGCGCGTATCAGGAAATCCTCGGCGACCTGCACAATCTCTTCGGCGACACCAATGCGGTGCACATCCGTCTCGGAAAGAACGGCGGCTACGAAGTGACGGACTTGGTGCACGGCGACACGGTGACGGAAGTGCTGAACTACGTGCAGTTCCGAGCGGCGGATCTCCTCCAGACGTTCAGAAGGAAGGTTGCGTCGGCAAAGCACATCACGCGTCAGGAAGCGAACACGTTCATCGCCGACTACGTTGCGGGGCTTGAAGGGTACACGTATCTCGAGGGTGAAGCGGCGCAGTAGTGCTCGCGCGTCGAGTGGCCGTGTCGGGAGAGGCCAGTGAGATTAGCCGCGGAGTCCGCGGAGTTATGACGGAATACCGCTGAACCTTCTGTGCGCCGCGACGTTGGTTTCTGTCTTCGAAACGCTCCTCGGTTTGTACTCGCGGCGACAGCCTGGTGTCCGCTGTGGAACTGTTTCGGGGTGCGTCTTATTTGCTGCGCGTGACAACTGCTTCGAATGGTCGAGTCGCATATCGGTGCTACTCGCAGTGAGGTTCGGCACTAGCACTTGCCGTGCAACTGTCAAAAGGAAGGTGGTGCCGGTCAAGGACCGAACACCGCCGCGCCACACACAATCATTCCGCGAGCTTCCGTCCGAACTCCGCGTATTCCGTGGCTACCCCGCGACCCAGACGGCCCTGATATCCATTGTGCGTGCACGCACCGAGTAGTAGCGTCACCGCCGTGCGTGCAACTAGCGTTCGCAGTCGTCCCATGATCCCGTCCAGCTTCAAAAGCTCGAGATGAGCGTGTTGGCGTGCGTTGACGATGCACGTTGAAGGGCAGGATCGGTGCGGACTCTATCGACAACCAACGCGATTCCTTCTCGCAAAAAAATCTTCCTGTTGAGCGAACTGATGAGAGTTTTCTGTTTTGCGGCTGCGGCCGCCATCGTCGCGTTGCCTGCGGGCGCGCAGAATTCCTCCTTGGCACCGCGCGATACCGGCGACGTTCTCATCCACGCCGCGCGATTGATTGACGGACGCGGCAAAGAGACGAATGACGTCCTCGTGACCGTGCGACGCGGGCGAATCGAAAGGGTCGTCACGGGCGCGGGCGCAAAGTCCACGAAACCAACGTACGAGCTCGGAGATGCGACGTTGCTTCCGGGGCTCATCGACGCGCACGTGCATCCGGGTTGGTACATCAATCGCGACGGCGCGCTCCACAACGGTCGCGACGGCGATACGCCGGCACAGTCGGCACTGGCACGCGCCGGAAATCTCTACGCGACACTCAATGCCGGCTTCACGACGATCCAAAGCCTCGGCGGTGTGGAAGACCTCGACTTGCGCGACGCAGTCAATCGGTGGCAGACGCCCGGGCCGCGGATTCTCACGTCGATTCTACAAATCACCAACCAACGCCTGAGCGTCGATTCGTTGCGTGCGATCGTGCGCGGCCTCAAAGCGCGCGGCGCGGACGTCGTCAAACTGTTCGCGTCGGCGGGATTACAGAATGGAGGTGAGCAGACCTTTTCCGACGAACAGCTCGCCGCGCTCTGTGGCGAGGCAACAGCCCAGGGGCTTCGCTCGGTCGTGCACGCGATCAGCGCGGGCAGCGTGCGAGCGGCAACACTCGCCGGCTGCACCGAGATCGAACACGGAACCTTCGCGACGGACGCCGAGCTCAAACTGATGGCCGAGCATGGCACGATCTTCGATCCGCAGGTGTGTTTAGTGTTTCAGAATTATCTCGATCATCGCGATGTGTATGCGAAGTCCGGTTATACCGATGAGACGTTTGCGTCGTTTGAGAAGGCGCTGCCGCCGGCCGCCGCGATGTTCCGGCGCGCGCTCGCGACGCCGGGTCTCAAGCTGATCTTTGGAACCGATGCCGTCGCGCTCGCGCATGGACGCAATGCGGACGAATTGCTCTGCCGCGTGAAGGCTGGTCAGAAACCGCTCGACGCGCTCACGACCGCAACATCGCTCACCGCGAAAGCGCTCGGCCTCGGCGACAGCCTCGGTGTCGTGGCGCCGGGCTTTGTGGCGGACCTGATCGCCGTCCGTGGAAATCCGGGGCGCGACATTGCGGCGATCCAAAATACTGTGTTCGTGATGCGGGCCGGTGTCGTCTTTGTCGGGAGCTCGTTACGGCGATAGGCGTCCCGGCGCGTTCAGTGGGTTGCGGCGAGCGGCTGGATCGATTTTAGCCGCGGAATCCGCGGAGTCACATCGGAATACCGCTGATCGTGCCGTTTGCGGTAAAGCCGGAGTGAGGCGACAGAGAGAGAAATAGAAAGATAGAAAGAAGAGCAGAACTCAAGAAGAGAGCAGAAAGAAACAAAACAGAGTGAAAGAAAACAGAACGACGGATCACCGCCGTCGATCGGCTTCATCAACAAAGTCTCATTGTTCAAAAAGACGGCACCAGTCAACGACCCTGATACCGTCCATCCGAGACAAAGCATTCCGCGGATTTCCCCCTAATGTCCGCGAAATCCGCGGCTACCGACGCACACTATTTGTAGAGAGCCGCAACAGCGTCCCAGTTCACCACATTCCACCACGCGACGATGTAGTCGGGACGCTTGTTCTGGTACTTCAGATAGTACGCATGCTCCCAGACATCGAGGCCGAGGATGGCCGTCTTGCCTTCCATGAGCGGGTTGTCCTGGTTCGGGGTGCTGGTGATCGACAGCTTGCCGCCGTCATTGACGAGCCACGCCCAGCCGGAACCGAAACGTCCCATGCCGGCGGCAGAGAACTGATCCTTGAACTTGTTGAAATCACCGAAGGCGCTCGTGATCGCGTCCGCGAGCTTGCCGGTCGGCTCGCCGCCTTTGCCGGCGCCCATGAGCTGCCAGAAGAGCGAGTGGTTCCAGTGACCGCCGCCGTTGTTGCGCACGGCGGTGCGAACGGCTTCCGGCACAGTGTTGATGCCGCGCATCAGATCGTCGAGCGACTTGCCCGCGAGCTCCGGGGCTTTCTCGATCGCCGCGTTGAGGTTGTTGACGTACGCCTGATGATGTTTGTCGTGATGGATTTCCATCGTCTTGGCGTCGATGTGCGGCTCGAGCGCGTCGTTCGCGTACGGCAGCGCGGGCAGCGTAAAGGCCATGGTGTTTCTCCTCGTGTGCGTCGTTTTCGCGGAACTGCTGGTTGTGACGCAGTGATGCTCAGCGGTCGTCCGCGGCTTTCGCGGGCGACGATTGGCTTCGCGCGCGAAGCCAACCGATAATCCCTGGCAGAAACGAGACCAGAATGACGATAATGATGACGGTCTCGATGTGCTGGTCGACTCCCGGAATGTAGCGGCCCAGGAAGTAGCCGATGAACAGCATGCTCCAGATCCAACCGAGGCCGCCGGCGATGTTGTAGAGCGTATAG
This sequence comes from Gemmatimonadaceae bacterium, assembly GCA_039924785.1. Lineage (GTDB taxonomy): Bacteria > Gemmatimonadota > Gemmatimonadetes > Gemmatimonadales > Gemmatimonadaceae > JAQBQB01. The sequence goes on along the minus strand of JBDTAE010000007.1, from coordinate 23,839 downwards.
CGGCGCCCGTCCATCGCGGCCATACCGGCCACGACTGGAACGAACGTCCGGACGATCGGCATGAATCGCGCAATGATGATGGTCTTGCCACCGTGGCGTTCGTAGAACTCGTGCGCGCGAAAAAGATGCTTCTTGTTGAACAGCAGCGAATCCTCACGTGCAAACAACCGGGGACCGGTCGCTTTCCCGATTGCGTAACCCACGCTGTTGCCGAGGATGGACGCCACCGTCAACAAGAGGCCAAGCCAGAATACATTGAACACGCCGGTCGTGGCCGCGAGAAGACCGGCCGTCACGATCAGCGAATCGCCGGGCAGAAAAAATCCGACCAGCAGGCCAGTTTCAGCAAAGATGATCGCGGTCAGGCCAACATAACCGCCCCACGCAATGATGGCGCGAACATCTCGAATACGATGAAACAGGTCGAGCAGCGAATGCATGCGGGGCGGCGTTTGTGGTGGAATTCGGCGAACATGGAAACGTCTTGTTCGAACGCGGTACAATAAGCATGGGAAGTTCCTTGGCTCGCGACGCGGAATCAACTGCCTCGGCAAAACGGCTCGGCCTCTCCGTCAGAGGGGAGCGCGCGCTGAATGTCGTGGGGACGATCGTGCTGTGCGTCTTCGCGGTCGGCTGGGGCGTATCTATTTCCACCACTCACCGGCTGCCGTCTCCCGCTTCAGCCGGCGGCGACGTTACGAGTGCGACGGCCGAGATCACGAGCTCGCTCACGCACGAGCAGGCGCCCACGACGGCGTTCCTCACCGATGCGGCGCTCAACGCGATCGCCAATCGAATTCTCGCTGGAGCTCGCGGCGCGAGTGGAAAGCTTAAAGCAGCGATCGAACCTTCCGCGACTGCGCTGCGGCCGGACGTGCTGCCGAACGGTGCGAGCCTTGCCTATGCAAATGCTGGGCACGTCGAGTCACGTCCGACCGCGGCGGGCATCTGGAGTGTGCTGCTCAACATCGGCAACGCGATGCGTCCGATTTCGACGTTCAACGTCATCGCCATGCTGCCGTTCAGCGCGAAGAAGAATGGCCGCGTGGGTCTGTATTACATCGGTACGTGGCCGAGCGAAAGGGGAGCGGTCGGCCCGGCAAAGGCACCGCCGAGCGCGTATGCGACGCCCTCGGGCTTCATCGAAGTCACGCAGGCAAATGCGGCTACTGCCGTGTCGGAGCATTTCACCCTGCGGGATTTCCTGACCCACGACCAGCCGAACGTCTGGCCCAAGTACATCGTGCTTCAGCAGAAGTTGGTGGACAAGCTCGAGCTCGTGCTTACAGATCTTTCCGAGCATGGATACGACACGCACGGCGTGAAAGTCATGAGCGGGTTTAGAACTCCGCAATACAACCATGGTGGTGGCAACACCGCGGGCCGTGCGAACCTCAGCCGGCACATGTATGGCGATGCGGCGGATATCTACATCGACAACGATGGCGACGGTCAAATGGACGACCTCGACCACGACGGAAAGATCTCGATCGGGGACGCGAGGGTCATCGAAGCCGCTGTAGACCGAGTCGAGTCCGCTCATCCTGAGCTCGTTGGGGGCGCGGGAGTGTATACGGCCGCGCCGGGGCACGGTCCTTTCATTCATATCGACGTGCGCGGATATCGAGCGCGTTGGATGGGAACTTCAGGAGGCTGACGTGACGGAACATCGACGACTGGCGGACACGAACGAACTCTTCAGCGCCGGCCCGTCGGCCGACGTTCACGACGGCAAGCTGCGCGAAGAGGATCCGCTCCTCAAAGAAGTTCGTGTGACCGACCTCGAGCCGTACACAGGACTTCGCTATTTGTCCAAGCTGTTTCGGTTCATGGCGGTGATCATGGTGCTGCTCCTCGTCGCGGAGGTCGCGACCGGGGTGTACACCCAGGGCTCGGCCGCGCTGCCAACGCTGCTCGGCGAGGCGAGCCGGCTCATTGTGATTGCTGGCGTGCTGTGGGGCACGGGCGATCTTGCTCACTTGCTGATCGACGTGGGCCACGATGTGAGAGCATCGCGCATTCTCCTCGCGCGCGTCGCGCATTCGACGGGCACGGCGCCCCTCGTGACCGATCGCGCGCGAATCGTCGAGCGTGCATCGACTGAGCGAATGTTGCCGCGTCAGACTGTCGTCGACCTCGCCGATCGCGATGGCTCGGGTCGCGGAGGCAGTTGACTTTCGTGTTTCACGGCGCGAGCTCGTTGCGCGGTACGACTGTTGCCATACAAGCTCGTGCGGAAAGGGATCACTCACACGGGGAGTTAGGGTCATGCTAATTACACTTGCGGTCGTACTCGTCATCTTGTGGGCGCTCGGGTTCTTGGCGTTCGGAGTGACCAACGGATTGATTCATTTGCTGCTGGTGGTTGCGCTGATCGTGATCGTCATGCGTCTGGTGACCGGACGCCGGCCAGTCCTCTAGAGGTCGTTCCGGCGCGGTGGCGTCCACTCGAATGGCCGCGGCGAAAATGGCCGTGGCCATTCTGTTTTATGCCGGGTGGATCGCCTAATGTTCGGAATGGCCCTCGACGCGCATATCGTCTCGCACACCCATTGGGATCGCGAGTGGTACCATCCCGTTGAGCGTTTTCAGCAACGCCTTGTTGCGCTCGTCGACGAGCTGATCGCTGATCCGCCGCGCGATGATGAGAGTTTTCTGCTGGACGGCCAGGCAATCGTCGTCGAGGACTATCTCTCAATTCGGCCGGACCGTGCCGCCGATCTATCCGCCCTCCTGAGCCTCCGCCGTCTCGAGGCGGGGCCGTGGTATGTTCTTGCCGACGAACTCATTCCGGGCGGCGAGGCGCTCGTCCGCAACTTGTTCGCGGGGCGACGATCGCTGGCGCGATTCAACGCGACGATTCCGCACGTGTTGTATTGCCCGGATTCATTTGGACATCCGGCGGCGCTTCCATCGATCGCGGCCGGATTCGGGTTGCCGCTGATCATCCTCTGGCGCGGCTATGGCGGTCCGCGATGGCCGGCCGGTGACGCCGTGCGCTGGTCGGCACCGAACGGGGACACCGCGCTGCTCTATCACCTTCCGCGCGACGGCTACGAATTCGGTTCTCACCTCCCCAGCGGCGCGGTGGAATCGGCGGCGCGCTGGGAACGAATGCGGGCCGAGTTGGAACCGCGCTCGACGACGTCCGTCGTGCTGATTCCAAACGGTGCCGATCATCACGCGCGTCAACAGAACCTCGACGAGGCTGTTGTCGCATTGGGAGGTGCCGCACGTTCGACCGGCGATTCCGCGAGGCGCAGTTCGCTGCGGCAGTTCGGCGAAACGCTCGTGTCCGCGGCGGCGAAAAAAGACCTTCCCGTCGTTCGGGGGGAGTTGCGCGACTCGCACGGATACACGTGGACGCTGCAGGGGACGTTCGCGACGCGGGCCGCGGAAAAGCGAATGAATGCCGCGGCCGAGCAACAACTGGTTCGCGATGTTGAGCCGTGGGCTGCTCTGGCTTCATATCGCGGAGCGACGACCCGGCCACTCGTAGAGGCAGCCTGGCGAACGCTCTTGAGCGCGCATCCGCACGACACGCTGTGCGGTTGCTCGATCGATGACGTTGCGTCAGCGATGGAACTCCGGATTCGATCCGCGCGCAATCAAGCCGAGGGAATTCGCGACGATTCCATCCTTCGGTTGATCGGTCATGATCCGGTCGCCGCGCGGGGTGCGAAGGAACAGTGGCAGCCTGCGCTGGTCGTGCGAAACCCGTCGGCGCGCACGCGCTCGGGTGTCGCTGTGATTCAGATCGAGCAGTTCCTGCGTGACGTGCCGGTCGGGCCCGGATCGGCGCCCGCAGTCAAAACGCTCGACGACGAGATGGCACCGCCCCCCGGACTCGCGAAGAACATTCAGCTTTTGTCGCAACGTGATGAATATTCTCTAACGGAGTCGCCGTGCCATTATCCTGACAACGACCTGGTCCGCGTCACGACGTATGCAGCGTGGGTCGACAAGATCGGCGCATACGCAATCAGCTGCCAGCCAATCGAAGCGGGTGATCGCGTGAGTGATTCAGCGCCGGGTAAGTTGTCCGCCACGAAGACGAGTGTGTCGAACGATGCGATCGCCGTCGGGGTGACCGAGCAAGGCAACATTTGGCTGGAAGACATTGCGACCAAACGTCGCATTGAATCGCTGATCGACTTCATCGATGATGTCGACATGGGCGATCTCTACACGTCGTCGCCGCGTCCTCGCCCGTTTGACGTAACCGTCCGCGAAAAGCGCATGGTCGTTGCCGGACCTCTCCGCGGGGAGTTCCTGATTCGATTCGCGATCGCCACCGCGGACCCTGAACCCCGGGCGCTGGCGGACGTTTCCGTCAGTCTCGTTCTCGATTTCGGTTCACCGTTCGTTCGCGTCCGCGTGACGGGCGAGAACCACGCGCCCGATCATCGACTTCGCATGGTGTTCCGTTCGGACCTGATCGGCGCAAGAACATGGGCCGACGCCGCGTTCGGCCCCGTGCTTCGTGAGAAGATTGTCATTTCGGGCGAAGAGGCTAAGATCGAGGCCGTGCTCCCAACAGCTCCGCTGCACCGATACGTGTCGGTCTTTTCCGACGCCGCCGGAGCGACGGTGTTCTCCGACGGACTCGCCGAGTATGAAACGCGCGACGATGGCTCGATGATCGTCACGCTCGTGCGCGGCGTCGGAGATTTGTCTCGCAACGACATTCCCGAACGCCCCGGCCACGCTGGCTGGCCGCGCCCCACTCCCGCCGCACAATGCCTTGGCCCGTTCGCCGCCGAATTTGCCTTCATGCTGCATGGTTCGCGCAGTCGTGAAACGATTCACGACATCGAATGCGCCGCGGACGACGTGGTGTTACCGATCGTCGGCACCACGCTTCGGGCGGCGCTCTCGATACCGGCCTCGCCAGTGAAGGGCGTCGAGCTCGACGGAATCGGGCTCGGCTTGTCCGCCATCAAGGAGAGCGAGGACGGCGAGTGGCTGGTGCTTCGATGCATCAACCTCTGCGAGGAGCCGACCGTTGGTGAATGGATTCTGCCGTTCGACGTTCACGAAGCCCGACAGTCGCGCCTCGACGAAACACCCACCACCCATATCGCATTCAAGGACCGCACCGTGCCGATCCTCGCCGCGCCCCGCGACATCGTCACGATTCTCGTTCGCTAATCACGCGCGGTCCCGGAGCGTCGCCCCGGTATCTCCGGCGACGCGATCGCGCAGCCCGTCGCCGATGAGCGTGCACGCCAACACCGTCGCGACGAGTGCCAATCCCGGCGCGATCGCGACCCACGGCGCCGACACGATCAAATCGCGCCCACCCGCGATCATGTTTCCCCAACTTGGCGCCGGCGGTTGAATCCCCAGCCCGAGAAATGAGAGTCCGCTCTCCAGGAGAATCGCATTGCCGACGCCGAGCGTCGTTGCCACGATCGCCGGACTGAGCGCATTCGGCAACGCGTGTCTCCACAAAACACGTTGTGACGACGCCCCGAGCGACGTCGCCGCGTCGATGAACGGGCGAGTCTTTACGCCCAGCAATTCGGCGCGCACCAATCGAGCGACGCCCATCCATCCCGTGCCCACGAGAACCACCACGACGGTGGTGACGCCGGGCTGCCACAGCGCCGCGCACACGAGCAACAGCACGAGCCGCGGAACCGCGAGCAACGCGTCGCCGATTGCCATCAACACGGCGTCGACCACACCGCCGGTCCACGCCGCCGTCGCTCCGACGAGCGTTCCGACGCCGCTCGCCAACAATGAGCCAAGCACTCCGACCGCGAGTGAGATCCGACCGGCGAGCATCATGCGAACGAAGAGGTCGCGCCCAAACCGATCGGTGCCCAGCAGGTGAAAGACACCGTGTGGGTCGCGCGTGAATGGCAGGAGCAGTCGAAGTGATAGCACATCCCCGATTCCTATCGGGTCTTGTCCCGACGCCAGCGGCACGACGATCACCAGTACGGCCATCGTCGCCAGAAGCGCGACGGCGGCCCCTTCGAAGCCGCGAAACAATGATGGAACCCTCATGCGCGCCGTCGCGGATCGACCAGCGGAAGCGCGAGATCGCCCGCGAGATTCGCGAACAACACGAGCGCCGCATACACCGCGGCCGCTCCCATCACCAGCGGATAATCGCGCGCGACGATAGCGTTCACCATCAGCCGACCCATGCCCGGCCAGGCAAACACGGCTTCCACGAAGATCGAGCCGGCCACGAGTCCTGGCAGCGACAGCGCGAACAGGACGACGAGTTGCGGCAACACAGTCGCAAGCACGTGGCGAAAGTACACGCGCGACTCGGTCATGCCCTTTGCGCGCGCCGTACGCACGAAATCCTGCGACAGCACGTCGGAAATGCCGGATCTCGCATACCGAGCGATGCCCGCCGCGCCGACCGCGGCGAGAATCGAGACCGGCAACAGCGAGTGTCGCACCACATCAGCGATGGCAGCGCCGCCGCCGAGCTCGAGGCCCGGCGATCGCAAACCGAACGCTGGAAGGCGAAGCCACGGAGGCAGTCCCCATGCCGCCGCCCCATACGTGAACACCGCCACGCACGCGAGCGCCAACCAGAAGCTCGGCGCCGCATAGACGAACGTCGTCATCACGGTGAGCAGTCGATCGAGACCGCGGCCGCGCCGCGCCGCCTGGACCATTCCGATCGGCACGCCAATCAGAAATGTCAGCAGCAGCGACGCGGATCCGAGCCCAATGGAAACGGGCAACGCTTGTAGCAGCGCACGCGCTACTGGTTGGTGCAGCGAGAAGCTTTCCCCGAGGTCGCCACGGAGCAAGGCCGCAGCCCATCGTGCATATTGAACGGCGATCGACTGATCGAGACCGAGCTCGCCGCGAATTCGCGCGACGTCCGCGGCACTCGCCGTAGGTGGAACGAGAAACGCCGCGGGATCACCCGGCGCGAGCCGGATGAGCGCGAACGTGATGGTGAGGATCAACCACAGCAGCACCAACGTGAGGCCGATGCGGCGCAACAGTGCTCGAAGTGACGGAGGTAGATGCACGCGTTGAAGGTGTACCGGCGTTTGTGCCTGTCAACGTCGCTCGGCGTCGCACTTGTCGTCGGATGCGCGGCGCCGCATCCGGCCGACACCGTTGTCTACGCCTCCGGCACCGATCTCGAGTCGGGAAATCCGCTCGTCACGATACACTCGCTCTCACGGCAGATTCAGCGCTTCGCACTGTTCGTCACACTCGCGAAATACGATTCGCTGCTCGAGCCGGTGCCGTATTACGCGCGGCGATGGGAGTGGTCGCCCGATCGGAAGCGGCTCACGCTGCACCTCGCCGGCGATCTCTCGTGGCACGACGGACAGCCGACCACCGCTCGCGACGCCGCATTCACTATCGACGCCGCCCGCGATCCCGCGACCGGATATTGGCGCGCGGCCGATCTCACATCGATCGATTCGGTGTTCGCCCCCAACGACACGACCGCCGAGATCGCCTTCCGAACGCCTCAGGCCGCGTTTCCGCTCATTCTCTGCGAGTTGCCGATCGTTCCCGCGCACCTTCTGTCGAACGTACCGCGGTCCGACCTACGCCGCGCTGCGTTCAACTTCGCGCCGGTCGGAAACGGACCATTCAAGTTCATTGAACGCCGCGCCGGCGAGCGCTGGGTGTTCCGGCGCAATAGTACATTCTCGCCGACGCTTGGCGGCCCGCCGCGGCTCGCCGGCTTCGTCGTGAGCGTGGTCGACGAGCCGACGACGAAGTTTGCGGGTCTCGCGAGCGGTGAGCTCGACGTCGCGGGCATTGCGCCGACGATGGCTGCACTCGCCGCGCGCGATCCGTCGATGCGCGTGCTCGACTACCCCGTCCTCTTTACGACCGGATTGATATTCAACGTTCATAAACCACCGTTCGACGACTCGAGAGTGCGTCGCGCCATCTCGCTGTCGATCGACCGTGAGCGGATCATTCGCGCGGCGCTCGCCGGTTATGGTCGCGTCGCGGCGGGCCCGGTTCCCCCTGAGAGTCCGCTCGCGCTCCCGGGAGGTCCCGTGCTCGATACAGCGCTGGCCGACTCACTTTTTTCCGCCGCCGGTTGGACTCGCGACGCGGACGGAGCGCGCGCGCGCGGCGGACGTCGCTTCCAATTCGAGCTGTCCACAGTTGGCAGCGGCGACAACGCGCTCGAGCAGCTCGTCCAAGCAGACCTCGGCAAACGCGGAATCCGCGTCAATATTCGCCAGGTCGAGCTCGGAACGTTTCTTACTTTGGCGCGCGCACCGCAAAAACAATTCGACGTCCTCGTCGCCGGCATTCCCGGCGACGTCGCGCTCGCGTTCCTCGGCGCGATGTTCGAAACACGACAGGCGGGCGGTGCGCTCGACTACACTGGATTTCACACGCCCGGGCTGGACTCGCTCTTTGCGTCCGCGCGCGACGCAACCACTGATTCCGCGCGGACGGTCGCGTGGCGGGATGTGCAGAGGGTTCTCGCGGATCAGGTTCCGGTCGCCTGGATTTACCACTCGCGTGGGCTTCAGGGCATCGCCGCGCGTCTCCGCAACGTCACGATGGATTTACGCGGCGAAATGGTGACGCTCTCGCAGTGGCAAACAGGACCCGCGCCAGGGTTGAGCGCGGCGCGGCAATGAGCCTTCTCATATCGGATGACTCGCTCACCGCGCGGCAGGTCGCAGCGAATCGCGGACTTCGGCCGCTCTCGTCGTCGCTCGCCGCCGACCTGGCAGCGCTGCTCGATCGCGACGTGTTCATCCCCGATGAGAAGGCCCTGCTATCGCGGGAGGGCGGACGGTGCGCGCGCGACGGCACCCTGCTCGCGTTCGATCCCTTTCAGCCGCACGAACACCGCTGCCCACTCTGCGGCGAAGTGTATCGCGGCGACCTCCACTATCGGTTCTGGATCTATTGGTACCAGCTCTGGCTCGCGGAGCGCGCCGTTCACGCGTCCGTACTATCGGCACTCGGTGTCGACGACCGCTTCGCTCGGTTGGCCGAAACGATTCTCGACGGGTACGTCGATCGATACGACAAATATCCGAACGTCGATAACGTCCTCGGTCCGACGCGTTTGTTCTTCAGCACGTACCTCGAATCGATCTGGCTGTTGCAGATCTGCGCTGCGACCGAATTGCTGTCGAGCAATCAGCGTGCGCTGGCGTCGCGGGTTCGGGACCGAATCATTGCGCCGAGCCGCGCCATCATCGCCGAATACAACGAAGGCGCATCGAATCGCCAGGTGTGGAACGCGGTCGCGCTCCTGGCCTCGTCGCGCCTCCTCGGCGACGCCGCCGCCGCAGAAGGCGCCGTGCACGGGAAGTGGGGAATCGCTGCGCATCTCGACAACGGTCTGCTTCCCGACGGCACCTGGTTCGAAGGAGAGAACTATCATCTCTTTGCCCATCGGGGGCTCTGGTACGGCGTTACGATGGCGGAGGTCGCCGGTTTAGAGATTTCACAAGCGCTGCTCGATCGCTTTCAACTCGGATTCTCGACGCCATTCGCGACCGCCTTGCCGGACGTTACGCTGCCGTCGCGCCGCGATTCGCAGTACAGGATTTCGTTGCGGCAGTGGCGAATCGCCGAGCACTGCGAGCTTGGCTTTGCGCGGGCCGCCGACCCCGTGCTCGGCGGTGCGCTCGCTCGCTTGTATGAGGACGATGTTCCGCGCCGCATCACGGGACGCGCCGTTTCATCCGCCGATGCCGAAAGAAATTCGTCGGAGTCATCCCTCACGCGGGCGGATTTGAGCTGGCGCGCGCTCTTGTGCGCGCGAGAGAATCTTCCTCACCTCGAACCCCTCTCGCCGCGATCGACGTTGCTGCCGTCGCAGGGCATTGCGGTCTTCCGCCGCAATTGCGGACGGTCGTACGTCGCGCTCGACTTCGGTCACTCCGGTGGCGGCCACGGTCATCCCGATCGATTGAACCTGCTGCTCGCCGACGGCGATTCGCGTTGGCTCGACGACTCCGGTACGGGCTCATACGTCGATCCGTCGCTGCATTGGTATCGCAGCACCCTGGCGCACAACGCGCCCATGATCGATGGCAAATCCCAAAGGCCGGTCGACGGTCGGTTGCTCGCCTACGACGACCGTGGCGCCGCCGGCTGGGTGTCCGCGGTTGCCGAGGAGATCGCGCCGGGGACTCGCGTCGAGCGGACGATCGTTGTGATGTCTGAATACCTCGTCGACGAATTTGCCTGGACGTCGGACCACGCGGCGCGAGTCGAACTTCCATTGCACGCGAATGTGGTGCTTACCGGCATTCCCGATCCGGTGCCCGCCCTGCTCGACGGCGGCGACGGTCTCGAGGATGGCTTTCGCTTCGCCCACGATGTCTCGATCCAGCGCGTCGCCGAGGGACAGATGGCGCGCGGTGTCGCGACACGGGGCGACGCGAGACTCGATGTGTGGTCGTCATGCGATCACGACACGGATTGGTATCGCGCCACGTCGTACGGGCCGCCTGGGCACGATGAACGGACTTTTCGAGTTCTCAGAACGCGCGGGACGGCGGGGACCATCCGAAGCGTTCTCTGTTGGACCGGCGACGTCCATGTGGTCTCGTTCGAGGGCGGAATGCGCGTTGGTCTGAATGATGGGTCGTCGCACATTCATCGGCGCACGAGCGACGGCTGGCAGGTGGAGCTGCACGCGGGCGAGGCGCGCAGCAGCATCGATCTCGTCGGTGTCGTTCCAGCTTTGGCGCATACCACGAGTGATCCCTGCGATGCGCTCGACGCTGCCCCTCCGATCGTGATTCCGCGAAGCCCGCGCCGCGTCACCCTCGCGCTCGGCGAATCGAACTACCGCCGATCGGAAGAATCATGGTCCGGCGCCGGTTCGCCGGCAGGCGCTGTTTCGCTGTCGTGGAAAGATGCGAAGTTGTCGGTCGAGATCGACGTCGCCAAAAGCGATCTGACGTTTCCCGCGGCAAACGCCGTCAACCTGTACGACAATGAGCACCCTGACATCAACGGCGATTCGGTGCAGCTTTTCGTTCGCGCGCTCGACGCACGTGTGGCGTGGCTGTTGGTGCCCGACGTCGATTCGTCGTCGGTCCGCGCCCGCCGAATCGACGGGTGGGACGCGCCGGGCGCAATTGCCGCGACATGGTCGCGCGTCGGAGGCGGATATCGGATTTCTGCCGTCGTCAGTGGTATTGTTCCGACCGCAGTCGACGTGCTCGTCAACGAAATGCCGCGCGGGCGACTACGACGCCGTGGGCAGCTCGTGTTAGGCGGCGCGAACGGCGAGTTTGTGTACCTCCGCGGCGACCGGCACGATGCCGCGAGCCTCGTCCCAGTACAATTGCCAGATGTCTGATTCCATTCTCGACTCGATCGTCGTCGTTCTCTATGAACCGCAGGATCCCGTGAACATCGCCGCCACCGTGCGCGCGATGAAGAACATGGGCGTCGCACGGCTCCGTCTCGTGCGTCCCTGCGAATACGAGGTGGTTCGCCTCGAGGGAATCGCGCACGGCACGATGGACGTGATCGAAGCAATCCGGCATTTCGATTCGTTCGACGACGCCGTGGCCGACTGCGTTCGCACCGTCGGGTTTACCGCTCGTCGTCGCGCCGCCAAGCTGCGATTGATCGACCCGAAAGAGGCGGCGACCGAGCTGCTTGATGCGGCGGCCGATGGAACGGTGGCGATCGTGTTCGGCCGGGAGGACAGCGGACTGCCGAACGACGTGCTCGACCGCGTGCACGCGACGGCAACCATTCCCACCACGAACCACGCGTCGCTCAACCTTGCGCAGGCCGCCTTGATCGCCCTTTACGAGTTGCATCTTGCCGCGGCGGACGCGACGCGTACGATTGCGCCGCCGCGGAAGGACGCGCCTCCCCCAACAAACGATGAATTCGAGCGCTTCTTCGCGGAGACACAGCGTTCGTTGACGGCGATTCAGTTCTTCAAGACACGTTTCCCCGAGCACATCATGCGCACGTTCCGGTCGCTGGCGTTCCGTGCCGCGCCGAATGCGAGGGAGCTCTCGCTGATGCGCGCGATGGTCATCGAGATAACGAATTACTTGAAACGAAAGGGCGTGGACTACGAGGATTGAGGGCTGGACTCCATCGCCTGTCACCACCCATCTTCCTCCAATGCCTTTTCGCCGCTTCTTCGACCGCAGCAATAAGACTGAATCGAACCCGCCTGCTCCCGAGGAAGTCGAGAGCGAAGTCATTGAACCCGAGACAACCCCGGACGACGAGCTCGAGGTCGGTGAAGAGGAGGAGCCCGAAGACGCCGATTGGCAGACGCGGGCCCGCGGGGTCATGCCGACAGGCGCGTCGACCGGAAGCAAACGCGCGGAAGCGTTGTACGGTCGCGCCGACGCCGTCGGTCCCACGCATTTCACGCAGGCTGTAGGCAGCCGAGTCTTCGACGCCGACGGCAACGAGTACTGGGATTGCACCATGGCACTCGGCGCGGTCGCGATTGGCTATGCGGAAACGAACGTCACTCGCGCAGTTGTTGACGCGATCGCCGCTGGAAACGTCTGCGGTTTGTCGAGCGTGCGAGAAGTCGATGTCGCGGAACGGCTGTGTGGCGTTATTCCGTGCGCCGATCGCGTGCAGTTTCTGAAATCCGGCGCGGAAGCGACGGCTGCAGCCGTTCGGATCGCCCGGACGTACACGGCGCGCGACCTCGTCGTTGGTTGCGGCTATTTCGGCTGGCTCGACTGGTGTGCCGACGACGCGGCCGGCGTTCCCGCCGCCACGAAAACCTTGCTGCGTCGCGTTCCGTTCGACGACATCGCCGCGCTCGAAGCTGCGGTGACGGACGCAGGGACTGCGCTCGCGGCCATTGTGATCGAACCGGTCATCGAGCGATTGCCGTCGATTGAGTGGATCACCCGGGCGCGCGAGCTCGCGACGAGCAGCGGCGCCGTGCTGATTTTCGATGAGCTCAAAACCGGCTTCCGTCTCAAGACGGGCGGTTATCAAGAGTATTCCGGCATCATTCCAGATCTCGCATCGTTCGGCAAGGCGATGGCAAACGGTTTTCCGCTGGCTGCGGTCGTGGGACATCACGACGTCATGAATGCCGCGCGGAAGACATGGATTTCGTCGACGCTCGCCGGAGAGGCCGCCAGTCTCGCGGCGTGCGGCGCCGTGTTGAACTGGCACGATCAGGCCGAGGTGTGCGAGTCGCTGTGGAATGTCGGTGCGGAGATCCGCGCGTCCGTCAGCGCCGCCATCGATGCGAGCGGAGTGGAAGGCGTGACAATCGACGGCATCGACCCGATGTGGATGTTCCGATGGGATTCGCCGGAGCGTGAAACGCGGTTTCTCGAGCTTGCCGCGGCGAACGGTGTCCTGTTCAAGCGCGGCGCGTACAATTACGCGGCACTGGCGCATGACGAAGACGCCATTCGCGGCATCGAGGGCGGGGCGAGCGCGGCGCTCGTCGAATTGCGGGACGAGGAAGCGGACCGGTGACTGAGCCGCTCGCGGGCAACGATCCGCTGATCGATGCGCACGCGCATTTTCTGCACGACAGAGCCGGCAAGGCAGATTGGGCCGACGTAAACGCCGCGCGCTTTCGTGCCGGCGACCAGATCGGCGTCACCTACCACGTCGCGTCGATCCTCGGCAGTTACGGCTACACGTCGCCCACGTATTTTCCGTCGCCCGAGGACGTCACATACGGCAACGACGCGATGCTCGCCTTATGCGCCCGCGAGCCCGATCGGACGCGAATGATGGTGACGGTGAATCCGAATTACACCGCGCACGCAATGGCCGAGCTCGAGCGCTGCATTGCGCGCGGAGCCATTGGCATCAAGCTGCTCGCGAGCCGCCGCGCCGATGATCCGCTGCTCGATCCGATCGCCGAAGTGGCCGCGCATCTTGGATTGCCAATTCTCCATCACATCTGGCAGCACCGGCGTCGCGAATGGCCAACGCAAGAGATCTCTGATGGCGCGGATTTGGCGCGTTTGGCCAATCGTCATCCCGGCGCGAATTTCATTCTCGCGCACATCGGCGGCGGTGGCGACTACGCGCATACGTTCCCGGCCGTCGTCGATTCGCCGAACATCTATCCGGATCTCTCGGGCAGCGGCGTCGACCGCGGGATGCTCGACGACGCGATCGCCGCGCTCGGCACGACGCGATTGTTGTGGGGCAGCGACCTCACGATGTGCACCGGACTCGCGAAGCTGCGAGCGCTCGATGCGATTTCACTCACGGTGGAAGACCACTCGAACATTCGTTGGCGCAATGCAGCGCGCATTTTTCCGGCGGAGAGTTTTCCGAGATGCGAAGCGTTCGTTGCCGCTTGACGTGTGTGGTGTGCCGAGCTGAGTGGATGGGTTTGTTAGCCGCGGAATCCGCGGAATCCGCGGAACCTCGCGGAATGCTTTCTCCTGGTGCGATAGTGCTTTCGCCCGGTGTGTCTGACCTGTGTTCTCTTGTTTGCGACCATTCTTATGACGAGCTCGGAATGACTCGGGCAAGCATTCGACTTAAAAAAACAAAATTGACCTTCGCGGCAAAGACGAGGTGTCAATGCCCGACGAAAGATCCGCGTGGCTCCGCGGTTTCCGCGGATTCCGTGGCCAAAACGCACGATAGCCAGTCGCCATGACCCACTATCCAGCGCCGAACACGTGACCACCGACGTCAACACCCTCATCGGCCCGTATCCCTTTCGATACGTTCCGCACCCGGATCCCGAGGTGCTACTCCGCGTGCTCGATCGCGAGCAGATCGACGAGGCGTGGGTCGGACATCTGCCGTCCGTTTTTTATCGAGACCCGTCAGCCGGCAATCGCGCGCTGGTCTCGGCACTCGGTCCCTTTCGCGACCGCCTTCGCCCCGTTCCCGCCGTGCGGCCCGACTGGCCGGACTGGCGCGGGCAACTCGAACTGGCGGTGCAGAACGGCGCTCCCGCCGTACGAGCCTATCCACCGCAGTGGGGCCTTGGCCCTGCGGATTCTCGAATGAGCGAACTCGCAATCGCCGCGGGCGAAAAGAGGATGGGGCTGCTGCTCACCGTCAAATTCGAAGATCTTCGCCAGCGTCACTCGATGGATTCCGCCGGCGATCTGTCCGCCGCGGCGATTCGTGCGATAGCGCGCGCAGGAAACGACGTGCGCGTCATCGTCGCGGCGGCCGGTCGCGAGATGATCGAAGAAGTGCATTGGGGGTTGACGCCCGAAGAGCAGCGGCGCGTCTTCTGGGACATCTCGTGGATCTGGGGTCCGCCGGAAGATCATCTGGCGAAGCTGTTTCGAACTGTCGGACCGGATCGGTTCGTCTTCGGCACCCAATGGCCTTTGCGGTTGACGCAGACACCTCGTGCAACCCTCGACCTTTTGCCGCCCGATCTTCAGGGGGTTTCCCTCGCAAACGCGGCCTCGATTTGTACAGCCGCAGGGGCCCGACAAAACACGAACGAGTAAACGACGCGCGAAAAGACGGTTACTGGTTGCAGACATACCGGCCATGCTCGATTAGGATTACACCTCAGCACAATACACGACAATGCACCACAACGCTTTGCTCACTTGCGTCGGCAATCCTGGCTAGTCAGATTTCTCGGCCAGTTGGGAGCTTGTGAATTTGTTCACAAGCTCCCCCAACGCATTCCATTCGATACATCACCCCCACCCCATCGCGATGACGAAGCGAAGGAAGTGGACCGCCATCCCAGGCCTCTTGGCCCTGGCCGCCGGCGCCGTCATGCTCTCCGCATACAGCGGCGCCTCTACTTCACAAAAGAGCTCTCCAGTTCAGCCCATCGCGTTTCCGCACCCGGTTCACGTGCAGAAACTCGGCATGAACTGTCTCTATTGTCACAACGCAGCCAACAAGTCGATGGATCCGGGTTTACCCGCCGTCTCGACTTGCATCGGGTGCCACAACTTGATCGGGCCAGACCGGCCCGCGAGCGATCTCGGCCCCGCGCGCAAAAGCGCGGAGCTCGCGAAGCTCTACAAGTTTGCTGACGTCGCCGGCGTCGGCGCCGGCATGGGACCGAACGCGAAACCCATCCCCTGGGTACGCATTCACAAAGTCCCTGAGTACGTCCACTTCCCGCACACGCGTCACGTCAACGCGGGCGTCACCTGCCAGACGTGCCACGGACAGATCCAAAAAATGGATCGCGTCTACCAGTTTGCGAGCCTCAACATGGGATGGTGCGTGAGCTGTCACGTCAACGGCTACAGCGCAAAGGAAGGTCTCGAGGCCGCCGGGTACGAAACGGTTCCGGGCTCCACGCCTGCCGCGCAGGGCGCTGCAACTCCAGCAGCCGTCCCCGCCGCCGATCGCAAGAAGGCGCGCTATGACTGCGCCAACTGCCATTACTAACATGACCCAAGACATCAAGAAGCCCGGCGTCAAGCGCCGCGAGTTCCTCAAAGTCTTGGGCTTGTCGACGACGGCCATTGCCGCCACCGCCTGCTCCGAAGACGCCGGACATCTCATCCCGTACCTCGTCTCGCCCGACCAAACGGTCCCGGGCGTCTCGACGTACTACGCCTCGACCTGCCGCGAATGCTCCGCCGCGTGCGGTCTCATCGTCGAAACGCGCGACGGTCGCGCAATCAAGATCGAAGGAAACCCCGATCACCCGCTGAACCACGGTGCACTCTGCGCACGCGGACAGTCGGCGCTCCAAGGGTTGTACAACCCCGATCGTTTCCGTATGCCCATGGTCAACGAAGGCGGCACATGGAAGGCGATCACGTGGGAAGACGCGCTCAATCGTCTGTCCGCGGGGCTCGCGTCCGCCAAGACCAGCGGCAAAGCCGGCGGCACCGTGTTCATGAACCAGCACGAGAGCGGCACCTTTCCGCGCTTCCTCGACACGTGGCTCGGCAGCTTGGGAATGCCGGCGCACTTGAGCGTCGACTTCGAAGCGGATTCCGCCGCGATCGAAGCGAACCAACGCTCGTACGGCGTCGCGTGGCCGTTCTTGAGTTTCAAGGATGCTGATCTGATCGTCTCGTTCAGCGCCGACTTCCTCGACGGGTGGGGCGCGAACGTTCCGCAACAACTCGACTTCGCCGACGCCCGCGCCAAGCTCGGCGACGCGCCCGCGTTCGTGTACGTCGGACCGCGCCGGTCTCTCACTGGTTTGAACGCTGACTCATGGATCGCGTGCAAGCCCGGTGGTGAGCTCGTCGTCGCGAACGCGCTGCTCGGAAAGGGCAGCGTCGATCAGGCAGTGACCGACGCCGGCCTCGATCCGAAGAACGCCGCGGCGCTCAAGAAGCTCGCGACACTCGTCGCGGCCTCGAAGCACATTCTTGCGGTAAGCGGCGTGCGCGGCGACAACGCGCTCGATGTCGCGCTCGCCGCCGCAGAGCTGAACAAGGCGCACGGCGCAGTCGGAACCACGATCAAGCCCGCGCAGCCACTCCTCGGCTTCGAAGGCATCGCGCACACGGATCAGGTGCTCGCCGCCGTCGAGAAGATGCGCTCCGGCGCGGTCGGCGTCGCATTCGTGCGCGGGGTCAACCCGGCTCACGCGCTTCCGAAAGCCGCCAACTTCGCCGATGCATTTAGCAAAGTTGGATTCAAGGTCTCATTCACCAGCTTTCCCGACGAAACGTCGGAGCTCTGCGATCTGATCATCCCGGACCTTCACTCGCTCGAGTCATGGGGCGACGCCGAGCCGATCCGCGGCACCATCGGTCTGATGCAGCCGACGATGGATCCGGTGTTCAAGACGAACAGCCGAATCACCGTGATGGCGCCGAGCACCGCGGACGTGCTCATTCAGGTCGCGAAGAAGGATGCAGCGACCGCACCGAAGTTCCCAGCCGCCGACTATCGCAGCATGCTCATCGCCGCGTTCCCCGGTGGTGCTGCGGGTCTCGACGCGGCGCTGCCGAAGGGCATCGTCGCCGGCAACTTGCCGAACCGCGCCCCGCGCGCTGCGGCGCCTGGAAAGAGCACCGCCGGCGCGATGGGTACGGGCGATCTCACGCTCATCACGTACGTCTCGCCGCTTCTTGGCGACGGACGCGGCGCGAACAAGCCGTGGTTGCAGGAGCTTCCTGACCCCGTCACCAAAATCTGCTGGAGCACCTGGGTCGAGATTCATCCGGAGACCGCGGTCAGGCTGGGCATCGATCGCGGCGACATTCTCGAGGTGAAAACGGCCGCCGGTTCTGTCAAAGCGCCGGCATTCCCGTACCTCGGCGTTCACAAGGACACGATCGCGATTCCGATTGGCCAGGGCCATCGCTCCAAGGGCGCCACGCCGACGTTCAACCCGATGCACCAGGACAAGAATCAGGTGCAGTGGGGGTACGGACGCTACTCACGCAACCTTGGCGTGAATGTGCTCGACCTCATTCCGGTCGGCACCGATGCCGGCGGCGGATTGATCCTCACCGCGACGAAAGCGTCGGTTACCAAGACCGGCGATCATGAAACGCTTCCGAGCACTGAAGGGTCTGCGCGGCAGCACGGTCGTGGGATTGCGCAGGCAATCAACGTCGAAGATCTGAACAGGCCGGCCGGCGGCGACGAGAAGGCGGAAGAGTCGCTTCCTGGAGACGCGAGCCATGCGTTTCTGCCCGGTCTCCGATCGCCGGTCGCGGCCGACGCGCAGGGTGACTTCGGCGCACCGACGGCCGAGAATCACGGAAAGGACAAGGGCCTGTACGACCCGAACGACATTCGCGGAATGGCGAAGCGTCGTTGGGCGATGACGGTCGATCTCGCGCGATGCACCGGGTGCTCGGCATGCGTCACCGCGTGTAACGCGGAGAACAACATCCCGACGGTCGGCGCGTATTGGCAGAACGCCACGATCTGGGCCGATCAGGTTCCAGGCCGCAACATCGCTCGTGGTCGGGAGATGAACTGGATTCGTCTCGAGCGTTATTTCGAAGGCAATCCCGACGCAAAGTTCGGCGAGGATTTCGAGGCGCGCTTCATTCCGATGATGTGCCAGCACTGCGGCAACGCGCCCTGCGAGCCGGTGTGCCCGGTGTACGCGACGTACCATTCGCCCGACGGCTTGAACGTGCAGGTCTACAACCGTTGCGTCGGGACTCGGTATTGCTCGAACAACTGCCCGTACAAGGTTCGCTACTTCAACTGGTTCGGGTACGGCGAAGAGGGTCGCAAGCAGTACGCGTTCCCCGAGCCGCTCAACTGGCAGCTCAACCCCGATGTCACGGTCCGCGGCAAGGGTGTGATGGAGAAGTGCAGCTTCTGCGTGCAGCGCATTCGCGAGGCGGAGAACCGCGCGGCTCTCGAGCATCGCGACGTGCAGCCGGACGAATTCACAGTCGCATGCGCGCAGGGATGTCCGTCGCGCGCGATCACCTTTGGCGATGCCGCCGATCCCAACTGGACGGTGGCGCAGCAGATCGGCGATAAGCGCGCCTATCACGTGTTCGAGGAGCTCAACACCTACACGGCGGTGGTGTACTTGAAGAAGGTCAACCATCTGGCGAGCGCCGTGACGGCGCCGCGGGCTTAAAGGAGAGCAGTCATGGCGACATCTGCTTCTCCGTTTCCGGGCGGTCAACGGCCGAACATCCCGTCCGCCGCGGTCAAGTTTCCCGCGATTAAAGATTACGAACAGGTCGATCGCGAGATCGCCGGCACGCTCGGACCCAGCCTCGGCTGGTTCGCGGCGCTCGGCATCGCGATTCTGTGCCTGCTCGTCGGTGGTTCATGTTGGACGTATCAGGTTTACGAAGGACTCGGCGCGGCGGGATATCAGCCTCCGGTGATGTGGGGCGTGTACATCGTCACGTTCGTGTTCTGGATCGGTATCGGTCATGCCGGAACGCTGATCTCCGCCAGTCTGTATTTGTTTCGCGCCGGGTTTCGAACAAGCATCTATCGCGTGTCCGAGGCGATGACTGTGTTCGCGGTCATGACGGCAGGATTGTTTCCGATCCTGCACTTAGGCCGGCCGTGGAAGTTTTTCTGGCTGATTCCGTATCCCAACTGGCGTCTCATTTGGCCGAATCCAAAGAGCCCGTTGGTGTGGGACGTGTTCGCGATCCTGACGTACCTCACGATCTCCAGCACCTTTCTCTACATCGGCTTGATTCCCGACATCGCGATCTTGCGGGACCGTGAAACGAATCCGATGCGGAAGTCGATCCTCGCCATGCTCTCGCTGGGCTGGCGGAACTCGGATCGCGAATGGCGGCATTTCACGCGCGCGTACCTGTTTCTCGCCGCCTTCGCGACGCCGCTCGTGCTTTCGGTGCACTCGGTGGTGTCCTTCGACTTCGCGATGGCACTGACGCCGGGTTGGCACGCCACGATCTTCCCGCCGTACTTCGTCGCGGGCGCGATTTTCTCCGGCATCGGTATGGTGTTCACCATCACGATTCCGTTGCGCAAGGCGTTCCACCTCGAGCATTACATCACGCTGAACGATCTCGACGCGGCGGCCAAGCTCTGCCTGTTCACGTCGACGGTCGTTGGACTCGCGTACCTCACCGAGTTCCAGGTCGCGTGGATGAGCGGCAATCACTTCGAGCAGGATTATTTCTGGAACCGCGTGTTCGGTCAGTGGGCATGGGCCGCGTGGATCATGCTCATTTGCAATTGTGTCCTTCCGCTGTCGCTTTGGTCGCAGAAGCTGCGGCGCAATCCGAATTGGCTCTTCATCTTGTCGTTGTTCATCAACCTCGGCATGTGGTTCGAGCGTTTCGTCATCGTCGTTCCTTCGCTGTCGCACGAGTTCGAGCCCTGGCAATGGGGAGCGTATCAGCCGACGTTTGTGGACTACGGCATTCTGCTCGGCAGCTTCGGGTGGTTCTTCATGTGGTTCCTGCTGTTCATCAAGCAGCTGCCTGTGATGGCGATGGCCGAAATTAAGGAAGCGCTACCGCCGCGCATGGCGCATCCGTTCGATGACGAGCACGATCTCACGGCCGGCGGCGTGGACCCGAGCTATGAAGGGGGGGCCCACTAATGCAAGGCGTTCTTGGAGCATTCAGCCACCTCGACTCCGCAGTGCACGCGGTCGAAGACCTCAGGAAATCGAAAGTCGGCGACATCACCGTCTTCATGCCGACGCCGCGCCATGAATTCGAGCACGCGCTGCACGCGCCGCCGAGCAAGGTGCGGTACTTCACCTTGGCGTTCGGTCTCGCCGGCGTGACGTTCGGCTACTGGATTCCGGTGTGGATTTCGGACTACTGGCCAATCGTCGTGGGCGGCAAGGCGATCGCGACGTGGGTGCCGTTCACCATCTTCGCTTTCGAGGTGATGGTGCTGATCGGCGGGCTGGCCACCGCGTTCGCCATGTTCGGGCTCGCGCACATTCCGCGGCTCACGACGACCGTGGGCTACGATGCGCGATTCAGCAGCGGACATTTCGGCGTGTGGGTGGCCGCCGACCCCGACCGCACTGATGAAGCGATGAAGATTCTGTCGAAGCACGGTGCCGAGGAGGTGCGACGTGAGCGCTAACCTCAGCCCCATGCGGTTCGCCGCGGCGGCCGTCTTGTCGTTCACGCTTGTGAGCTGCTCGTGGTTCACCGATTTCAAACAGCAGCCCAAGATCGATCCGTGGGAGACCGCGGCGGACACGATTCCGTTCCGCGGCAATCCGCAGGGATCGGTTTCGATCTACGGAAGCGCGGCGCCTGGCTTCATGTACGATCGAGCGCCGATGCCGCAAAACATCGTCGCGATGGAGAACATCCCGAATCCAACGCCGGCTGATTCGGCGTCGGTGAATCGCGGTCGCCTTCAATTTCAGATCAACTGCGCCATCTGCCACGGTCCCTTAGGTATGGGCAATGGCAACGCGACGAAGTACGGCATGGTGGGAATTGCCATCGGCGCGGGCTCACTCGTCGCGACGACGCGTTCCGACGGCTACGTCTTCGGTATGATCCGCAATGGTCGCGGTCTCATGCCTTCGTACAACAGAATCGAAGAGTCCGACCGCTGGGACATCGTGAATTATTTGCGGTCGATTGAGGGGAAGGGAACGATCGCCGCCGACACCACGCACGGTCGTCCTGGCGAGACCGGCGCGACCGTGCCGGGCGCCTCGACGATGGGACCAACGCGTCCCGCTCCGTACTATCACCCCACGGTTGGTGGCGCTGCTGCCGCCGCGCCCGCGATGCCTGATACTGTGAAAAAAGCTGCAGAGCCGATGCCGAAAAAGCCGGAGGACGTCCGATGAGTCTTCATCCCCCGCGCGTGCTGACCGCCGACGAAGTCATTGCCGCATCGAGCCGAGAGATTTCGAAATCTGTCAAGACGATGTCGCTCGCCGCGTTGGTGATCGGCGCAATCATTTTCATTGCCGGTTTGTTCGTCGATCCGGACCATGCCTGGCGCGCGTTTCACGCTAACTGGTTGTTCTTCTCGGTCCTTTCGAGCGCCGGCGTCACGTTTGTCGCCGTACAGCGCATTACGACGGCGCGCTGGTCGCGCGGCGTGATCCGGTTCATGGAAGGGTACGTCGCGTTCCTGCCGGTCGCGTTCGTATTTCTACTTCTCTCACTGTCCTTCGGCCGTAGCCACATCTTCTGGTGGGCCCGCGGCGAGGCGTATCCCAACGCCCAGAAGGCAACGTACTACAACAGCACGTTCCTCACGGCTCGCGATCTCGGGATCTTCGCGCTGATCACCTGGCTCGGCATCTGGTACATCTACACGTCCGTTCGTCTCGATGTCGGTCGTGCGAAGGAATGGGGAGCCGACTGGGCGGCCAACATTCGCGCCGGCATGCGTGCGGGTTTCAAGGATGAGCGTCGCGAGATTCACTCGACGCACTCCAAGCAGGGTAGGCTCGCCGTATTCATCGTGCTGCTATTCGGCATCGGCTGGTCGGTGCTTGCGTGGGATCTGTCGATGGGTCTCGCGTCGCACTTCCAGAGCACGCTGTACGGCTGGTGGTTCTTCATGGGCGGCTGGCTTTGCTCGCTCATGTTGTTCTCGATTCTCGTGCGCACGTGGAATGCGTTCCTCGGCGGAGCCGGCGGCGTGATCGAGGAAGTGCATTTTCACGATATCGGTAAGCTCTGCTTCGCGTTCACCGCGTTCTGGGGCTATCTGACCTTTGGTCAGTACCTCGTGATCTGGTATGGCAACATGGCGGAGGAGACCTTCTTCATGCGGTTGCGCTTGATCGCGCCGTGGAAGTGGGTGACTGTGGCGTCGGTGATCATGGTGTTCTTCGCGCCGTTCTTCGGCCTGTTGGGTCGCGCGGCCAAGGTGAATCGCGCGGCGATGACCATTCTCGCCCTGTCGAGCCTCACGGGCATGTGGTTGATGCGGTACATCGAAGTGTTCCCGTCGGAGTACGGCGTTGCGCCGTCACTGCCGTTCGGCATTTGGGAGATCGGGTGCTTGCTGCTTTACGGCGGTGCATGGGCGACGTGCTATATGGCCTTCATGAGCGCCTTCCCGCGGCTCCGCGTAACGCTGTTGACGTCGCCGTATCGCGATGAGGTGCAGGTGCCGGTGAATCCCGAGACGATGGAGCCGCTTCCGGCGCACGAATAGCTCCTCGACGATCCGAGCGAGCAGCGTTCGAGTCGCAGATCGCAGAAACGGAAAATCAGACGCCGCCAACGAAGATTTCGTTGACGGCGTTTCGTTTCTACGCGACAGGTGGTTGACGCGAACCTGCACCTTACTGGTTATACGTCGCGGTGCGGCGGTTCTACATCGCGACGATCGGCCGCGACGTCGCCGCGTTCGATTTTCTTTTGTAATGTGTCGAGGTGAGGTCGCGCGATCGCGACGTGAGATAGCGATCCGCGGGGGTGACGGAGCACGACACTGACGCGAGCTTGTCATGCTTCGAATTGAGGTTGCGCATCACTGACGTCAGATGCCACTTCCGCGAGGCGATGTGCCCTTTCCGGGACATGATGTCGCGTTGCAT
>JBDTAE010000006.1:0-7581 GCA_039924785.1 Gemmatimonadaceae bacterium | reverse complement strand
CGCTCGCCAAGAATGTTCGACGCCGCAATTGCGTCCTGAACGGCCAGGTTGACGCCGACGCCGCCAATCGGTGACATCGCGTGCGCCGCATCGCCGATGAACAGCAGCCCAGGCTTCGACCAGTGCTCGAGACGGTCGACCGCGACCGTGAGCAATCGCACATCGTCGAACGACTTCAGCTCACCCGTCTTGCTCGCGAGAAACGGCGCCGCCTCGCCGATCTTCGCTCGAAGCGCTTCGATACCCTGTTGTCGCGCGACATCCGCTCCGCCCTTCGGAATGACCAGCGCACATTGCCAATAGTCGCCCCGATCGATCGTGATGATGAACCGGCCGTTGTTCACGCGCGCCAGCAGTTGGTCCTCGTTGTCGGAATCGCGGGGGAGTTGAAACCACAGCACATCCATCGGTGCGCCAAGATCGTCGACTTTAAGGCCGGACGCATCGCGGAGCTTCGAGCCGCGGCCGTCTGCGCCGACGGTAAGATCCGCTCGATACTCGACCTCGCCGCCCAAGGTCTTCGCGCGCAGGCCAACCACGCGACCGGAATCCTCGATCAACCCTATCGCCTCGGCTTGCATATGCACCGTCAGCGTCGGAAGCTTCTTGCCCTCTTCCATAAGGAAATTTAAGAACTCCCATTGCGGCATGAACGCGATGAATTTGCAGTCGACCGGCAGATGATCGAGCTGCACGACCTTGATCGTTTCACCCTCCACCTCGGCGCCGATCCATTGCAATTCACTGTGCGGTCGCTGAAGAAATCGATCGATGAGCCCCAGGTCGACCATCGCCTGAAGTGTCGACGGATGGACCGTGTCGCCGCGAAAGTCCCGCAGAAAATCGCGATGCTTTTCGAGAACGACGGTGCGCACGCCTTGTCGCGCGAGAAGGTAGCCGAGCATCATGCCGGCAGGCCCGCCGCCGGCGATACAGCATTGGACGGATTCTGTTTGTGAGGTCATTGTCATTTACGTTATGGAAGTCGCGGATTCTCCGCCCTGAATCGAGATGAAACGTGTCGCCAATGCTCAGTTTCCTCAACGTGCGACGATTGGCCTGCGCCGCAGCCACCCTCGCCCTATTCGTGGCTGCGCCGTCCAGCCTTCGCTCCCAAGCCGCGCCAACGAGCGCACAAACGCATATCGACTACGCCGACCCGTCAACGTGGCTCTGCCGCCCCGGTCACAACCAAGCGTGCAGCGTCGACCTCACGACGACCATCATCGCTGCCGACGGCGCCTTCACCCGCGAGACGTGGGCAGCGAATCCCAACGCGCCAATCGACTGCTTCTATATATATCCCACCGTCTCCCCGGACACGGGGATGAACAGCAGCATGATCGCCGAGCCTGCCGAACTGAACGTGGTGCGCCAACAGTTCGCGCGATTCGGGTCGACGTGCAGGCCCTTCGCGCCGCTGTACCGGCAGGTCACGGTTCCGGGGCTGTTTCGAGTTCTCACATCCGGCGGCGCTGCGTTGCCATTTGCGTTGGCGTATGCGGATGTTCGCGACGCGTGGCGGTACTACATCGCGCACGACAACAATGGGCGCGGCGTTGTGCTGATCGGACACTCGCAGGGTTCGACACTTCTGACGCAGCTCATTCGTGAGGAGATTGACGAAACACCCCTGCGCGGCCGGCTTGTGTCGGCGATTCTCGCCGGAACCAGCGTCGCAGTGCCTGCGGGTCGCGACGTCGGTGGGACGTTCAAGAACGTGCCGTTGTGTCACGCGGCGTCACAGACCGGCTGCGCGATCGTGTATGCGTCATTTCGCTCGACGTCGCCGCCGCCACCGAGTCCAATGTTTGGACACGTCGCCGGGGCGGGCATGGTTGCAGCGTGCGTGAATCCTGCGGCATTGGCCGGCGGGAGCGGCGAACTGCATTCATACTTCGCGTCGACTTTTCGATCAGCCGCTCCCTCGCCGGAGTCACGAGCGTGGACAAACCCACCGCGCGCCGTCGAGACACCGTGGGTGAGTGTTCCAGGAATGCTCACAGCCAAGTGTGCGTCGAACGAGAACTCGACGGGGTATCTCGAGATTACCGTCCATCCATCGGCGACCGGCGCAAGAACAGGCGAGATTGGCGGCGACTATCGAATGGGTGCGCGCCTTGTGCCGACATGGGGGCTGCATCTCATCGACATCAATCTCACGATGGGAAATTTGATCGACGTCGTCGGCGAACAGTCGCGCGCATACGTGGCCAAACTGAAACAGTGAATCGCTGTCTTGCGACTCGCGCGACGCACCGTATAATAGCCCCGGCCCGCGCCCATTCCGGGCCGCTCATGGAGACGTACATGCCAAGAACCATCCTTCACGCCAGCCGCACACTGTTCCTGTGCGCTGCCGTGGCCGCAACCAGCACGCAAGCGGCGCACGCCCAGTCTGCGACCGCCACGACACGGCTCCGCTTCGCGGTCTCCTTCCCCGAATCGCGCAGCAAGGCGCCGCTCGACGGACGAATCATCCTCGTCATTTCGAACAACAACCGCCGCGAACCTCGGTTTCAGAACAACGTCTATCAGGCAGACACGCAGCTCGCGTTCGGCATCGATGTCGACGCGCTCAAGCCAGGCGTGCCTGCACTCATCGACGGAAAGACGTTCGGGTACCCACTCGCGAGCATCGCCGATATTCCAGCCGGGGACTATTACGTCCAGGCCGTGTTGAATCGGTACGAGACGTTTCATCGATCGGACGGCCACACCGTCAAGCTTCACATGGACCAGGGCGAGGGCCAGCACTGGAACACGTCGCCCGGCAATTTCTACAACGCTCCACTGAAGGTGCACGTCGATCCCAAATCGAATGAGACAATTCGCATTTCGCTCGATCAGGAAATTCCGCCGATCCCGCAGCCGAAAGACACAAAATATGTGAAGTACGTTCGCTTCCAGAGCCCGGCGCTCACCAAATTCTGGGGCCGCCCAATGTTCCTCGGCGCGATCGTGTTGCTGCCGCAAGGATTCGACGAGCATCCAAGCGCCCGCTATCCGCTGATGATCGACCACGGTCATTTCACAAACGAGTTGCGAAGTTTTCGCGAAACACCGGCACCGGCCGATGGCGCGGGTCGCGGTCGCCGCGCCGCAAATGGGGATCCGGCGTATGACTTCTATAAACAATGGACTGGGCCGAACTTCCCGCGGATGCTGATGATCACCATTCAGCATGCCAATCCGTACTACGACGATTCGTACGCGGTGAACTCGGCGAACGTCGGACCGTATGGCGACGCGATCAATCACGAGCTGTTGCCGTTCCTCGAGAAGCGCTTTCGCGGCGTCGGTCAGGGTTGGGCGCGTGGAATGTTCGGCGGCTCAACGGGCGGTTGGGAGACGCTTGCCACACAGATCTTCTACCCAGACGATTACAACGGCGCGTGGGGCGCGTGTCCCGACGCGGTCGACTTCCGTCAGTACGAGACGATCAACATCTACGACGAAAAGAGCGCCTTCTACATCAACAGCGACTGGAAAAAGACTCCGCATCCCGACGGTCGAAGCCCGCTGGGCCATCTTCAGTCAACCACGGAAGAGGATATCCACTGGGAGGCGGTGCTCGGGAGCAAGGGCCGCTCCGGCGATCAGTGGAATATCTGGCAGGCCGTCTACGGCCCGACAACAAGCGAAGGATATCCGGCGCTGATCTGGGATCCGATGACAGGAGTCATCGATCACAAGGTCGCCGAGTATTGGAAGGAGCACTACGATCTGCGGTACATCCTTCAGCGCGATTGGGCGACGCTCGGTCCGAAGCTCAGGGGAAAGCTGCACATCTACGTCGGCACCATGGACACGTGGCATCTCAATAATGCCGTCTATCTCATGGAGGATTTTCTAAAGTCCACAACGAACCCTCCGGCCGATGCCGTCGTCGAGTACGGAGAGCGACAGCCGCATTGTTGGAGCGGGCATGACACCGCGTATTGGTTCAAAAGCTTTGAGAGCAGAATCCTCGCCTCGGCGCCGGCGGGCTCAGACCTCGCGAGTTGGCGGTATTAGTATTGACGGGTGGACAACGGGCTTGTATTGCTGGCGGTCGGCATTGTCATCGGGGCGTTCATCGCGCTGTTGCTCGTCGCGGTGATCGCTCCGCGGTATACGCGCAACGCGCGTAGAGACGCCGTGAACCAGAGCCGCGCCGTCACGCGCGGCCAGATGTACGAGCAGCTCGTTCCGTATCTTCCGGAATTTGAATTCAACCCGAAGGACGCGCAGTTCCTCGGACGCCCGGTGGATTTCGTCGTGTTCGACGGCCTCGATGAAGGCGAGCTTCGCCGGATCGTGTTCGTCGAGGTGAAGACAGGCGTTTCAAAGCTCACTACTCGCGAACGTCTCGTGCGCGACGCAATCCGCAGTGGTCGCGTGGAGTGGACGGAAATTCGCGCTGCTGGTTCGGACCCGGCCTGAGGCGTGTCTCGTTCAATCAGAACGATCGACGACGACGCTCACGACCACTTCAAATCGCTGTCGACGATCGGCAACGTGCGAATGCGCTTTCCCGTCGCCGCAAAGATCGCATTGCAAATCGCCGGCGCCGCGGCCGGAAGCCCCGGCTCACCGAGGCCCGTCGGCGGAGCGAGCGACTTCATGAAATGCACTTCGACCACCGGCGGCGAATGGTTCATGCGCAGCATCGGATATTCGTCGAAATTCGTCTGGCCTGCCGCACCGTGCTCGATGAGAATTTTCTGAAACCACGCCGCGCTGATGCCGTCGAGCATCGCCCCCTGCACCTGATTCTCCGCCGCGCTGAGGTTGATGATCGTGCCCGCGTCCACAACCGCCGTCAACTTCTTGATCGCCAACTCGCCCGCTTTGCTCACATCGACGTCGGCGACGATCGCGACGTACGCGTTGTTCGTATGAGTGATTGCGAAACCCTGACCCTGCCCGCGCGGATGGGACCGGGTCCACCCCGCCTTCTCCGTCGCGAGCTTGAGCACCGCCGTCATCTTCGCCGGATCGAACCCGCCGCGCCCCGCGCCCGCACCGGTCGCGCCCGGAACGGCGGCCAACAAATCCATCGTGTACGCGACCGGATCACGACCTGCCGCATTCGCGAGCTCGTCGACGAACGACTGCGTCGCCCACGTGTTGCCGTTGTCGCCCGGCGCGCGCCAGTACCCCGTTGGAATTCCAGCGGGCAGCTTGCTCGACTTCACCTGCGACCCCGGAATCGCGATGAACGGGAACCCGCCCGCACTCATATCGCCCGGCCCACCCTGCATCTTCACGAACGCATCGTGCAGCGCGACGACTTTCCCCGACCCGTCGAGGCCCGCGTTGAAGTAATGCCAGCCGTTCGACCGATAGTTGTCGTGCGCAAAGTCATGCTCGCGCGTCCACATCAATTTCACCGGCGTGCCCTCGAGCCGCTTTGCGATCACCGCGGCCTCGAGAGAAAACTCATTGCTGCCGCGGCGGCCGAAACCGCCGCCGAGTCGCGTGATGTGCACCACGACGTCCTTTGGCGCGATGCCAAGCCCGCGCGTCACCAAACTCTGGCCCGCGACCGGCATCTGCGTCGGCGTCCACATCTCCATCGTGCCGTTCTTGAACAGCGCGGTACAGTTCTGCGGCTCGAGCGTTGCGTGCGCGAGGAACGGATAGTGGTAGACCGCCTCGATCGACGTCGCACCTGCCGGTAGCGCATCAGGCGGAGTGGCTTTCGCCAACGCCTCAGCCTGTTTCGCCATCTCCGCGCTATTCTGACTCGCGACCGGGCCTTCGTTCCATTGCACCTTGAGCGCATTGGTCGCACTGAATGCGTTCCACGTCGAATCCGCGACGATAGCAACGCCAGGCGTCAGCCCGTCGATACCATCGAGGATGAACGCATCGCGGACGCCGAGCTTCGTCTTCACCTCGTCGAGATTCGCGCTGACCGGCTTGCCGCCAAACACCGGGCACTTCGTGTACGTCGCGTACACCATCCCCGGAAGCTTGACGTCGATCCCGAAGAGCGGCGCGCCCGTCACGACTTTCTGGTTGTCGACGCCCGGCACACGCGTGCCGAGCAACTTGAAGTTCGCCGGATCCTTGAGCGGAGAGTTCGCCGGCGCCGTCAGCGTCGCTGCTTTCGCCGCAAGGTCGCCGTATGACAAGCGGCGATTCGACGTCGCGTGGATGACGAAACTCTTATCGGTCGTGCACTCGCCCGCCGGCACGTTCCATGTCCCCGCGGCCGCCTCGATCAACATCGCACGCGCCGTCGCGCCGGCTCGACGCAACGGAGTGTAATTCGCGATCGTCGACCCGCTGCCGACCGACGACTGGCGACCGTACGCGGGATTCAGGTCCCCCTGCACGATCACCACCTTCTCCCACGCCACATCGAGCTCCTCGGCCACAATCATCGGGAGCCCCGTCTTGATCCCCTGCCCCATCTCCGAGTTCGGTGCAATGATCGACACCGCGCCGGTCGAGGAGATGCTGATGAAGACGTTCGGTTCGAAGGTCGCGGCCGCTCCCGGTGCGCCCTCGGCAAACGCCGAGGTTGGTCCGAACCGCAGATACGTGCCGACGAGAAGTCCGCCGCTGGCGAGCGCGCTGGCCTTGATGAACCCGCGACGATCCACAGCCTTCGATGCGTCGAATGAGCGTTTCATTATAGGCCTCCCGTTCGCTTCGCCGGCGTTACCGCGGACGCAATTTCGGCGGCGCGCTTAATTCCCGCGCGAACGCGAACGTACGATCCGCATCGACAGAGATTGCCGCCCATCGCCTTGTCGATGTCTGCGTCAGTCGGCTGAGGAGTGCGCTTGAGCAACGCCGCCGCGGTCATGATTTGGCCGGCCTG
Organism: Gemmatimonadaceae bacterium; assembly: GCA_039924785.1. Classification (GTDB taxonomy): domain Bacteria; phylum Gemmatimonadota; class Gemmatimonadetes; order Gemmatimonadales; family Gemmatimonadaceae; genus JAQBQB01. The sequence goes on along the minus strand of JBDTAE010000006.1, from coordinate 764 downwards.
GCAGTAGCCGCACTGAGGAACGTCGAGCTCGACCCACGCCTGTTGCAACGGATGCGCGCCTGCAGGATCGATCCCCTCGATCGTCGTGATCGCCGCGCTTCCGACCGACGACACTGGCGTCTGACATCCGCGTTTCGGCACACCATCGACGTGGATGGTGCAGGCACCGCATTCGCCGATGCCGCAACCGTACTTTGTCCCGACGAAGCCCAAAGAATCACGAAGTACCCAGAGCATGGGTGTGTCCGGTGCAACGTCCACAGAATGGGACTGACCGTTGACGCGCAGAGTGTAGGTGCTCATGGTGTCCGAGCCGGCTGGCGTTGGAACGACGGGAGAACGAGTCTCCGAGAGGAACGACCGCTCCTGCAGTCTATGCCTTATTCTGCCGCGCCGCCACACTTGAAGCCGCCCCAGCGGCCCGAAACGTGAATACGGAGGCGAGATGCGAGATTCCGGCCCCTCAAACAAGCCTCGCCGCGACCGCGGCCTCGTCGTGATTGCGGTTTTCAAGCTCGTCAAGGTGGTCCTGCTCATCTTCATCGCCCTCGGCGCGTTCCACTTCACGAGCCCGGGGGCGATGCAGTCCGCCGAACGGTGGGTCGGTACCGTGTCCTCGTCCGTCGGACGGCGCGAGCTCGAATCACTGCTCGGCCGTGCCGACCGGCTTGGAAAGAACCGCATCCTGATCGGCGGCATTGCCGCGTTGGCGTACGCGCTGCTGTTTGCCGTGGAAGGAATCGGGTTGTGGATGCAGAAGCGAT
>JBDTAE010000005.1:0-8964 GCA_039924785.1 Gemmatimonadaceae bacterium | reverse complement strand
GGCTGAGGAAGGTCCGCTCGTTCCCGGACCTTATCGCCAGCGACCTTCCACGTAGAACCACCCGTACCGGTCACGCTCCCATCGGCCTGGGAGCCACTCGCGGAACCCACGCGCGGGAACCGACCAGCGGCCGGGAATCCACTCGTAGTCGTTGCGGCGCCAACCCCAGTGTCCTTTGACCCAGACGTATTCCGCGCCGGGACGATCGGGAATCACTTCTACCCGCTCCGACGGCGGTTGTCGCACCGCGTATTCAACACCGACGCGTGGTCGCGGGTTCCTCGCGCACGCGCCCACCGATCCCAGCGCCACCGCGAGCACAACCCCTCGCATGTTCAACAGATTTCGCATCCCGACCTCCCCGCACATTCGCGTCTGTGTGTGAACTCTGAATTCAGCGCGCGTTACACCACGATCGCGCTACCCTCGAATTCGACGCGGACAGCGTGGGGGTGTTAACGGCCTCGGCGTTTCTTTGCCGAGGCCGTTCGTCACTCCTTGCTTATCCCTTGATGACCCAGACGCGAACTTCAGGCTTCACGTCGGCGTGCAGGCGAATCGGCACGCGATAGACGCCGAGTGCCTTGATTGGCTCGTGAAGGTCGATCTGCCGCTTCTCGATGTGGAAGCCCTGTGCTTCGAGCTGGGTCGCAATGTCGGTGCTCGTGACGGACCCAAACAGCTTGCCCTCGTCGCCAACGCGCGCCGAGAAGGTGAGCGACACCTGCTCAAGACGTTCGGCGATCGTCGATGCCGCGGCGCGGCGCTCGTTTTCAGCGGCGTCGAGCCGGTCGCGCTCTTGCTGGATGCGCTTGAGGTTGCCCGGCGTTGCTTCGTACGCGAGCCCGTGCGGCAACAGGTAGTTGCGCGCGTAGCCCGACTTCACTTTCACCACGTCGCCCGGTTTGCCGAGATTCTCGACGCCCTGGCGGAGGATGATTTCCATGATTGACTCCGGTCGATGTAAAGCGGGAACGAAAAGATTTAGTATTGCTTAGTAGACGATTTATGAAGATCGATTCGGCTTACGCCGCGGGACGCGCGCGGCCTCGCCAATCCGCCCAGGTGTCGCCGAGTCCCAGTGCAAGCGACGCGACCCCGAGCATGACGAATCCGATCGCGGCGATCCCGTTGAGAATCGGAGCGAACAACATCAAGACACCAATCGTGAGCGTGACGCCAAACCGGCCCGGCGCCATGAACCAGCTCAACACGCCGAGTCCGCGCATCGCGTACAGGACGCCAAAGAACACGAGCAGGTTCTTCCCGAAAGCACTCACCGTCGACAGGGTGGGCAAGAGGACGATCGTCAGTCCGACGATCAACCCCCACACCAACTGGTCGTTGAAGCGAAACTCCCGCAACGGCCGCATGGGCGCACCGAGTCGCGTGCGGCCAAGCCGGTGGTAGGTCGCCCAGCCAAGCGCGATCGCGGCCAACGATTCCAATGCGAGCAACGACGGAAAGACCGTTGCTCCAAAGTCGGAAAAGTTGGCGAGCTCTTTTGGCCACTCCGTGCGAATTTCCGCAAACTGCGGCACGTTCGTCGTCAGCTGCGTCCATTCCTTGGGATGCGCGGTGATCACGCTATCGAGCATCTCGGTCCAGCCTTTGTCCCGCCGCGCCAATTCCTCCGACACGGTCTGCGACGCGCGCGACGCCGTCATTGGGCCGAGCACCGTCATGAGCGTCGCGAGGCAGAACGTGATGCCAAGCGCGATCAATGCTCGCGAGAACAACGGCCGCCGGTTTCCGAATAGGCAAACCAGGCCGAATGCGCCGGCGAGCAGCAGACTCCAACCTCGAGCAAGACTCGAGAACGGCGTCGGAGCGGTGCCACTGGGACCCAATAAGAGAATTGAAATGCCCGTCCATGCAATGGCGTGGAAGGCGTTTCCACCGGCCCACCATCCCACGAGCGCGCATGCGGCGACCACGGGCACGAACAACATCATGGTGTCCTTGATCGGGAGAATCGCCTGCAACTCCGGATACAACGGCACGAGCAAGAACGCCACGAACGCGAGGAGGATTTTCCCCCACCCGCGCTCGGCCGGTGCTGGTGCGATGGTCTCGGAGACTGCCGGCGCTTCGCCCTGCTCGGACATCACTACGCCTGCAATCCGCGGATGTAGGGAATGATCGCGAGATAGCGGGCGCGCTTGATGGCCGTTGACAGCTGGCGCTGGTGACGCGCGCACACGCCGCTCAAGCGGCTGGGCAAAATCTTACCGTGATCGGTGATGAAGCGGCCGAGTGTGCGGTCGTCTTTGTAGTCGACGAAACGCACGCGGGTCTCGCAGAATGGGCACGTCTTGGTTGGGCGTCGCATGGCTATTCCTCGTCCTCGTCGTCGTCAGCCTCGCGGCGGCGCGCAGCAAGGGCGAGCTCTTCTTCGGACATCGGCGGAGCGCCGACTTCGTGTTCGAAGAGCGTGATCAGGTGGCGAACGATTCCGCCATCGAGCTTGATGGCGCGCTCATATTCGGGCAACGCCGTTGCTTCGGCGCCAAAGCGCGCGACAACGTAGTAGCCGGACTCGCGTCGTCCGATGGGGTATGCAAGCTGGCGGCGGCCCCAGTGGTTCAGGCTCAGGTCCGCGGGGTCACCCAGAAGCGTGTGGAGCTTTCCGAGCTTGTCAGTGATGGCGGCGTCTTCAAGCGTAGAGTCGAAGACGTAGACCGCCTCATATTGGCGCGTCATGCGTTGGCAATCCTCCCTTTGGTCATGACCGCCTCCCGCTGGTTGCCGGCGCGAGAGGAGGGGAAGTTTTTTTGAAGACCGCGACTTGGCTTGATGTGGCCGGTTTCGCGGAACGACTAGCCTCTAATTATAGCTCCGACAACGGATTGGCTCAAGCCGGGCCTTTTTCGAATCGATGGCATCACACATGCTTTTGTAAGCGTCCACAGAGCGGCGCAGGGTGCGCCACTTCAATCGATCTCTAGGGGCGGAGGTGGGCTATGCGATCAAAATATCTGACTTTTGCACTCATTGTGGCGGTCGCGGCGGTTCCCGCGACGGCATGCACGCGGACTTACCAGGAAGCGGGTGACGTTGCTCCGGACGCCGGGCTCACGCTGCATATCGCGAACGAGAACTTCCTGGACATGGACGTGTTCGCGGTTGTGGACGGTGTTTCGACCAGAATTGGGACGGTGACAGGCACTGGCGCGCACGACTTCCCGTTGAGCTCAACGTTGATGAACCGTGACGTGCGGATCATTGCGACGCCGATTGGGGGCTCGGGTCGGGCGTCGACAGGCGTGCTCAACCTGACCCGCGGTCAGGAAGTGGATTTCCGGATCGCGTCTGTGCTGTCCAACAGCAGCGTCATCATTCGGTAATCGCCAGACCGAGAATCAGCGAAGGCCCGATCGATGGTCGATCGGGCCTTCGTTGCGCCGGCATTGCCGCCGAACGGTCTTGCTCGAACTGTGTCGCGGATTCGACGGTGCGAGTAGATGCTCGACGCTAGACGTTGAAGCGAAACAGCATCACGTCGCCATCGTGCACGATGTACTCCTTGCCCTCCGCACGCACCGCGCCTTTCTCCCGCGCGCCTTTCCACCCGTTGTTCGCGATGAAATCGTCATAGCTCACCGTTTCAGCTTTGATGAACCCGCGCTCGAAATCGGTGTGAATGACGCCGGCCGCCTGCGGCGCGGTATCGCCATTGTGGATCGTCCACGCGCGCACCTCCTGCTCGCCCGCCGTGAAATACGTCTGCAATCCGAGCAGGTGATAGCCCGCCTGAATGAGCCGGTCCAACCCGGCCGACGTCAGACCTAACGATTCGAGAAATGCATTGCGATCGTCGGGGGACAATTCCGCTAGCTCCGCTTCGATCTTGGCGGAAAAGGGAACGACCTCGGCATGCTCGCCGCTCTCGATGATTGCACCGCGCAACGCGGCGAGATGCCTTCCCTCGTGCCCCGCGAGCTCGGCGTCGGTGACGTTCGCGGCGTAGAGAATCGGCTTGAGCGTGAGCAGCGACAGCGGCGCGAGCGTCGTCTTCTCTTCGGCGGACAGCCCGATGTGCCACAGCGCTCGTCCTTCGGCCAGCGACGCATGCGCGCGCTCGAGCGCCGGCAGTTCCGCCAACGCCTCCTTGTCGCCCGTCTTGGATGAGCGCTTCACGCGGTCGAGTCGCTTTTCAACCACAGACAGATCGGCGAGCGCCAACTCGAACTCGATGACTTCGCGGTCGCGCACCGGATCGATCGAGCCCATGACGTGCAGCACGTCGTCGTCGTCGAACGCGCGCACGACGTGCACGATGGCGTCGGTCTCGCGAATGTTCGCAAGAAATTGGTTGCCGAGTCCTTCGCCCTGCGACGCGCCTTTGACGAGTCCGGCGATGTCGACGAACTCGACGGCCGCGGGCACGGTACGCTGCGGCACAACGACCCGCGCGAGCTCATCGAGCCTCGCGTCAGGGACGTTGACGCGGCCCACGTTCGGATCCTTCGTGGCGAACGGATAGTTCGCCGCGAGCACGTTCGCCGACGTGAGCGCGTTGAACAGGGTGGATTTGCCGACGTTGGGCAATCCGACAATACCAAGTTTTAGCATTATGAAACAATAAGGTCGTTAACGAAAAATTCGCGCACCCGCGCGTCGTGAGCGTGATGGTGAAAGCCATTCACGCCGGTAAAACCGTGTCTCATCCGCTTCGCACGCCGTCAACAAAAAAATCCGCGGATTTCCCTTAGGCCTTCCGCGCACCCCGCGGCTAAACGCACCGCCGCTCGTTGCTTCACTCCTCGGCGGGCGGCGCCGGCAACTCACCGGTAAATCGATTCATCACCGGCAGAATACCGTCCGTCAGCCACAGTTCCAACGCTTGCGTGATCTGCGGAAACAACCCGCGGACGACCTCCGTCTCATGTTTCCCGAATTCGTCCAGCACGAAGTCGCGCAACACGCCGCGCCGCGCCGGATCTTCCGGCGCGATGCCGACTCGCAGGCGGGAATACTCCTGCGAACCCACCGCGGACTCGATGCTTTTGAGTCCGTTGTGGCCACCCGCGCTCCCTTTCGCACGAAAGCGATAGCGCCCGAGCTGCAGCGCCACCTCGTCCACCACGACCATCAAATCGGTGGCCGCCGACCAGAAGGGCCGACGCATGTACGGCCGGAGCACAGCGCCGCTGAGGTTCATGTACGTGAGCGGCTTGATCAGCCGAACCTTTGTCGTGCCGACGGTTCCGCTGATGACCTTGGCGTCGCCGTCTTTCTTCCAGCCGTCGAAACGCCAAACGTCGGCCAGGTGGTCGACAACCCACCAGCCGACGTTGTGACGTGTGCGCTCGTATTCCTTTCCGGGATTGCCAAGTCCAACGATGACTTTCATCGGCAACCAGAAGCGGCGCGATTACTTCGCGGCCTCCTCAGCCTCAGCCTTGGCCTTGCGAATGAGCTCGGGCTCGCCGACTGGCGGAGTCTCGCCTTCAACCGTCGTTTCGACCGCGGCCTTCGGAGCCAGGCAGACGCAAACCGTGGCGTTCGGGTCGTCGAGAACGGTGACGCCTGCGGGAAGCGGAATCTCGCGGATGTGAATGCTGTGGCCGATCGTCAACGGCGTGATGTCGACGTCGATGTGATCCGGAATCGCGGAGGGGTCCACCTTGAGGTGAACGACGTGCATGATTTCTTCGAGGATGCCACCGGAGTTGCGAACGCCCTCGGACACGCCGACGAAGCGGAACGGCACGTTGACCGTAACGCGCTCACCAGCGACGAGCTCCTGGAAATCCACGTGAACGATGTGGCGCTTGAACGGGTGACGCTGAATCTCGCGGATGAGCGTGCGAGTGGTGGCGCCGCCGACGGAGAGCTCGACGACCGTGCTCGCCGCTGAAATCTGGGTCAGGAGCTTGTCGATCTCGCGGGTAACGAGCGTGAGCGACTGCGGCTCGCGGCCGTGGCCGTAGATGATCGCCGGAACCTGTCCCGCCTGGCGAAGTTTACGCGCGACGCCGGTGCCTCGGCCCTCGCGAACGGTTGCGGTAAGAGTTGCGATTGACATTGTGAGAATACCAAAATGATGATGAACCTTCGCAGCGGAACTCGTTTCGATCCGACTCTACTCTCAGGAGGCTGCATCCTCCTTACCATTGGGATCGCGACGAGGGTGGAACGTTACTGAAGCGGCATCAGCCCTTGATTCCGCTTTCGTCAAACAGGGAGCTGACCGACTGCTCGCTATGGGTGAAGCGAATGGCCTTCGAGATCAGTTCGCTCACGGACAGCATGAAGAGCGCCTTCGGGCGGCGTTCTTCGGGAATGTTGATCGTATCGGTCAGCGCGATTTCCTTGATCGGCGCATCGTTGAGCCGCCGCACCGCAGGGCCAGACAGCAACGCATGCGTCGCGCAGACATAGATGTCCTTTGCGCCGAGCCCTTTCAACGCGCGCGCCGCTTCACTCACGGTGCCCGCGGTGTCGATCATGTCGTCGACGATAATGCAGTCGTGACCCACGACGTCGCCGACGACGTTCACCACTTCCGACACATTCGGTTGTGGACGACGCTTGTCGATGATCGCGAGCGACGCGTTGAGTCGCTTCGCAAACCCGCGCGCCATCTTCGCCGACCCAACGTCCGGCGCGACGATGACCGGATCGATCAGACCGAGCTTGCGATAGTGCGCGGTGAACACCGGCATTGCGTACAGGTGGTCGACGGGAACGTCGAAGAATCCCTGGAGCTGGTGCTGGTGAAAATCGACGCCGAGCACGCGGTCGACGCCGGCGGCCGTGATCATGTTCGCCATGAGCTTGGCGCCGATCGGAACCCGCGGTTGGTCTTTGCGATCCTGCCTCGCGTAGCCGTAGTACGGCATCACGCACGTGATGCGCGCCGCCGACGCGCGCCGCGCGGCGTCGATCAAGAGCAGCAGCTCCATCATGTTTTCGGCCGGCGGATTCGTCGGTTGGATGATGAAGACGTCGTTGCCCCGAACATTCTCGTCGATGCGGACGGAGATTTCACCATCGGCGAAACGCCCGAGATTCACCCGGCACAATTCGATTCCGAGATGATGCGCGATTCCCTCCGCCAACGCGCGGTTGGCGGTGCCCGACAACAGCTTCATGCCGTGACTCGGAACTGCTAATCCATCCATCGAGAGATCCCTAAACTTGCAGGTTGGTACGCGCGGGGCCGAGCGGGACGAGCTGCGGTGTCGTCGCCGCGTTCACTGCGCTTACTCCGTTGTTCGCCGAGCTAAGCTGTCAGCTCCGCCGATAGCTGATAGCCGATAGCTGGAGGCGGCCGATAGGCCGCCGATTGCCCCCGGTGGATTCGAACCACCATTCTCGGATCCAAAGTCCGATGTCCTGCCGTTGGACGAGGGGGCATTTAGCCCAGAAAGCTACTGTTCCAGCTCCACTCCTACAACTCGGTCGCTGGTGTTGGTCTGAATCACGTCCTGCCCAGTGCTTCGCGCAACGGCCGCGGCGTCCGGCTCGTCGTCGAACACCCCAAAAACCGTCGATCCTGATCCACTAAGCATTGCCAAGCCGGCTCCCACCGCGCGGAGCTCGTCGACGAGTTGCGCGATCACTGGGTGCCGTCGCGCGACCACCCGCTCAAAATCGTTTCTGGCGATCGGGGCGATCGACGTCCAATCCGCAAGCACGGCCGGTGCCAGCACGCGGGCGACCGGAGTGTAAACGCCGCGATCGGATGCAAGCCAGGAGTATGCGTCGGCGGTCGCCACGGGCACTTGGGGCACGATCAAGAGCACTGGCCTCGGCGGCAACACCGGCAGTGGAAGCATGCGCTCGCCGCGACCCCACGCGATGGCCATTGGGGCGGACACCGTCATGAACGGAACATCTGCTCCGATCTGGGTCGCAAGCGACGCGAGTCGCGGCCCGAGTGGATGCGGCGACATCGCGTCCAGCGCGCGCAACACGGCACCCGCGTCGGCGCTCCCGCCGCCCAGGCCGCCTCCGGTGGGGATTTTCTTGACGATCTGAATTTCGAAACCATTCGGCCACCCGGTCGCTTCGGCGTACTCGCGAGCGGCCATGAACGCCAGGTTGCGTTCTACCCGTCCAAGCCCCGTCGCCGGCATCGCGGGGCCGGAGCAGTCGAGCGACCGGCGGGAGCTCGTACGCACGACGACTTCGTCAGCGAGGTCGAGCCGCAGAAAGACGGTCTCGATCGAGTGATACCCACTCGTTTCGCGCGCGAGCACGTGGAGCAGGAGGTTGACCTTCGCTTGGGCCGGCACTCGAGCCGTCGTCACGATCGCCCGTCCGTCGCGGATCCGATGTCACCCATCGTCAGTCCAAGTCGCGCAAAGTAATAGGCGCCGACGATGGTGATCGGAATGAAGGAGAGCAGATGAAAGATGAGCGCCCAGGTGACCGCCGGCGCTTCGGCGATGCCGTAGAGTCCGAGAGAGATCACGGCGGCGCTTTCGAACAATCCGAAGAATCCCGGCGCCGACGGGAGTGACACCCCGACGACGATCAACCCTTGGACGAAGAGCGCGGCAGACCATGGGACGTCGATGCCGACGGCGTGAAAACCAATCCAGAAGCCGAGCGGCTGGATGCTCCAGTGCAGCAGCGTCCACCAGAAGACCGCCAGAAAGTGCCCGGGCGTCTTGAGGACGCTGAGGCCCTCGGCGAACCGGCGCAGCATGTCGCTCCCGCGCTGCTCGACCGCCGGCGACACGCGCCGCGCGATCAATTCGAAAAGTCTGATGAGCGTCGTGGGAAAGAACACGAGCGAATACAGAGCGAAGAGCAGTCCGAGGGGCACCACGGCGAACGCGGCGGCGACATGCGCGATGGGCCGTCCGTAAATGGTTGCACCAGCGGGAAATCCCGGTGCGAGCATTCCGACCGCGAGCAACAGCAGCACGACGATCGCGTCGAACAGCCGGTCGACGACGAGCGACGCGAGCGCCGTCGAGAAAGAGATTTCGGGACGCTCTCGCGTGA
>JBDTAE010000004.1:0-12658 GCA_039924785.1 Gemmatimonadaceae bacterium | reverse complement strand
CCGCGCTCGCCGGATCTCCGCTCGCTGCCGCGACGGTCGCGCAAGCGTTGTTCGGCGTCCGGGGAGAGCTGCTCGTTCGCATCATCGTCATCGTATCGCTGCCGAGCGCGGTGAATGCGTGTTTGCTCATGGCGTCGCGCGTGTTGTACTCGATGAGCCGCGACGGACTCGGCATCCCCGCGGCGAAGGAGGTGAACAAAGGCGGAACACCGGCGTTCGCGCTCCTCGCAAGCGGCGTCGTCGGCCTGGCCTTTTTGGCGACCGGCACATTCAATACGATCATCGCGATCGCCGCATTCTTTTTCGTCGCGAATTACGCGCTGTCGTTCATCGCCATATTCGTCTTTCGCGCGCGCGATCCCGGCGTGGCACGACCGTATCGCGCCAAGGGTCACCCCTGGACGACTGGCCTCGTTCTGCTCGGATCGCTCGGCTTTCTCGTCAGCGCCGTCGTCGCGGATCCTCGAAACAGCGCGGTCGCGCTCGGAATCGTGGTCGTGAGCTATCCCGTGTTTCGAATCAGCATGGTCCGGGCGCTCCCCGCGGCTTCGGCGGGCGAATAGCTTACGCCACAGCCAATGCGAGCGCCCATGGGAAACGGCTGACGGTTAAGTCGCCGGAAGCGAGCGGTTGAAACTCAAGATCCTCGGTTGGCTCCTTACCTTTGACTCCCGATCCAGTCAGTCACATCACGGCTCTCCATGTTCAAACGCGATAAAGAACTGATCGTCGTCGGCGACCGCGTGCTGGTTCGCGTCGAGGAAGGCGAAGAGCGCACTAACGTTGGTCTCTACCTGCCGCCCACCGCTGTCGACAACCAGGCTGTGCAGGGCGGAACGATCGTCGCCACAGGGCCCGGCCTGCCAATGCCGAGTCCGGACGCGAACACCGACGAGCCTTGGCGAGTGCCTGAGCGCCCGACACGTTTCGTGCCCATGCAGGCGCGCAACGGCGACTACGCGCTCTTCTTTCGCAAGGCTGCCGTCGAAATCACGTTCGAGGGCGATCGGTATCTCGTTGTGCCACAGGCCGCCATTCTCGCGCTCGTTCGCGACGAGTAACATCGGCGCCTGGCAGCGTCATTAGTATTTGTAGGTGAAGGCTTCAAACACGGTTCAACAACGGATTGAGAATCATGCGCCTCCCACAGCAGATGTACGACGAACGTCTCGTCACCCCAATGCGGCAAGATCTTACGCGGCTTGGCGTCGCCGAGATGCGTACCGCGGAAGAAGTCGACAGCACGATCAAGGACGCGACGGGGACCACGCTCGTCGTCGTGAACTCGGTATGTGGATGCTCGGCGCGCATGGCGCGTCCGGCCGTCGCGATGGCGTTGCAAAGCGCCGTGAAGCCCGATCGTGCGACGACTGTGTTTGCCGGTCAGGATGTGGAGGCGACGCAGCGCGCGCGGGAGTATTTCACGGGCTATCCGCCGTCATCGCCGCAGATCGGTCTGCTCAAGGACGGGAAGATCGTCTTCATGCTCGAGCGTTGGCAGATTGAAGGACGCCACGCCGAGGAGATCGCGGGTGACCTCGTGAACGCGTTCAACCGCTACTGCGCGACAGACAAGGCCAACTCGGCCAGCGGCGCGGCGTAAGCCGCGCCGCTGATTCGCCCACGTTACTTGTGGGAGAGTGAGTAGACGTATGCGGCGACCATCTTGACCTGGTCGTCGTTGATCATCGGTGCCGTGCCGCCGCCGTATGCGCGCATCGGGATCGTGTGGTTCGCGTCCTTTATCTTGGCGCCTGGCACGCCCGTCGTGATGATGCTGATGATCGAGTTGTAGCTACCGTCGATGTGCAGGAACGTCGGTCCCTTGAGGCTCGGGCCGTTCTTTGCGCCCGACGCATCCGCGCCATGGCAATTCTTGCAGTTGCGCGCGTGATAGATGGAGTCGCCGGTGGCGACCATCATCGCGGTAACGCCGGCGGGCATTCCACCGGCAGACGAACTGGCGGCCATCGAGGCAGCCGGTGCGGAGGCAGCCGGACTTGGCGCAGGAGACGGGGCGGACGAGCCGCCGCCGCTTCCACCGCAAGCGGCGAAAGCGAGCGCTGCGAGAACCGCGGCGGCCGGACGGACGAACGAAGAGTTGGTCATGGCGCTGGATCGGGAAAAAGTGGACCGGCGCTCGTGCATCACGATGCCGAATGGCGAAAGCTGCAGGTGAAATCGGGGAGCCGCTAGACGCGCGCGCCGTCTAGCCTCGATCATCAATACGAGGCAAGTTCGCCGCTCGTTGGACGCGGCCGCAATTCCCACACATCAAAACGAGGCGTCGCATGGGTGCAGCAGTAGCAATCATCATTCGGAAAGAGAAGGACATCGTCGAGGCATTTCGGCGCGCCAAGGCGACGAGTTCGGCTACGGCGGTTTCCCTCGCCGATGTCAACATCGACGAGCGGGTGCCGTTCCGAATCCTTCGTCGCAGAAACGTCGTGCGCGAGGCCGAACCGAGACGGTTCTATCTCGACGAGGCGGCGTGGGCGGCTGCGACGCGCCAGCGCCGCCGTAGGCTCTATCTGGTCCTCGCATTCGTTGTTGCCGCCGCACTGCTGATGTACTACAGCGGGACCAGGCTCCGGACCTGACCCGGCGGCCGTTGCCCACTCCCGGCACGGCCTCGCCGCGGTCACACTCGAAACGCAATAACGCACACCCAAAGGAAGCGTCGCAGATATTTGCGCAACGCTCGCAGTTTGCCTCGGTCACGTTCGATCACGTTCGCATCACGCTGGTGCGTCCGCCGAGTGAGGTCGTCAAAGACACGACGATCGCGTTTACGCCGGATTCGCCACCGGTGACGCTCGATCTCATCGTCGACGTCGCGACGCCTGGCGAGATATTCACCGCCACGCTGGACTACGTGAACACTGGAAGCGTCGTGTTTCACGGGACCGGCGACGTTGCTTCACACTCGGGCGATCAGGGATCCACGCCGCAGGAAGTCGTCGTGCAATACGTCGGCGTCGGCGCGACGGCGACGAAACTCGTCGTGTCGCCCAAAGCTCCGGCGATCGTCGCGCCCGGCGCGGTGAATTTCACCGTTGTCGCACTCGACGCATCGAACGTCGCTGTCGGCGGCGCACTCGTATCATGGGCGTCGTCCGATCCGACGGTCGCGACGATCAACGCCGCGACGGGTGTGTTGACCGCAACGGGGAAGCGCGGTTCGACGACGGTGACCGCATCGGCTCCGACGGCCATCGGCCGCCGTGACAAATGAAGGTCTACTCATGGTCGAAGGAAGTGTTACGCTGTCGGGCGCGCTGACCACCGCGGCGAGCTCCATCCTTCGCGTACAAGGCATCAACACGTTCGGCGCCGGCAGTCTCACCGTGTCGAGCGGATTCACGAACAACGGCACCATCGAGCTCACGGAGTTGATCGCGGGGTACGGCGCGTCGCTCACGGTGACGATGGGCACGCTGGTGAATGCGTCCGGCGCCCTGATCTCGCCGCTGCAAGGCTTCGGCGGCGGACGTACGCTCGCGGCGCAGATCGACAATCAAAGCACGATCACGATCGGAGACACGCAAGGCCTGACACTCGCCCGCGCCGGCGCGGTCAGCACGAACAGCGGAACGATCGCGATCACGGCCGGAAGCCTGACGCTGAACCAGACTGGAACGACGCCGAGCTTCACGAGTACGGGCACGGTCGCGATTTCCGGTGGACTGTTCTGGACTGTGAACGGCGGCGGCTTGAATCTGTCCGGCGGCACGACGAACGGCGCGGGTGTGCTCGCGTTGAACGGTGTGAACGTCGCGTTCACCACGGCGGCGGTGACCACGCCATTCCAATTCTCTGCTGCGACAACCGTCGTTGGCGGCATCGTGACCATTCCGTCCGGACACACGATGACGATTGTTGGCGGCGTGCTGGCCGCGCCGGTCACGAACCAAGGATTGCTCGTCATTGAAGGAGGCGTGACACTGTCCGGCACGCTCACGACAACCGCCGGTTCCATCCTTCGCATGCAGGGCATCAACACGTACGGTGCAGGCTCGCTGTCGGTCGTCAGCGGATTCACAAATCTTGGAACGATCGAGCTCACGGAACTGGTCGCCGAGTACGGCGCGAGCCTGGCCGTTACGACCGGCACGCTGGTCAACGCACCTGGCTCGGTCATCTCGCCGCTCGCTGGGTTCGGTGGTCCCCGCACGCTCGCGGCACAGATCGACAATCAGAGCACGATCACGATCGGCGATGCGCAGGGTCTGACACTCGGTCGTGCGGGGCTGTCAGCACGAACAGCGGCACGATCGCGATGAGCGCCGGCAACCTCATACTCAATCAGACGGGCACCACGCCGAGTTTCACGAATACCGGAACGATCACAATTGCCACCGGTTTGACGTGGACCTTGAACGGCGGCGCGCTGGATCTATCCGCGGGCACGACCTCCGGCGCCGGTGTGTTGGCGGTGAACTCAGCGACGTTTGGCTTCACGACATCGAACGTCACCACGTTGCTCACGTTCGCGGCGGGAACCGTCGTGAACGGCGGAACGGCTGTGATTCCGTCCGGTCAGACGATGACGATCGTCGGCGGTACGTTGAGCGCCGCGGTGAGCAATTCAGGAACGCTTGTCACCGAAGGCACGGTGACGCTCGCCGGCGCGTTGACCACGACGCCGACGTCGACCATTCGGGTGCAGGGCATCAACACGTATGGCGCCGCCGCGCTCACGGTCTCGAGCGGCTTCACGAACAACGGCGCTATTCAACTCACTGAGCTCGTTGCGGGTTACGGTTCCAGCCTCGCCGTAACGACCGGCACCCTGACGAACGCACCGTCCGCGTCGATCGCACCGCTGGCGGCGTTTGGCGGACCGCGCTCGATCCTGGCGGAGATCAATAACCAGGGCACGATTACGATCGCCGACGCACAGGGCCTGACGATCGGTCGCCCGAGCGCGGTGAGCACGAACAGCGGCACCATCGCGATCACAGGCGGAAACGTCACGCTCAACCAGAGCGGAACGTCGCCGAGCTTTACCAACACCGGATCGATCACGGTTGCGTCGACGCATACATGGACTGTGAACAACGGAACTCTCGATCTGTCCGCCGGCACGACGAGCGGCGCGGGCACCTTGATCGTAAATGGCGCGGTGATCGCGTTCAGTTCGACCAACGTCACGCCGCCGTTCATCTTCAGCGGCGGCGGGACGGTCTCTGGCGGCAGCGTGACCATTCCGTTGGGGTCAAACGATGACGATCGTCGGAGGTGCACTCGGGGCGAACATCATCAACCAAGGTCTCCTCGTCGCGCAAAGCGCAGTCACGCTGAGTGGCGCCATCACCACGACGGCGTCATCGATCCTTCGCGTACAAGGCTCGCCGACGTACGGCGCGGCAAGTCTCACCGTCTCGAACGGCTTCACGAACCTCGGCGCAATCGAGCTGACGGAATTAGTCGCGGGGTACGGATCGAGTCTCGCGGTTACATCGGGAACGCTGGCGAACGCGTCGGGTGCGACGATTACGCCGCTTGCGGCGTTTGGCGGTCCTCGCTCGCTGCTCGCCGAGATCAACAACCAGGGAACGATCGCGATAGGCGACGCACAGGGATTGACTCTGGGTCGTGCCAGCGCCGCGAGCACAAACAGCGGATCGCTCAACGTCACGGGCGGCAATCTCACGCTGAACCAAACGGGCGCGTCGCCCAGCTTTACGAATACTGGAACGGT
Organism: Gemmatimonadaceae bacterium; assembly: GCA_039924785.1. Lineage (GTDB taxonomy): Bacteria > Gemmatimonadota > Gemmatimonadetes > Gemmatimonadales > Gemmatimonadaceae > JAQBQB01. Next base: position 6,954 of record JBDTAE010000004.1, on the reverse strand, counting down.
CGCGATCGACAGTGCACAGACCTGGACGGTGAACGGCGGCACGCTCGACGTCTCGACCGGCACGACCGCGGGTGCGGGAACGCTGATCGTGAACGGGGTGATCCTGGCGTTCAACACTGCCGCGATGACCGTTCCGATAACGTTCAATGGCACGACGACAATCGTTGGCGGCAGCGTGACGATTCCGTACGGCCAAACGCTCACGATCGCGGGCGGTACGCTGAATGCACCGATCGCCAATAACGGTTTGCTAATAGCACAGGGCGCGACGAACCTGGGCGGAGCGTACACCGCGAACTCGGGATCGATCACGAGAGTGCAGGGGAACAGCACATACGGCGTGGCGACGTTGACATTCGCGAGCGGGTTCACGAACAACGCGACGATCGAGCTCACCGAGCTGACCGCGGGCTATGGTGCGACCATCAACGTCGCCAGCGGTACGTTGACCAATGCGTCGACGGGGACGATCTCGTCGCTCGCTGGCTTCGGTGGTCCGCGAACCATCGGCGCACAACTCGACAACCAGGGCAATGTGGCAATCGCGCGAACGACGACACTCGCCAAAGCCGGCGCGGCCCACACGAACAGCGGCACTGTAAGCGTGACGGCGGGAACGTTCGTCGTTACGCAGACGGGGACGACGCCGACGTTCGCGAACACCGGAACAATGGCGTTGAACACGAGCACGGGTTTGCAGGTCACCGGCGGTACGTTCACGAACGCTGCGGCGGGACTCGTTCAGGGTCCGGGCACACTCGACATCAGCGGAACCACGTTCGTCGATAGCGGCACGATTGCCGTCGCGAGTGGAGCGGCCGCTGGTCTCATGAACTTGACCGGCAACTACAATCAGTCTTCGAGCGGTGTCTTCAACACCAAGCTCGGCGGAACGTCGGCGGGTCCGGGCGGCTATGACCGGCTCGGCGTAACCGGAACGTTGACGCTCAGTGGCACACTCAACGTGACGTTGTTCGGCGGGTTCGTCGCGTACTCGGGGCATACGTATACGATCATGACGTTCGTTGCGTCGCCGGTCGGCAACTTCACGACGATCAATCTTCCCGCCGGCTGCAGCGCGGCTCCCACCACGAATCAGTACAACATCGTGTGTTGATCGCGCGTTAGTGGAGACTCTCATGACCGCCGGGCTCGCCCGGCGCGCCACGGGGCAGTAGAATCCGTGTTGGCGGCGGCCGAGTGCTCGAAGCGTGGGTGCATCCGTCTCCGCCCAACCGCGCTCTCGGAGAATTCATCAAATGTTCATGAACTCGCGCGCGGCTTGCCGCGCCTCGTTGCTCGTGCTTGCCCTGCCCGGAGTCGCGATTGCGCAGGCAGGAGGCACGGTCGCCACGCAGTTCGACAAGCTGCACTTTCGCTCGATCGGTCCGGCGATCATGTCGGGACGCATCGCCGACCTCGCGGTGTACGAGAAAAACCCTGCGATCTGGTACGCCGGCGCGGCGCACGGCGGTGTGTGGAAGACGACGAGTAACGGCGCGACGTTCACGCCGATCTTCGAGGACCACGGTCTGATGTCGATCGGCGACGTCACCGTTTCGCAATCGAACCCCGACGTGCTGTGGGTCGGCACCGGCGAGTCGAACAACCGTCAGAGCACTTCGTGGGGCGACGGCGTGTGGAAGTCGACTGACGGGGGAAAGACCTTCGCGCACATGGGTCTGACCGAGTCGAAACACATTAATAGGATTCTCATCGACCCGAGCAACGACGACGACGTGCTCGTCGCCGCGACCGGGCCGCTGTTCGGGCCGGGTGGCGAGCGAGGGATTTACAAGACGACCGACGGCGGCAAGACGTGGAAACGCGTGCTCTTCGTCGATGATGAAACCGGCGCGAACGATCTCGCACGGTCCTTCACCGATCCGCGGACGATCTATGCGTCGACCTACCAGCGCCGTCGCACGTCGTGTTGCGTGAATGGCGGCGGACCGGGCTCGGGCATCTGGAAGTCCACCGACAACGGCGACACTTGGACCCGCGTCTCCAACGGAATTCCATCGGGCCCACTCGGCCGTATCGGCCTTGATAGTTATCGAAAGAACGGGAACATCGTCTACGCGTCGATCGAAGCGCCGACGCTGGGCGGACGCGGCGCGGCGCCGGCGGGTGGCGCGGATTCCGCGGCGGTGGGTGGTGGTGGTCGTGGCGGTCGTGGCGGTGGTCGGGGAGGCGCGGGCGGCGGTGCTGCAGCCACTGGCGAAACCGGACTCTATCGCTCCGACGACGCCGGTGTGACCTGGAAGAAAGTGAGCTCGAACAATCCGCGTCCGCTGTACTTCAGCCAGGTACGCGTCGATCCGAACAACTCCGATCGCGTGTTGATGGGCGGCGTGAAGATGCAAATGACGATCGACGGCGGCGCGACGATGGAACAACAGGCGTCGCTCACCGCGCACGACGATGTCCACGCGATCTGGATCGACCCGAACAACTCCGACCACATTATCATCGGCGACGACGGCGGCTTGAGCACGTCGTACGACGGATCGAAGACCTGGAATTTCTACGGGAACGTTCCGGTCGGCCTGTTCTATCACGTCAACTACGACATGATGACGCCGTTCAACGTCTGCGGCGGCATGCAGGACAACTACGATTGGTGCGGACCGAGCCAGTCGCGTCAGAGCAATGGCATTCTGAATCACGAATGGTTTCAGATTCAGGGCGGCGACGGCTTTGTGGCCATTCCCGATCGTCGCGATCCGCGCTGGATCTACAGCGAGACGCAGGACGGCAACATGATTCGCCGAAACAAGGTGACCGGCGAGTCGAAGAGTATTCGTCCGACCGCTGCCAACGTCTCTCCCGCGCCGAAAACCGGCGAGACGTTCCGCTGGCATTGGGATACGCCGATGATCGTGTCGCCCAATGATCCAGGAACACTCATCGTCGCGGCGAACAAAGTGTTCGTATCGCACGACCGCGGCGACTCGTGGGCGATGATCAGCCCCGATCTCACGACGAACGCGAATCGCGACACGATCGTCACGATGGGTCTCAAGGGCAGCGACATTCACATCTCGCGCGACGACGGCGTCTCGCAGTATCCGGCGATCGTGTCACTTGCCGAATCGCCGAAGCAGTCGGGTTTGTACTACACGGGCAGCGAAGACGGTCTCGTGTTCGTGTCGAAGGACGGAAAGAACTGGACGAACATCACGAAGAACATTCCCGGCTTTCCGGCGGGCGCGTTCGTCAGTGAAGTCGTTCCGTCGAAGTATGATGCAGGCACGGTGTACGTCACCGTCGACAACCACCGGCTCAACGACTTCGCCCCATACATGTGGGTGAGCACGGACTTCGGCACGACGTTCAAGTCGATCGTGAACAACCTGAGTGGCGAGAACGTTCGCACGCTCACCGAAGACACGCGCAATCGCGACGTGCTGTACATCGGCACGGAGACGGGAATCTTCCTGTCGCTCGATCGCGGCGCGTCGTGGCAGCGCCTCAAAGCGAATTTCCCGAACGTGCGCGTCGACGAGATCACGATTCATCCGCGCGACAACGCCATGCTCGTCGCGACGCACGGCCGGGCGCTGTGGATTCTCGACCACCTCGAGCCGATTCAGGAGTACACCGCCGCGCAAACCGCCGCGAGCGGCGCCAAGCTGTTCACGCCGGGCATCGCTTTGGAATGGAGGACGAAGGACGATCGCAACGACGAGTTCTGGGGACAGAACTATTTCGTCGGTGAAAATCCGCCGGACGAAGCGATGGTTCAGTATTTTCTGAAGTCGCCGATGTCGGACCTCAAGCTCCGCGTGAGCGACGCCTCCGGAAAGCTCGTGCGCGAGGTCTCGTTGCCCGCGTCGAAAACAACCGCGGGCATTCAGACTGCCTGCTGGGACATGCACGTCGATCCGATTGCCGCGCCCGCCGCTGATTCTGCCGTAGCGGGCGGCCGAGGGGGACGTGGTGGCGGCGGCCGAGGTGGTCGCGGAGGACAGGCCGTTCCCGGTGTTCCGCAGCCAGTGCCGACGGCGTTCAACGCTGAGAATCAATGCCTCGCGTCGGGCGACAGCACCACGGGCCGCGGCGGCGCGGGTGGCGGTGGCGGATTCGGCGGCGGTGGCGGACTTGGCGGACCGGGCCCGTACGTCATGCCCGGCACGTACACCGTCGCGCTCACGAGCGGCGGCAAAGCGCTCGATTCGAAACCTCTAAAGATCGTGTTCGACGCCGACGTCCACTTCGCGGCGGGCGAGCACGAGCGCTACACCGCGATGTTGAACGACCTGCACGCGTTGCAACGCCGCGGCGTCGCGGCCGCGAGCGCGCTCAACACGCTGTATCCCGGGATGACGGATGCGGCGAAGAAAGTCGCGGAGAACGGAGCGCTGCCGGCACCGACAAAGTCGCAATTCAACGCGCTCAACAAAGAGTTCGACGCGGTACGCAAGAAGTTTGGTGTGCCGATCACCGCCGCCGCTGCAGGCGGACGTGGCGGCGGTGGTCGCGGCGCCGCGGTCGATCCCGACAACGTCTTAGCCAAGGAGTCGTCGCTCAAGACACAGTTCATGGCCGTGTGGGAGGCCCCGAGCGCGTCGATGGTCAAGCAATACAACGAAATGAAGCTTGCGCTGCCGAAGGCGATCGCCGAAGCGAACACCGTGCTCACCAAAGCGGCCGCGATCAGCAAGACGTTGAGCGGAAACGGAATTGAGCTAACGGTTCCGCCGCCGGTGAAATAAAATCAACGCGGCAGGGAATCCAGGCGGGCGCGCACATTCGCGACCGTCTGGATTGGGCCGCACTGGAGGCGCTTGTCAAAAAATCCTAACGTTGGCTACGGATTGCCCAGCACGAACTGGAGCGCCTCGCTGATTGAACCGGGCGGCGTTTGATTGGTGGTTGCGGTGACTCTGACTGTTGCAGGACCGTTGTGAAGAACGCGGGCGCCTGTCGTCGCATCCACTGCCGCCGTGTTGAACCGAAACACGAGGTGCGACATCGGGGCGTTGGCGAGACCTGACTCACGGTCTGTGTTTGCACGATCGAGTCGGTGCCCGCTTTGATGATTGTCGTGGCAGTGAAGGCGATTCCGCGTGCGTCGACATCCATGCCGACATCGATTGTTCCGGACACCGCGGCAAGGTTGGCAGGCAGGGATTGGCCATTGGCGCCGACAGCGTTGATGTAGGCGACAGACACGCCGCCATTAACGTAAGCGGGCCCAACCAATACGGCCGCCGCGGCCTTACTTAGGTCGGCGTTTCATCCGCGCCGCCGCAGCCTGTCAGCGCGATCGCGGTGATCAGAAACCCGTTTCTCACAGCAGCACGTCTCTCATCGGATGCATCAGGCATGCATCAAAGAGTTTGTAACGGCGTTCAACTGAACGACACCTCCGACGGTCGTGCTGAAGCCTCGACGACGACACGGTCAGCGTGGTGATCGCGCCGCAAGTCACAACGTCGACCGGCCGGACGCGCAAGCCTGTCGCTACAAACGATAGCAACAAAAGCGGGCAAGACTATCGCAAGGCGAGCAAGCCGGTGCATCGTACCTCCGAAATCACACCGCAATAATCGGCGGAATCACGCCGCACCACTGAGTACGATCGTCGACGAGCACCACATCTCATCCGAGCGCGACTTTATAGTCTGTCAATCTAACTCTCGTCATCGACGATGCAACCAGTCCAGCGTCGCGCCGTCCTGGCAGCTGTCGCCGCGCTCTTCCCAGCGTGCCTCGTCATAGCACAGGCGCCCGAGCCCGCGTCCGCGCCCTACCGCGACGCACGACGCCCAGTCAACGAACGTGTTACCGACCTGCTCGCCAGAATGACGGTCGAAGACAAGTTCTGGCGGCTCTTCATGATCCCTGGCGATCTCGACGACCCATCGCAGGACTACTCACACGGCGTCTTTGGACTGCAAACGTCCGTCGCACGTCGCAACGCCGCGCCGCTCGCCCCACTCGCGGCCGCACGCGCGCACGCCGACCGCATCAACCGCATGCAACACTGCTTCATCGACCGCACTCGGCTCGGCATTCCGATGATTCCGTTCGAGGAGGCACTACACGGCCTCGCAAAGAAAGGCGCGACGGTCTTTCCCCAGGCAATCGGCCTCGCGGCAACCTGGGACACTGCACTCGTTGCCCAGGTCGCAACGGTGATCGCACGAGAAACGCGAAGCCGAGGTATTCGACAAGTCTTATCGCCGGTGTGATCAACATCGCGACCGATACGCGCTGAGGCCGCGTCGAGGAAACATACGGAGAGGATCCGTACCTTACGTCGCGCATGGCGGTAACGTTCGTGCGCGCGATGGAAACCAACGGCATCATCGCAACTCCGAAGCACTTCATCGCGAACGTCGGCGACGGCGGTCGTGACAGCTACCGAATCGACTTCGACGCGCGCTTGCTCGACGAACTGTTCTTCCCGCCGTTCGAAGCATCGATTCAGCAGGGGCACGCGGGATCGGTGATGAGTTCCTACAACTCAGTCGACGGGTCGCCGGCGTCGCAGAATCACGCGTTGCTGACCAACAAACTGCGTGACGACTGGGGGTTCTCTGGTTTGGTGATCTCTGATGCCGCTGCCGTCGGCGGTGCGACGGTGCTTCATCACACCGAGGCAACGACGGCGACGTCGACGAGGGACGCGCTCGAAGCAGGCCTCGATGTCATCTTCCAGTCGTCATACGAACAACACCGGCCCTACCTCGACGCATTTCGTCGCGGAACGATCGCCGGATCGACGATCAATGCCGCCGTCGCCCGCGTGCTTCGCGCAAAGTTCGAGTTCGGGCTCTTCGAGCATTTCTACGTCGATCATGTTGCTGCGCAACGAGCGCGGTCTGCTTCCCCTCCGCAAAGACCGCAACATTGCCGTCATCGGCGCCGACGCCGAAGAGACGCAACTCGGCGGTTACAGCGGCGCGGGCATCGAGAAAACTTCCATCGTCGACGGCGTTCGTG
>JBDTAE010000003.1:0-11771 GCA_039924785.1 Gemmatimonadaceae bacterium | reverse complement strand
GATACTCATGAACCCGAACGAGGCTTACACGATTTCGTTCGCCGGCGTTGCGCCGGGCAAGTACGATTTCCACTGCACGCCGCACCTCGCGATGAACATGAAGGGTACGATCACGGTTCAGTAAGCGGTTCGATCTCCCTGCAGTCGAATAAAAGAGCGGAGCCCACGAGGCTCCGCTCTTTTTTCATCTCAAACGCACAACAACGCCGCCCACGACCGTTGGCCCGATGCCTGCGAGACAACTCCGTCGGCATACGGATCTCTGCGCTTCACCTTGCGACGCGATCCCCGACGTGAGAGAATCGCATCAATGGCACAGATGACCGGCGAGTATCCGCGACCCATTTCTCCGCCCGCGTGGCTGACCGCGCGCGCGCGAAATGCCGTGCATCGACCGGTGTTCATCGGCGCTGTGGGAGTCGGCACATTCGCGATCGTCCTGGCCGCGCTTCTTCTCGCGCCGCAGCAGGTGAGACGAGCGTCTCGCCGAACACCAGTCACAATCGATGCGCCACCCGACACCGCGCCGCTGATTGCGGCAATGGGACAAGCCCGCGCGCGCGTCGCTGCCGCCGAGTCGTCGCTTGCGGTTGCCCGTTCGCATAGCGGAACCGTCCAAGTTGCGCCGGAGGTGCAAGACTCGGCGGTCGCTCACCGAGACACGCTGTCGGCCGCCGTGAACGACCTTGATGCATTGCTCACGCGGGTCGAGGGCGCTCCCGTCACCGCGGCGTATCGCTCACTTGGCGAATCGCCGCAACTGTCATCGAACCCACGAGTCAAAGCACTCCTCGACTCGCTCGGCGACATCGATCGCGATCGCGAGGCGTTCGGATCCTCGGGCGCAGCCGATCCTGTCGCCGTTGCCCTGACGGCGCGCGCGACGGAAATCGGGCGTGCGATACAAGCCGTGGCCCACGACCGGCGCGATGCGCTTCGAGACCAGATAGCCAAGCTCGCAACGCCGATGCCTCGCCAGATCATCGCCCAAACACCCGGCGCGGACACCGCCGCATGGATCGCGGCGCGTGATTCCTCGAGCTCTCTCCTCGGGCAGGCGACGAACGTAGTGGCCGAGGCACGAGCAAAAATCAAAACGCACGATCAAGAGGTTGAGCGTGCAGCCGCGGACGCTCGTGTCGACGTTCCGCCGATCGCGCTGCTCGGCGCCGCGCTGGTATTTGGAATAGCACTTGGGTTTGGGTCCGCGATCGCCCGCGAGTTGCGTCATCCACGAATCAGCGGCGACCACGAGGTCGAGCGAATGACCGGCGCTCGCGTCCTCGCCACCGTGCGTCCCAAACCGCGTCTCCCGGACCGAACACGGCGCACAGCCGACAACGACGCTCCGCCGTATTTCGATCCCGCGGCTGACGGATATCAACTGACTTATCTGCATGTCGCTCGTGCAGGCGCGAGCCGACTGATGCTGTCCGTTGTTGGCGAGGAAACCGGCCTCGCTGCGGTTGTTGCAGCCAACGTCGCGGCAATCGCGGCGGACGAGGCGCGAAGCACGATCCTGATCGACACGGACTCCCGGACTTCTCCTGTAGCGGCCGTGCTTCAATTCCACGCCGAGCCGGGCTTGGCGGACGTAATGGATCGCGGCCTCGACTGGGCAGAGGTCGTTGTTCAAGCGTCGGTGGGCCGTGATCGAATGATTGATGTAATACCGAGCGGAGTGTCCGGGGCGAAGAGAAGCGGGGCCTATGTCGCGGAATTGCTTCGCAGAGAGTCTGCACGAATTGCTCGGCACTATGAGGCCATTATCGTGGTGGTATCAGCAGAGTCCGCAAAGGACGGAGTTTCCGGATCGCTTCCAATACCGGACGCAATCGTTTGCGCGAGAATCGGGCATACACGAATAGCCGACCTCCAGGCAACACTCGCCGACATCCGCGCTGGTGGCGGAAACCCTCTCGGAGTCGTGCTCTGGGATGCTCCGCCGCCGGCTCTCCCATCGGCCGAGAAGCTCGCGCTGACTCGACGACCTCGTCATCCGGCCGAAATGCAGGCAATCGCGTCGTCGCGCTAGTCGCGCCCCTTCCTGGCGCCCCAGCGCCTGGCTAGCATCCATCCCGTGTGGGCCGATACGCTACTTCGCGCTGAACAGCAGCATCTCCTTCGCCTTTTGATCTGGGCGGCTCTCTCCGTCGTCGTAGGTACGGCCGTGTTCGTGCTGCTTGCCGTTCGACGTCTTCGCTCGCCACTGCTTTCCCAATTTGCGGTCCAGACCGCGGCGTGGGGCGTTATTATCGGCGCGATCGCGGCACTGAGTTGGCGCGGCCTTCAATTGCGCGACTTGTCCGGCGAGGCGCGACTCGAGCGGATCGTTTGGCTCAACGCCGGGTTGGACGCCGGTTACGTTTTCTCAGGAGCGGTGCTCGCAGTAGCCGCTTGGTCGCTGGGAAAGCGTTTGGGCGGGATCGGTGCCGGGATTGGCATCGTCGTTCAAGGCTTGGCCCTGTTCGTTCTCGACCTGCAATTCGCCGCAATCATTTCGAGGTAGAGCACCCATGTCCGAAGTCACGCTCGACCTTCGGCGCCAGCCAAAGGAGCGCGCCTACGCGCTGCTCCACTCGCATCTCATCGCCGTGTTGGCGGGCGTGGAGGACGAAATCACGGCGATGGCCACGATGAGCTCTTTGCTCCACCACTCGTTTGGACACTTGTGGACCGGCTTCTATCGCGTCGTGTCACCGAACCTTCTCCGCGTCGGCCCGTATCAAGGGACGGTAGGTTGTCTTGAAATCGCGTTTGGACGCGGGGTATGCGGCACGGCCGCCGCGGAAGGCAAAACAGTCTTCGTGCCTGACGTTTCCAGATTTCCTGGGCACATCGCCTGTGACGCGAAGGCGAGATCGGAAATCGTCGTCCCCGTTCGCAACCGAGAGGGAGTGATGATCGCGGTGCTCGACATCGATTCGGAGCATCTCGCTGCCTTCGACCAGCGCGACGCAAGCGGTCTGGAGCAGATTCTTCGTTGGTTCGCCGGTGAGGGCCACGCCAAGGATTTGGTTGACTCTCGTCGAGCGGACGTGTAGGCTGGTGTCCTGCTCATGACCACCACCGGCTACTCGGACCGCATCAACCACGCGTTGGCGTTTGCGGCCAAGCATCACGACCAACGGGTCCGCCAGGGAACGCGGCTCCCGTATGTGACCCAACCCGCCAACGTCGCCGTCATCCTCGCGCGGTACGATCAGGATGACGAGACTGTGATTGCCGGCATTCTCCATGACGTGATCGAGGATTGCGTGCGTGAGTCGTACACGCGCGAGATGCTCGAGCAGCGCATCGCTGACAAGTTCGGATCGGGCGTGGTGGACATGGTTCTCGCCGTCACCCTTCGACGCGTCGATGACGACGGCGTCGAACTCGGCTACGACGACCGTCGGGACGATTATCTGAAACGTCTCGACGGCGCGAGCGACGCCGCGCGCTGGGTGTGTGCGGCCGACACGCTACACAATGCGAGCGCAATCGTTGCCGACTTGCGCCGCACGATCGATCCGCAGAGTGTCTGGAGCCGCTTCACCGGCGGACGCAACGAAACCATTCGTTGGTATCGCCGAGTCTTCGATCGGTTGCGCCAGGTGCAGTTCACCGGGGCGATCATGGTGGAACTCGAGCGCGTCGTTACAGCGCTCGAAACCTGGACGGAGGAATCCGCGCCGACCGTCTCAGCCTGAGACGGTCGCGTCGCCCCGCGCGTAATGCGACGCGACGTAGTTTTCGAGGATAATTAGAAAATCCTGAACGATCGTGTCGCCGCGCAGCGTCGTGCTCAGCGCGCCGTCGACATACACAGGGGCCTTGGGATCTTCGAACGTGCCCGGCAGCGAAATGCCGATGTTCGCGTGCTTCGATTCTCCCGGCCCGTTGACGATGCAGCCCATCACGGCAACCGTCAACTCTTCGACGCCTGGCCGCTCTTCGCGCCACATCGGCATCTGATCGCGAATGTACGTCTGAATGTCCTCCGCCATATGCTGGAAGAACGTCGACGTGGTGCGGCCGCAGCCAGGGCAAGCGGTGACTTGCGGCGAAAAACTCCGCAAACCCAGGGACTGGAGGATCTGTTGGGCGACAAGGACTTCTTCGGTGCGATCGCCGTTCGGTTTCGGCGTGAGCGAAACGCGAATCGTGTCGCCGATGCCTTCGGCAAGAAGAATCGAGAGACCAGCGGTGCTCGCGACGATTCCCTTCGTGCCCATACCGGCTTCGGTCAACCCGAGATGGAGTGGATAATCGCAGCGCGAGGCAAGACGACGATACACCTCTACGAGATCTCTAACGCCAGACACCTTGGCGGAAATAATGATCTGATCGTGCCGCAGTCCGACGTCCTCCGCCAACTCGGCGGAGCGCAGCGCGCTCGCCAACATTGCTTCGATGTACACATCCTTTGCGTCGCGCGGAGCCGGACGCACCGCGTTGGCGTCCATCATTTGCGTGAGCAAATCCTGATCGAGCGATCCCCAGTTTACGCCGATGCGCACCGGGCGATCGTTGTCGACCGCGACCTGCACGATCGTGCGAAAATGCTCATCGCGCCGCTTCCCGCCGACGTTTCCGGGATTGATACGATATTTCGCGAGAGAGCGCGCGCAATCCGGATACTTCGCAAGCAGCAGATGGCCGTTGTAGTGAAAATCTCCGACGATCGGCACGATCACGCCGGCGTCGATGACGCGCTGGTAAACCTCGGCGACTGCCGCAGCGGCGTCGTCGTTATTGACCGTCACACGCACCAACTGCGATCCGGCGCGAGCAAGCGCGACGACCTGATTTGCTGTGGCGCGAGCGTCAGCAGTGTCGGTGTTGGTCATCGATTGGACGACAACGGGTGCGTCGCTTCCAACAGGGACGCCGCCCACGAATGTTGTCACGGTCTTACGCCGGTGCGCCAAAGCCACGGTTCAAATCCTCACGAGGAATACCTTAAAGATACCTTCGAGTCACTTGGAGCCTACCGCCACGCCTTGACCGACTTTCAAGTAGACACTACTTTGGCCGTCGCCGAACCAGAATGTCCGGGGTGCCGGAAATCGGTTCTGCAGTCAGCCCGCGCAGCATGGTGTTGTCGCGGTCGTTCCTCAGGGGTGGGATATGCGCACGAGTGGAAAGGTGAAGTGGTTCAACGACGCCAAGGGTTTTGGATTCATCACGCCAGATGGCGGAGATAAGGACTGCTTCGTCCATTACAGCTCCATCCAGGGCGGTGGGTTCAAGACGCTCGCCGAGGGAGAGCCAGTCGAGTTCGATCTCGTTCAGGGCCAGAAGGGACCAGCAGCTGAAAACGTGAGCAAGGCCGTCGCTCAGTAAGGCGCAGCACCGCCACAGTTCGAACGCCGGACGGTACCGCCGCGGGGCGCTCAAGGATGACTGAGCGCCCCGTCGGCTTTCTAGGCCAGCGTAGCGGCCTTCGAACCAGCAGGCCGGCCTCGTCGCGCTGGGACGATCGCTTCGGCAGCGTGGTCGACCAAACGCCCAACTTCGGCAAGAAAGCTGGCGCGATCGACCGATAGAACCACGCCAATCTCCACGTTCACAACCGGCGAGTCCCCGAGCAGATTTTCCGCAATCGGAACCGCGTCCAAAATTCGGACGCCGAGCGTAGCCGAAAGTCGCTGAATGAGGACAATGTGCGCGATCCCCACGACGGTAATCCGCCGAGGGTTTCCCTGACGTCCTCCGTGGACGCCTGGCAGACTGTAGTGCGACAGGAGGTTGTCGATCCATTTGGAATCGACGCGAGCCACATGTCGAGCTATATCAATGTGATACGTCTTTGACATATTTATCCTCTGCGTAAAGGATAAATAGCACAACGCCATTGCGGTAGAAATAACCTTCTAAAAAAGGATATTTATATCCAATACTCGGCGAAAACTCTGAGGCATGGCATGGAAATGGTAACAAAATGAGTCCGCAACTTCCAAATCACGGAGAATCCATGCTCAGTTCCACTCGCCCGCTCGCTGCGATTGCGGCACTCGTAGTGTCACTTGCGGTGCCGCTCGTCGCTCGCGCTCAGAGCAACAACATGAGTTTCAACGTCGCTGCCGGACTCAGTCTCGCCAGCGGCACCTTCGGCGACCGTAACGACGCCGGCTACAACATCGCGGCGGGACTCGGAATCAAGCAGCCGGGCTCTCGGCTCGGCTTCCGTGCGGAGGGGACGTACAATCAGTTCAACGAGAAAGGAACCGACGGCACGTCGCACGCAGCCGGGGTCACGCTCAACGCCCTCTACGATCTCATTCCCGCGTCATCGAAACAGTCGAATTCAGTCTACGCCATCGGCGGCATCGGCTATTACAACACTCGTGAACCGTTTCTCGACTTTGACAACCAAACGAACTTCGGCTGGAACGTCGGCGGGGGATTTCGCTTTCCGCTCAGTGGATTCTCGGCATATGTCGAAGTGCGGTACCACTCGGTCTCAAACATCGACGCCACGTTCATCCCGATCACATTTGGTCTGGTGTTCTAGGACCGCCCCGCGAATCAAAGAACTTTAAACGGCGCCAAACGGCGCCGTTTTCTATTGAAGCGCCTGAGCAGCCGCGTCGAGTTGCGCGCGCACGGCTTTCGGACCCGTGCCACCATCGACCTCGCGGTGTTCGACGGACGCCTGCGCCGATAGCGCGGTAATGACGTCGGGCCCGAACGACGGATGGGCTTCCGCGAACGCGCTCGGCGGAAGCTCTTCGAGTTCGACGCGCTCCTCTTCCGCACGCCGCACAAGCCGACCGACAGCGCCGTGCGCTTCGCGGAAGGTCGCGCCCTTGCGCACCAGATAGTCAGCAAGATCGGTGGCCATCATGCTGCTCGACAGTGCCGCGCGCATCCGTTCCGGCTGAAACATCAACTCGGCAATGGCGCCCGCCACAGCGGGAAGCACGAGCAGCAAGGTGTCAATCGCGTCGAAGAGGACGCGCTTGTCGTCCTGCAGATCCTTGTTGTAGCTCGTGGGCAAGCCTTTGAGCGTCGCCACGAGGGTCGTGAAATTGCCAAGCATTCGCGCGGCCGATCCGCGCGCCAGTTCGAGAGCATCAGGGTTTCGCTTTTGCGGCATCATGCTCGAGCCCGACGAAAATGAGTCGCCGAAACGAACGAACCCGAACTCACTCGAACCGTAAATGATCAAATCCTCAGCGAGTCGCGAAATGTGCGTGCCGATCATGGTGGACGCGAACAGCGCGTCCGCGACGAAATCTCGATCGCTCACCGCGTCGATGGAATTTTGCGAAATGGCTTCAAAGCCCAGCGCGGTCTGCAACGACCCCCGAGTGATCGGATACGCGCAGCCCGCGACCGCGCCCGAACCCAGTGGAAGTACGGCGGCGCCGCGGCGCGCAGTTCCAATGCGGGCGCGGTCCCGCTCGAGCGGCCAAAAATGCGAAAGCATCCAGTGCGCAGCAGAGACGGGGATTGCGCGCTGCATGTGTGTGTACGACGGCATCAACGCCGTCTCCAGCGTGAGCGCCTGGTCGAGCATGGCGCGCTGCAACGAACGCACCGCCGTGTCGAGGTGCGTGAGCGCTTCCATCGTCCAAAGCCGCGTGGCGGTCGCAACCTGATCGTTGCGACTTCGGCCGGTGTGGAGCTTGGATGCGACGTCGCCGACCGCGTCGTGCAGCAACCGGTCGATGAGAGTATGCACATCTTCGTCGCCGGCGATTGGCTGAGCGCCCGCGGCGAGTTCTTCGGCGACTTGATCGAGGCCCCTTTGAAGCGAGGCCGATTCGGCCGTCGTCAAAACTCCCGCGGCGCCGAGTTCCGCGACCCAGGCCTTTGAGAGTTGGACATCGAACGGCCACAGCCGAAAATCCACGCCGATCGAGCTGTTGAGCGCGTCAAATTCAGCGGCCGGTCCGCCGGCGAACCGGCCGCCCCAGAGCTTGTGAGACTTCCCTGTTTCCATGTGTTGTTCCCGCGTCCGTGTCGACGCGCTTACGCGGGCTGGAGGGTTGGCTCCTCGACCGGCTCCTCCGGAGCAGCAGCCGGCGCGTGCGTCGCCGCCGGTGCCAGTCCCATCTCCTGATCCTTGATGGCGCGAACGCGCGCCGGCAACGCGAAGAGGCGGATGAATCCGGCCGCGTCGCTCTGCTGATACACGTCGTCTTCGCCGAACGTTACGAAACGCTCATCGTACAACGCGTGAATGCTCTCGCGTCCAACGACCGCAGTCGACCCCTTGTAGAGACGGAGTGTGACGGTCCCCGTGATGCGTTCCTGCGTCACGTTCACGAACGCGTCATATGCCTCGCGCTCCGTGGTCCACCAGCGGCCTTCGTACACGAGATCAGCGTACCGCGGCGCGATGAGATCCTTTGCGGAAAGCGTGCGGCGATCGAGCACGAGCTGCTCGAGCTCGGAGTGCGCAGTGTACAGAAGCGAACCGCCGGGGGTTTCGTAGACGCCGCGTGATTTCATTCCAACCATGCGGTCTTCGACGAGATCTACGACGCCGCAGCCATGCTTGCCTCCGATCGCATTGAGTTCGGTGAGCAGCGCGACCGGACCAAGCCTCTTGCCGTTGACGGAGACCGGCGTGCCCTTCTCGAAACCGATGACGACGGTTTCCGGCGTGTTTGGCGCTTTCGTCACGGGATTGGTGAGCATGAGCAAATCGTCCGGTGGCGCGGCGTTTGGATCCTCGAGAATTCCGCCTTCGTGCGACAGGTGCCAGATATTGGCGTCGCGCGAATAGATCTTTGCCCGTGTTGCTACGACGGGAATACCATGATCCTCCGCGTACGCGATGGCGTCCTCGCGGCTGCGGATGTTCCACTCTCGCCACGGCGCGATCACCGGGAGATCGGGGGCGAACGCCGCGTAGGTCAGCTCGAAGCGAACTTGGTCGTTGCCCTTGCCGGTGCAGCCGTGCGCGAGTGCGTCGGCGCCGACCTGCCGCGCGATCTCAACCTGCCGGCGAGCGATGAGGGGTCGCGCCATCGAGGTGCCGAGGAGGTATTTCCGATCGTAGATCGCGCCGGCGCGGAGAGTTGGGAAGATGAACGACTCGACGAATTCCTCGCGGAGGTCTTCGACGTAGCATTCGTCGGCTCCGGAGGCAATTGCTTTGGCGCGCACGCCTTCGAGCTCGACGTTTCCCTGCCCGATATCGGCGGCGACGCAGATGATGCGCGCGCCACCGTAGTGTTCCTTGAGCCAAGGAACGATGATCGAAGTGTCCAGTCCGCCCGAGTAGGCGAGAACGATGGTGTGAGGCATGTGCGCTCCTGATAGTCTACGTTATGCACCAAGAGCGCATATTTAATCACTTTTGTAGCTCAGGTCAATGCCGCAACCACGATCGATCCGTTGAACGGGCTACCCCAACTTGGCAAGGCGGCGAAGCCGGTCGGTGACGGTCGCCCTGGCGTCGGCCGAACGGCACACGATGAGGATGGTGTTCTCGCCGGCGATCGTTCCCATCATCTCCGGCCACCCCTGGGAGTCCAGGGCCTCCGCGATTGGCTGCGCCCCGCTCGGCAGAGTGTGAAGGACGATCAGCTCACCCACTCCGTCCACGCGGGAGAAGAGTTGTGGCAAGAGGCTGTCCAGAGAGGGTTTAAACTCATCGGCCACCATCTCCGGCAGCATATATTTCGCGCCCGAATCAGTCGGCACCCTAACGACACCGAGGTCGCGAAGATCTCGCGATAATGTCGCCTGAGTAACGAACCAACCGCGAGCGACGAGGAACTGCTTGAGCTCCTCCTGGCTCCCGACCTGCCGGGTTCCGATCAACTGAAGCACCGCGTCCTGCCGATCGCCTTTTTTGCTCATCGTCTTAGGTCGCCCATGTCACGGGTTTGTGGGATCGGTCGCGGGTTGCCCCGCAGTATTGACTTGCAATACGTGCATTATTATACATTCAAAGTGAATATAATTCCAGTCGGCGTGCTCGGGGCCAGCGGATATGCTGGTCGCGAGCTTTGCGCACTCATCCTACGTCATCCAAATCTGTCTCTGGCCTTCGCGACGGCGAACGATCAGCGGGGCAGGACTGCGCGCATCGGCGGAACGGACATCACATTCATCGCGACCGAAGACGCCCCCTTGAGCACCGCGGCGCTTGTCTTCAGCTCGTTGCCGCACGGCGCTTCGATGGAGTGGGTCAATCGATCAAAGGCCGCGGGAGCACGCGTCGTCGACCTATCCACGGATTTGCGGCCGGGCAACGGCTGCGAAGGATTCCCCTACGGACTAACCGAGTTGAATCGGGACGCGGTGGCGGACGCTCAGGTCGTGGCGAATCCCGGATGCTACCCGACGTCGATCCTCGTTCCGCTGGCTCCATTGTTCCGCGCAGGGCTGGTCTCTGAAGGCGCCGTGGTGATCGCCAACGCCGCGAGCGGCGTGAGCGGCGCCGGAAACTCGCCCAAGCGCGAAATGCTCTTCGCGGAAGTGACTGAGGACTACCGCGCGTACGCAATCGGCAACACACACCGACACCTGAAAGAAATGTCGGCCACGCTCACCGCGTGGGGCGCGAACGCGGACCTGGTCTTCACGCCGCATCTCCTGCCGGTGAATCGCGGAATCCTCTCATCGATCACCGTTCCGCTCACCCGTCCGCTCACGAACGTGCTCGGACCGTGGACCGAGCAGTATGCGAACGAGCCGTTCATTGAAATCTCCAAGGACACACCGGCTCTGCGCGACGTCGTGCGTCGGAACGTCGTTCGAATTTCGGCGACGCCGATCGCGGGAATGCGAACGCCGATGCTGCTCGTTACGTCCGCAATCGACAATCTCGTGAAGGGCGCGGCGGGCCAGGCGCTTCAAAACGCCAACCTCATGCTGGGACTCGATGAAACGGCAGGTTTGCCGCTATGACCCGCGTCATCAAAGTCGGCGGTCGGCCCCAATCCGATCCGTCGTTGGCGAGTACGGTCGCTGCGGAATGGAAGCGCGACAACGCCATGGTCCTGGTCCACGGTGGCGGCGACGAGGTGTCGGCGTTGCAAAAAGCGTTTGGCCTCACGGCGACTTTCGTCGGTGGGCGTCGTGTCACGACGGAACAGGACGTCGATCTCGTCCGCATGGCGCTCTCCGGTAGCGCGAACAAGCGGCTGGTCGCGGCATTGGTGGGGCAGGGGGTCAATGCGATCGGTCTGTCGGGTGAAGACGCCGCACTCATCGCCGCCAGTCCGGTCGATGCCGCGCAACTCGGCTTCGTCGGCTCGCCGGACGTCGTCAACGTTGCGCTCGTGAGACATCTCATATCGGGCGGCTATCTGCCCGTCATCTCACCGGTGAGCCGCGATGGGAGTGGGACGATGGGTGCGGCGCTGAATGTGAATGGAGATGACGCCGCCGTTGCCATCGCGGTGGCCATGGGTGCCGACGAGTTGTTGCTCGTGGCGGACGTGGCGGGCGTGATGTCGGATGGGAGCGTCGTGTCCGAGCTGACGCCAGACGGCGCGCGAACGCTGATGGAGGATGGAACGGCCGCGGGTGGGATGCGTGCCAAGCTCGAAGCGGGTCTTGCGGCGATTGCCGGTGGAGTGCCCGCCGTTCGGATTTCTGACATCGCCGCGATCGCCGACCCGCGACGCGGCACCGTACTGCGTTCTATTGGAGAACCATCATGACCGCTGCGATCGATCCTTCCGCGACCACCGACGCGCTGCTTAAAAACTACAATCGCGCACCGAAGCATTTCGTCGACGGCGAAGGCGTCTATCTCATCGACGAAGACGGCAAGCGCTATCTCGACTTCGTCGCCGGCATTGCGGTGAACGCGTTGG
>JBDTAE010000002.1:0-3806 GCA_039924785.1 Gemmatimonadaceae bacterium | reverse complement strand
TCTTCGCTGATATGATGCGGTAGATCGCCGGTTGCGGTCACGCGCAAGCCGAAGCCCGCGTACCGAGCGAACGTGATCATCATATGATCGAGAAACGGAATTGTCGTCGCGATTTTGGTCGCCGACGAATCCTTTACGATTTCGACTCGCACGTTCGTTTCGCGAGTAATTCGTACGACTTCTGTCATTCGCTGAACTCCGCCGCAGTGGCACGCGGATCGAGCGCGCCGGTGTATAGCGCCATTCCGATCACCGCGCCGTGAACCCCGAGCGATTGCAACGCGCGGAGGTCGTCCGCGTTCGAGATGCCGCCCGATGCAATCACGTGGCACTCCGCTCGTTCGACAACATCGCCAATCAGCCCGAGGTCGGGGCCCTTCATTTGACCTTCGACATGCACCGCTGTCACGAGCACTCCCGCGATGTCGAAGTCATTGAGCGTGTCGATGGCATCGAGAATGTTGAGGTCCAGGGTCTTTTTCCAGCCGCGAACCGACACGCGGCGCTCGCGCACATCTGCGGCCACGATCACTCGACCCGGATATCGACTCGTCACGTCGCGCAGCCAATCGACGTCTTCGATCGCTCGAGTTCCGACGACGACGTACTGCGCCCCGCGCGACAACAGATCGTCGAGGTGTTCCGTCGTTCGCACGCCACCGCCTATCTGCAACACCGAGGTTGCATCGCCGAGCAGTGCGTCGATCGCCGTGCGGTTGTCGCCGCGATCAGTTGCGGCATCGAGGTCGACGACGTGTAGCCGCCGAAATCCGGCCTCTTCCCACTGCGCGAGGGCAGTCAGTGGATCCGCAATGCGAACTTTCTCATCCGCGAACGACCCGCCGACGAGTTGGACGCAGGCTCCGCCGCGCAGATCGATTGCTGGGATCGCGATCACCGATCGACTCCGCTCGACAGTATCGCTTGCTCGACGATGCGTCGCACGAAACGAACGCCGGCTGTCGAACTCTTCTCCGGATGAAACTGTACGCCAACCGCCGACCCCAGTCGCACCGCCGCTGGAAACCGATCGCGCTCGTGCGTCGTCCATGCGGTCACCGTCGAACCGTCAATGGGGCGACACGCAAAGCTGTTGGCGTAGTAGACCGTGGTCAGCGGCGCCGCGGAGAACAACGCGTCGCCAGCGCTCGCCTCGACGCTGTTCCACCCGATCTGCGGAATTCGTTCAGCGTTCAGCTTCGTCACCCGACCAGCAATGACGCCGAGCCCTTTGCCTGGACCTTCCTCGCTCTCGTCGAAGAGCAACTGCATGCCGAGACAGACGCCGAGTGTCGGCAGCCCGTTCATGATTGCATTGCGCATCTCGTCGCGCGCGGGCGCAATTCGGCCGGCCGCAACCGTAAAATTTCCAACGCCGGGCAATACCAGCATGTCCGTGTCGAGCGCAGCGCGCGGATCGGTTTCGATCACGACGTCGACGCCGGGAACAGCAAGCGCCTTGCCAAGCGAATGCAAGTTCCCAGCGCCATAGTCAAACATCGTCACGCGCTTCGTTCGACTCACGCGGTGAATTCCTTCAACGCATCGAGCGTTTTCTGCATGTCGTCCCACTTTCCGATCGTAATGCGCATCGCGCTCCCGTCGGTTTCCGCGAGATCGCTGCCCGGCGCACACGCCAACTTCGGAAATGGCCGCAAAGAAATTCCCTTCTTTCGCAAGTCGGCCGCGACCTTCACCGCGTCCTTGATCGGCAGCAGAATGAAATTCGTGGTCGACGGCAGAGGCTTGAATCCCATCGCTTGCAGCGCCGTACGAAACTTTTCGCGATTCTCGCGCGCCTCGGCGATGATTCCCTGCATCCAGGGCAGATCGTTCTTGAGCGCGGCAACCGCAGCGCGCTCGGCGATGCGGCCAACTTTGTACGGTCCGCGCGAACGCTCGACTTCACGAATGAGCGACGAGGCACCGATCGCGTAGCCGATGCGAAGCCCCGCAAGCCCAAACGCTTTCGACATGGTCCGTGCGATGAGCAAACGATCGTACTTGCTTACGAGGTCGACACAATTTGCGCCTGCAAATTCGGCGTACGCTTCGTCGATCAGCACGAGGCCGGGCGCGCCTTGGAGCACCGCTTCGATCGACTCGCGCTTCAGCGGCTTGCCCGTCGGATTATTCGGCGAGCAGAGGTACATGATCTTGGCGTTCGTCGCGAGCATTGCCGGCACGTCGACGTCATAGTCCGCCGTGATCGGCACCATGACCGGCTTGAGTGAATTCAGCTTCGAGAACACCGGAATCATGACGAAGGTCGGATCGATGATCGCCACCTTGTCGCCCGGCTCGGCGAATGCGCGAATCGCGGCGTCGAGCACGTCGTCGGACCCGCAACCAACCACGATATTGTCGGACGAAACGCCGGCGTACTCCGCGAGCGCGTCCTTGAGCATTCTCGAATACGTGTCCGGATACCGCGCCAACGACTCGCGCGATTCCCGCATCACCCGTTCGGCGGTTGGCGGTCCGCCCCATTGATTGCTGTTGTCGCTCAGATCAATGGCGTATTCGGTTTCGTCCGGCGTGTAGATCGGAATCGTCGCGTACGCGTCGCGTGCGAGCTCACTCCGTGGTGTCGTCATCCAATGTCTCCGGCAAAGCGCGCCGCGCGCGCGTGACCTGGCAATCCTTCCGCTTCCGCAAATGCGCTCACCGCCGCAGCCAGCGACATCGCCGCGCTCGGCGACACTCGCTGATACGTCGTCCAACGCATGAAATCGAGCACCGATAGTCCCGAGTACGAGCGAGCGAGCCCGCCTGTTGGCAACACGTGATTCGCTCCAGTCATGTAGTCACCGAACGACACGGAACTCTTCGCACCAAGGAATATCGTTCCTGCATTGCGGATGAGCGACAGAGCCGGCTCAGGATCGGCGTACCCGACGAGAAGATGTTCCGGCGCGTAATCGTTCGAGAACGAAATCGCTTCCGCTCGATCGCTGGCGACGATCACGCCTCCGTAAGACCGCAACGCGTCGTGAATGATGTCGCGCCGTGGCTGATCGTCGACCAACGTTTCGACGGCGGAAATGATTTCGGTTGCGACTCGCTCGCCAACGACCACTGCAACCACACACGCGCGCGGATCATGCTCGGCCTGCGCCAGCAATTCGACCGCGACCGCGCGCGCGTCCGACGTTTCATCGGCGAGCACCAGCAGCTCGCTCGGTCCCGCCGGCGAATCGATCGACACCGCGCCGGCCACCTGCAACTTCGCTTCGGCGACGTACGCGTTGCCCGGTCCGACGATGCGGTTTACGCGTGGGATGGTGTCCGTGCCATACGCCATCGCGGCGATTGCACCGGCGCCGCCGACGGCGAACACGCGATCGACGCTCGCCAACGCGGCCGCCGCGAGAATGATCGGCGACGGAACGCCGGTCTTGTCGGGCGGCGTGCAGACGATCACTTCACTCACCCCTGCGACGCGCGCGGGTACAGCGCCCATCAACACGCTGCTCGGGTACGCGGCACGCCCGCCTGGCGCATACACGCCGACGCGCGCGAGCGGATCCGGTCGGCGGCCGATCGTGATGCCCGGTTCCGTCTCACACTCGGAAGCGGTCGGAAGAAACGCCTTGTGCGCCTTCGCGATGTTGCGCGCGGAACGTTCCATCGCGTCGCGAACATCGATGGGAATTCCCTGGAGCGCGCGAGTCCATTCGTCGCGCGGCACTTCCAGCGCACCGAGAGTGACGCCGTCGAATTTTGCAGCGAGTTCGCGAAGGGCAGCATCTCCGCGCGCGCGAACATCGCCGACGATCGCGGCGGTGTCCGACCGCACTGCTGCG
>JBDTAE010000001.1:0-33677 GCA_039924785.1 Gemmatimonadaceae bacterium | reverse complement strand
GCCGTGGCATCCTTGACTATCGAAACGAGTCGGCGGATGAGGGCGACCACCGAGCGTCCCCGTCACGTGCTTTTCTTTGCATTCGACGAAGACGCCTCCTTTTTCTTCGCCACGCGAGTCAGTGCTTTGCCGGAATGGAATACGACGTCCGGCTCGCCAGGGTGGTGGTCATGTTCTCTGATTGAGTACATCGTGTTGGCCGCCGTGGTGCCGCGCTTGTGGATGCCGGTAACGGTCCCATGGCCAATGGCGCTACGATAATGCCAGGTGACGGAGGTGCCAGCGGGAATCGTCTTGAACGATGGTGCTTTCTTGATTGGCACTTTGGCTTCCTCATGGTTGATGGATCAGTTCCCGGCGCTGCGTGCCCTAGCCGGTTGCGGTAAGACCAAGACGAAATGAAAAAAATGTCATAGACGTCGCGGTGTCCGCACATCGACCTGCTGGTCATAGTCCGTATCGGCCCGAGGATTCCGCGGCGCGCGGATATCCGGATGCACGATCAAGCCGTTGCGATTCGCCATCAGCATGCTCGGTTGATAACCGAGGATCGCCGCACTGTGGCTGGCCTGGACCGTCGAGTAGCGCACCATAAACGGTGCAATGTTCGTGCGACAAGAGCGCGTATCCATTTGCACGCGCACGAGCAGCTAGTTGAAAAGCGCCTCGGCTGTGCTTCGCTGGTACGAGCGTCCATATGAGAAGGACAGACGCATCATTGCCGGCGCCCAACCAAATCACGAGCATACCGTGTGAGCCGCCGACCACGGGGCTCAGCTCTTACATTTGCGAGGCAACCGTGAGCATATCTGATATCATGTCGTGCCCAACGGCACGCAAGCACGACTCGTGGCGGGAGGGCGTCAGGTTGGGGCTGATTGTGGCGACCACGACTTGGTTATGGATCGCGCTGGTCGATGCACTGGCGGGGCGTCCGTTCCATACATTCAACGGGCTGGGCGGCGTTGGCCCTTTCACTGTGGTGCACTACCTTCTGTGCGTCGCGTACGGCGTTGTGATTCTCAGTGTCATTCACGCCGCTGAGCGGGCGCCAAGCGTGATTTTTGGTCTCATGTTCGGCATCATTTTGTTCGAATGTGCATTTGCGATGGTGACGAATTTGATCGCCGTTGCCACGCTTGGGAACATCGCGTGGGTAAGTATCTTCGGCGCGAATGTGCTTGCTGCGGCGCTTGCGTTCGCGCTCCTTGCCCGAACACATCCGTTGGCGACCTACCTGCGGCGAGGCGAAGAGGAACGGTGAGCCGCGCCTTCGCGACACGCGGCCGTGACTCGCCAACTACTCAATCAGGCCGCGCCGCCGCGCGT
Source organism: Gemmatimonadaceae bacterium (assembly GCA_039924785.1). GTDB lineage: Bacteria > Gemmatimonadota > Gemmatimonadetes > Gemmatimonadales > Gemmatimonadaceae > JAQBQB01. The sequence continues at coordinate 32,348 of JBDTAE010000001.1, read as the reverse complement.
GAGTCACCGCCTCGAGTCGGTTGTGCGTGCGCAGTTTGCGATTGATGTGGTGAAGGTGGTTCCGCAGTGTTTGTGGCGAGATCTTCAGCTTGCGCGCGATGGCTCCTGGGTTGCCGCCTTCAGCGAAGAGTGTGAGAATCCTCCGTTCCTGGTCCGAGAGCGCGTCAACGGGCGCGTGATCAGACGCATCACCGGTGAGCGCCACCACGTGTCGCGCGAGCGCCAGCATTTCGGTGAACAGCTGCTCTTTGTGCCGGCGGTGTGTAATGTCGTGCGCGAGCCGAATGAAAAGGCGGCGGCCCGTTCGCGAATTGTCGAAGACAATCGTCGAGATATTCACCCAGATTCGGTCGCCGGATTTCGTGGCGACTTCCAGATCGAAGCTGGCGATGCCACCGGACGATTCGCCCCATTGCCGCGTGGACGCCTCCATGCCGCCGGCGAGCGCTTCGGTGCCCAGTGTGTCGCGCGCTTCGAAAACTTCATCGATGCCTCGAAGAAGCACCTCCGCCGGCGTGTAGCCGAACAGCTTCTCCGAAGCGCCGTTCCACGAGCAAATTTTTCCGTCGACGGTCACGGTGTACACGGCCTCCGCTGTACGGTCCAGCAGCGCAAACAACTCTGTTTCAAGCATTGGTCTCCCGCCAGTTCGTTACGGGACGCGAAATGTTTGGGCAGTCTCGACGCGACGGCTGCCTAGGACCCGCATATGGTGTCGTGATACAAACGCTTCATTGTGATGGAGCGAGCGTGCGCGTATCCGAATAGTCGCTGCAGACTCCTCATGACGCGACCCGGCGAGAGCGAGACGCCGTCATCGCTCTCGCGTATGAGAGTCTTGTGATCGGCCGCTTGCGACGCTCACGGCCTGCCGCGACGGCCACGAAGAAAGTGAAGGCGCCCGCCAAGACCGACGGAGTCTTCTCCGACCAATGGATGACCCGAGCGGCGAGCGTGGCGGCGACGACGAATGCCGCGTAGTGGAAGACCGTGTATACCGCGACAACGAGCCGTTTGCCTGTCGGCTCAATGCCGATTGCTCCAAGGAGCCCGCGCCCGAGCGGGAAAGGCGTTTGAAATGCCTGCCCGACGGTTGCGCCGACGAGCAGAAGCCACACCGCGACACTCGTCGCGCCCAGCACGCCGGCATAAGTCCATCACGCAGAATCGAGTGCCGCATACTGTTCCCTCCATCGGTGGAACGCATAGATAAGAAATTTAGGATACTCCGAGGTACGTCATAAGGCGAGAGACCCAGCCGCTACCACGGCTAAAGTCGCTCTGATGTCTCTCCTTCGATGTTCGATGTGGATCGAGCGACGACCAAGACCGCATGGTCATGAACAGAAATTCTGCGACGCGCCGACGCGGCCATCCGCATCGCCGCCCGACAGCGATTGTAGAATTCCTCAGAGCGGTGCAGACGCGTCGCGTTCAGTCTGTACCGCGCGGCGGGGCGGTCGATCGGCCACGGTCGTGAGCGTGTCTCGGTACGGCTCGATGGCCGACACGACGCTCTGCGCCGCGGTGATCGCAACACCCTCGCTTGCGTATGATGGAAGAATCAACTCGATTCCGAACGAGCAGTCGTACGCGCGTCGCTGCGGGCGGAGCAAGCGCACGATTGGCGCGGTCCCGTCGTAGAACCATTCGTACGCGCCGTCGTGCACTGTCCGAAGTTGATCGAACGCGGGCTCGTAGCGGGGCCACCCCGTGTACTCGCGGTGGAGCGCGGAGTCGAGCGCCCTCCGCCCGGCGACCGCGGCTTCGCGCGCATCGCTTTCCGTGACGAAGCCGCGGAATCCGATCGTGTGACCGTTGATCCATCCGATCTGCGTCCCGGCCGAGTCCTCCAACCGATATTTGTCGTCGCCGTCACTCAGTACCTTGAGCATCTCGTCTCTCCTCTGTGGTATGCGTTGCGTTGATCCGAAGCGAATCACACTGCCGAGTGGTCCTATCACCACTCGGCAAGCTGTTGCATCTCGTGGGCGATCTCTGTGGCTCACCTCCGTGTTCTAGGTTCGCGGCGTGTGATCGTCGCTCGACGTGCGGCAGGCCGCGGAAGTCGCGTATGTGGGCAGCTGGACGCAGTTCGAGGCACGTCGCTAAACGACAAACCGCCCCATCTGCCGTGGAGCGCAGATGGGGCGGTAGCTACCGGCGGCGCGTACGCTGCCGTGTGGCTGTCGACCGAACCGGTCCTATCCGCTTACCGCGTGATATCCGGGGTTTCTGGGCTCCAACACCGAAGGAACCGGCGCGACCGGCGCTCTGCTCGTGAGCGGCCGATCGATCCGGGGTGCTGAGAGGCGCATCCCAGAGACGCGCGTTCTGCGCTCCCCCGCGGTTGCGATGTGTGGACGCGGCGTGGACGTCGCGGACGACAGGGCGGAGTGGCCAGTCCACGCGCGCACGTTGAGCGGCGCGGGGCGCGAACCGCCGCGGCTGCTCAGAGTGCAAGCGTCAATTGAATTGATGACGGCCACAACCATGTCGGTCACGTCTCGCTCGGTGATATCGGATGTCCGATGTGACAAATCGCGCCGCCGACGCTTAACGAATCCCGAGATTCGCCACGACACCATCTGAATTTAATCATTCAGCAGTCATCATGAGCATCGGGACGCGACTCCCTGCATTGAAGGTAGTCTGCGTACCGGGGCTGTCAAGCCAAGAGGCTTTGCATACGCCTTAAACGAGCTGATCATGAAGCCCGTGTACCATGCTACGCAACGAATATACCAGCGACAACGGGGGGATACATGAATAACGTATCATTCAACCGCTCTCAATCTGGGAGCGCGGAACAATCTCAGTCGAACGGTGTTTTAGCCGCATGATCTCTCTCGCGATGATGTCCACACGTATTGACGCAGGATGTGCCACCGAACGACACCCCGGCTTCCGGGTTGTCGCCCGGAAGCTCGTACCCGTGTCCACAATGCGCAGATTGGCAGCCATGATTCCGGTAGGTCCGTCGCACGAATTACGCGACCGGAGGCAATCGGACGAATCGTAGCACCGCCAAGGGATGGAGACACCACGCCCCACCTGCGCACGACCGCAGGTGGGGCGTGGTGCATCTGGCAAGGTCAGAACCGGCAGTCACATCATCAGGCGGCAGACACCCGTGGCGGATGCCCACCGGCGGGAGCACGCCTTCGCGTAGTACTCATTTCAGTTTTCTCACAGATGGAGATTCCTCATGACGATGTCGACCATGTGTTCCCGGACTGGACTTCCTCCTCCGAAACCGTCGCTCCTGGTGAGCGATGCGAAACGCGTGGGCTGGATCTGCGGCGACCGCATAGGGTTCGGCGGTTTTGCCGACGCGACACAGGCGGCGTGGGCGGCGGCGGTGGCTGCCCGCGCACTCGCGCGCCGGGAGGCAGAGCGCAAGCGAGAGGGCCCGCCATCGAGCGCGATACCGCGTTTGGTGCTCGTGAACGACGGCGGAGGCCGGTGGGTGGAAGGTGACGGCCTTCGCCTCGCTCGGCTCGTTCCGCCGGGACCCAACAATCCTGTAAGTGACGCGACGGATGGTGGTTCGTTCGCGTTTGAAATTGGGGCGGCCGATCCGTCGAGCGATGTCACGGTCATGAGCAGCGCCCACACCGTGTTCCGGGGCCTGCGCCGTTCGGGATTACCGTGGCGCACGTTCAAAGATGAGGGCAAGCGACGAGCTGGTACCGACAGTCACACCCACGAGACCGGAGACATGAGATGACGCTAAACATCCTTGATCGGGGCGAGGGCCGTTTCGACCTCTTTCACGACGATCGTCGGATCGGCTGGATCCGAAGTCGCACTATCGCATTCGTTGACTACGACGATGTCGACGCGGCGCGACGGGCCGCCGAGATCGCGTACGACGCGCTCAGCGTGTGGTTCGCGCGGCAGAGGCGGACGGAGAAGCCGCCGCGGCGCGGTCGTCCCGTCGAGATGCGGCGCGACGGAAACGACGAGGTGTTGACTCTGTCAGGCGTCGCGATTGGGAGACTCTGCGAGCCGGATGCGCCGGGAAGCCCCTACGGTTTCGCGTTGTATTTGCCGCCGCGTGTTGGCTCGGCGAGGCTCGCGGCTCAAGTGCTCGATCTCGCGCTCAGGCGGCACCGCGACCGTCCTCCGCTCGACACAGTAGCCCTCCTCGGCGGAAGCGATTGGTATTTCTAAACGTCACGTCTCGAGGAAGCTCCTGAGGCATGGCGAACGCAGGTGGATCCATTTCTTCGCCGAGCCGAAGTGTCGCTTCGCCGCGGGTCGCTAAGCGAAATGGGAGAGCCCCGGCGGACCGACGCCGGGGCTCTTACGTTCCCGGTGCGAGAGTGCCGACGCCAAAGAACGTGACGAGGGATGACGTCGGGGGACGCATATCCGTTCTTCCAGATACTTGGTATCTGGAAGCAACTAATGACCAGCTCGATATTCGCGACCACCGCATCGCTATATCGCCGCGGTGTCCAAGGTGCTCGGCCCAGCATGAGACGCTTCGCGCGCGTCTTCCGATTCCCGTGGCGAACGCGCGCCACGATGCGACGAGACCACGACGAAGAGTTTTCGTTTCACGCCGAGATGCGCCGGCGCGAGCTCGTCGAACGTGGCGTCTCCGACACGGACGCCGAACGAATTGCTTGGGACGAATTCGGAGAGTTGGACGATGCGCATTCTTATATCGACGTCGTGGATCAAGCCGTCGAGGCCACAACCCGCCGCACGGAAATCATGCACAACATCACGCGAAGTGTTCGTTATGCGCTGCGTCGACTCCGGCGCGCTCCAGTCTTCGCCACAACGAGCGTGCTCACGCTCACGATCGGCATCGGTGCATGCGCACTGATGGCGAGTCTCGTGTCGACCGTTCTTCTCAAGCCGCTGCCGTATGGTCATCCAGAGCGTATCGCAATGATCTGGGGCTACGTCCCCAGCGCGCGCCTGGGTTTCGTTGAACAGCCCACGCACGGACGAATCCTCACGCGTCTCCGCGACAACACCGCGGCGTATGAGGCGATCGCCGGCTTTCGGGGAAACGCGTTCAACTTCGGCGATGCGACACAGTCGGAACGTTGGGCCGGAGTTCAGGCGATCGGAGATGTCTTCTCTGCGCTCGGCGTGTCGGCACAGCGCGGCCAGCGCGATATCACTAAAGTCCAAAGCGACGAGCATCTTCTTGACGTTCATCGGCGCGCCTCGCTGGCGGATGCTGGCCGTCCTTCGCATCGCGAGGCGAACCGAGACGAACTCCATTCCACGACGGTGGGTCGCTGGCTGGAAAGCTGTCCTCCGACGCACGGTCGACACCGTCATCATCGTCGGAGGCCAAATCGCTTGGAAGGCGCGAACGGGGAGGCCGCTGGCCTCCGCGCATTGCTGGAGTATCAGTCATTGGATTGTCATTTCTCGTGAGCCGCGCCGCGTCGCAATCGGCATTCTGCAACGCGCGATTTGCCTCCGAACCTATCGATAGAACATATGGCGCGGGGCGTCAATGAGTTCTGCCGGCGTTGTAGTCTGCGATCTTATCCAGTACTGCCGGAGAGAGACGTTCGTGTTCGGATATCCGCGGCACGCTCCGCGTCAGAATCGGATCGCCGAGGGCGTCGGGTCTAGCGTCCGCCGCCCGTCGCGACCGGCGGACTGGACCTTCGATGAAAACTCGAGATACTCGCGTTCCGCTTGCAACCAGTCGCCCATGTCGTCGCCGACTCGTCCACCGCGATCGCGATACAACTGGTATGCGCGCAGCCGGGTTTGTTCGTCCGCCGCCAACCCCTCATAACACAGGCCGGCCGACTCGGCAGGGTTCGATAACGTCGGGGTCGAACTCGATGAGGTGTCCGCTGGCCGGCTCTCCTTGGATTGCGTCATTCTCCGCTCCTATGATTTGGGTCACTACGGCTTAGCCGGATGGATACCTGATCGGACGTGGACGTCACAATGAAGCGTTTGTACCAACTGGCGATATGGGCGTCCTGTCGTGGCCAAAGGACTCATGCATCGGCCCTGGGCGGTTCGCGTGGTTCCGCGACAATGCGCGTTGAATTCCGTATCTGCATATCGCGCCATGGTACGAATGCCACGTTGCGGTCCAACTCCTCACGGCGTATCCATACGTCGAGGGGAGTCTATGTCCGTGTTCGACTCGGGTCGCCGTGCGATGGGCGGAGCAACAACTCAAGGTGAATTTCGCGCCGACCCGGCGGCGCGCAGGTAGACGCCACGCCGAATTGCTGAAAATACGGACGAACACCATTGACCAAGATCACGCATTCCGTTGACGGGCACTCAAAGGACCTGTGGCGATTGGCTCCGCGAGGACTGGCACCGCTCGCACTCATCGTGCTGGCGCTCCTTGGCTCCGTGGCCATCCCGGCACGTCAAACGTGGTTCATCACCGAATTGCTGCACCACACCAACGAGGTCCTCAGGCCCGCCAGAGTAGTCGAATCGGCGCTCCGTTCAGGGCTTGCCGAAGAGATGGCGGCCCTTCAAGGGTACGCACTTACCGCCGATACGACTTTGCTTGGACGCTATCAGATCACAGCGGCCGAGGACGATCGGCGGCTTGCAAATCTCGACGCGCTCGCAGTGGGCCTGACGGCGTCGTCGAGCCGACACATCGCGACGGTGGGCCGTCAGATCGCTGATTGGCGGGAGCGGGCGAAAGACATGGTGGGCCGACGCGAGTCTCCGGCCGCCTTTGCTGCCGCGATCGCCGCGGCCCAATTGCACTATGACGCGGCCCTGAGCGCAATCGACGATCTGTCAGATGATCTCGCCGCCGAAACCGCGCTGCGAGATGATCGCGTTCGCACGCTCGAGCATTCAAGCCTTGTATGGAATGCCGCCTTGGTCTTTGCCGCGCTCGCGGTGCTGTCGGGAGTCGCCCTCTTGATGGTGCGCGAGCGACGGCTGGCGGCAGTGCTTCGACGCCGTATCGACGAGGAATCGGCGCTGCGGCAACTCGCGAGGACACTGAGCGGAGCGGTGACGCTCGACGAAGCAATGCAAGCGACCGTCGCCGGCGCCTTAGCTACCGCCAGTACCTCGGGAGCGTACCTCGAGTGGGTCGTCGCCGAAGAGCAACAGATCGACGTCGTCGTGGGTTTCAGCCACCAAGTGGTTTCCCTGAGGACCCGCGTTTCGAATGTCGGCTCACTGACCGGCACGATCACGACCGACGGAAACGCGGATGGCCTTCTGACGCTCGATGCAATCGGTCCTCGGCTCCCGGTCCACATCGGCGAGTCTTGTGACCAATGCTTCGGTTTAGTGGCGCCTCTCGTCTCGTCTGAGGGGACGTTCGGTGCGCTCGTTCTCATCCGCAGTGCCGGAGCGACGGCTTTTGGAGCCGATGAACGTCGCCAGATCCAGCTCATCGGCGGTCTCGCGTCGGCAACGCTGCGCCGCATGGATGGAATGGCAACCGAACGCCGGGCGCTGGATGACGCTCGCCGCCGGGCGCGCCAAGAGGTCGCCCTACGGGAAGCCGCCGAGGCGCTCGCTGGCGCGTTCACCATGGACGCGGTGACGGAGCGAATCGCGCATGCGGCACTCGATGCCATGGAAGGGCAGGGAGCGTTTGTCGAGGCGATCGTTGCCCCGTCGGACGGCTCCAAGCCGTTTGTCGTTGTGAGGGCCGCTGCCGGCGTCAGAATCCCGCCGCCGGGAAGTGTCGTCCCGTTCGCTGGTTCATTGACGCAGCAGGTGATGAACCTCTCAGCGCCGATGCTCATTCCAGATCTCAAAATACCGGGCAACGCCGGCGCGGTCGGCGCATTCCGAGAAAGCGGCGGCGCGGCGATCGTCATCCCACTCGGCACAAGCGCGGACCCGGTTGGCGCGCTGTTCGTGCTGAGCGCCGCACACGGGCATTTTCGCGCCGATGACGTCACGCGGGCGGCGATCTTCGGCCATCTCGCGGCGCTGGCGTACGAAAAGGTCAGAATTCTGGACGACGCATACGAAGGACGGCGGAAACTCGAGCGCGTCCTTCAGAGCCGGTCGCGTCTCATGCGTGGATTCAGCCATGATGTGAAGAATCCAATTGGTGCCGCCGACGGCTACGCTGAATTGCTCGGCGACGGAATCTATGGCGAGCTATCCGAGGCGCAGCGTGAGACCGTCGGCCGCATTCGTCGTTGCATCAAGAGCGGCCTCGCGCTCATTGACGATCTCCACGAACTCGCGCGCGCAGAGACCGGCAAGATCGCCATATCGTTTGAGCCCGTAGATCTCGCTTCGCTCGTTCGCGCGGCTGGTGAGGAGTATCAGGCGGCGGCTCGCGCGGGCGGATTGTCGCTGTTCGTTGTCGTTGAACCAAACCTCCCGATGGTTGAGACCAATGGGGCAAGGGTAGGCCAAATCGTGTCCAATTTGCTGTCGAATGCCATCAAATACACCGAGCGGGGCGCGGTGACGCTGCGAGCGCTCCGCCGTCCGGAAGGTCCGTTAGGGATGATGGGCGATTGGGTGCTCATCGAAGTGATTGACACCGGCGTCGGAATACCGGCCAATCAACACGATGTCATTTTTGAAGAGTTCAGCCGCATTGGACAGAGTGATAAACCGGGCGCTGGGCTCGGTCTGGCCATCAGCCGGTTGCTCGCGCAGGCTCTGGGCGGACACATTGCAGTGGCCAGCGATCTGGGACACGGATCGACATTCACGTTGTGGCTTCCGGTTCACAGACCCGAAAGTTCGGTCGCGACGTCGGTTTCGAACATGATGACAGGCAGCGATGTGGTCGGCGAAAGGCACCATCGCGATCGCGAAGTTTCGCACATCCGCGAGCTTCCCGCTTCACGAACAGCACTCGACCAATGACACGCATTTCGTATTCGGACCTTGCGCCCGGCGCCTACACGGCGATGAGGGGCCTCGAACAATATGTAAATGACTCGGGACTTGAGCATTCTCTACTCGAGCTGGTGAAAACGCGTGCGTCGCAAATCAACGGCTGCGCATATTGTTTGGACATGCATACGAAGGATGCACGGGCGGCCGGCGAGACTGAGCAGCGGCTTTACGTTCTGGCGGCGTGGCGCGAGGCATCGTTCTACTCGGCGCGTGAGCGCGCCGCCCTCGCCTGGACGGAGGCCGTCACTCGCCTTGGGCCTCCCGGCGTGCCCGACGAGCTGTATCGCGCGACGCGCGAGGAGTTCGATGAGAAGGCGCTAATAGACCTGACGATGGCTATCGTCGCGATCAATGGCTGGAATCGACTTGCCATCGCGCTTCAGCCTCAGGAGGTCGGCACCTACGTTGTTCGTCGATAGGGTCGTCAGCTGCTCCGGTTGCCGCGGCGGCCGTACGTCAGGCAGGAATACCGCCATCAGACCCAGCAGCGGCAGGAAGGCGCACACCTGGTACACGAACACGATGCCAAAGTGGTCGGCAAGTACGCCCAGCACCGCGGCGCCAATGCCCCCCAGCCCGAAGCTGAAGCCGTAGAACAGGCCGGACACCATGCCAATCCGGTGCGTGAGCATGTCTTGCGCATACACGATGATTGACGGAAACGCCGACGACAGCACCAGCCCGATGACGATGCTCAGCGCAACCGTCCACTCGAGGTTCACGCGTGGTAGCAGCAGCGTGAATGGCGCTGTGCCGAGGATGGAGAACCAGATCACCCACTTGCGCCCGATGCGATCGCCAAGCGGGCCGCCAATCAATGTGCCGGCGGCCACGGAAAACAGGAAGACCGCCAGCAGATGAGCGGCCGTGATGGTGGACACTCCAAATTGATGAATTAGATAAAATTCATAATAGCTGCTGATACTGGCCAAATAGAAGAACTTGGAAAACATCAGTACCAGCAGGACGCCGACGGTGTGCCGCACGACCTTCGCGGGATACGAGGGGTGGTCCGTGGCGTTCCGCTTGGTGGCGTGGTCGTCGATGTGCCGTCGATACCAGCGGCTGACCTGTAGCAGGATCACGATGGCCAGCAGGGCCGCCAATCCAAACCAGCCCACATGCGAACGGCCCAGCCGAAGCACGATTCCGGCGGCCAAGAGCGGCCCGGTGGCTTGGCCGATGTTGCCGCCAATCTGGAATACCGACTGTGCGAAGCCGTAGCGGCCGCCCGATGCCATGCGGGCCACGCGCGAGGACTCCGGGTGGAACACCGACGACCCGCAGCCAATGAGGCCTACCGCCAGCAGCAGGATCGGATAGGTGGGGGCCACCGACAGCAGCAACAAGCCGCTCAGGCTGAAGCACATCCCGGCCGGTAGAGCATACGGCATCGGATGTCGGTCGCTGACCATGCCGACCACCGGCTGGAGCAGCGACGCCGTCAATTGGAACGTCAGTGTGATCGCGCCGATCTGGAAGAAGTTGAGGTGGAATTCCCCCTTGAGCAGCGGATAGATGGCGACGATGATCGACTGCATCATGTCGTTGAGGACATGAACAAAGCTGACCGCGCCAAGCACGCCGTAGCGTGTGCGCGGGGTCGAGTTCAGTCGAGTCGGGCTCGGCATGGATTGAATATCGCGTCTTGCACGCCGTTTATCGCCCCCGTCTGGTGTTCGCCGGAGCGCGACGATAAGGTTCGCGGTCCTGTGGCCGTTTCGCGATGACCAGTGACCACAACAAGAGATCTATGAAGTCGTCTTCGAATTCGTTCTCGATCGCGACGGCGCGCGACAGCGCGTCAGAGCCAATCGGTGTCCACGAGGTCGGGTGGCTCACGATCGTGCTCTTTCTCGCCGCCGCCTGCGTCATCATGCTGCTGTTTTCCCTCACCGACGACGTCGCGTTCCTCACAGCGCTGGCGGAGGGGCCTTCATGGCGAAACAACGTCGTCACGTTCGGCACGTTGTACGTCGTGACGATTGGCGTGGTGCTGTTTGGCGTGGGGCGTCTGCGTCCGGCCGACCTCGGACTCGCGTCGCGAAAATTCCTCGTCGGCTTCGGCGTGACGGCCGTGGTGTGGCTTCTCGTGGCGAGCGTTGCCGCCGTCTCCACCGGCGGACCCATTCTCAATCGCGTGTGGAGGGAAACCGGTGCGGGGCCGGTGCTCCGCTGGGCCGTCGTAATGTTTGTCTTCACCGCGCTGTACGAGGAGATCGCATTTCGCGGATTCCTCTTTCCTCAACTGGCGCTCAAGCTGGGCACGTCGAGTCGGACGGGCTATTGGGGGGCGGTCGTGTTGTCGCAGCTCGTGTTCGCCGCGTACCATCTCCCCACGAACGTCTTGTATCACCATATGTCCGGCGCCGCGCTGGCAAACCAGTTCAGCATACAAACCATCCTTGGCATCATTCTTCTGTTGATCTATCTGCGGACGCGAAACTTGTGGATCGCCGTCGGTATCCATGGATTGGTCGACGCACCGACGCCGCTGTTCGCCGGAACGACGAGCGTCGAGATCTGGGTACTCATTCTCCTGATCGGCTGGCACTGGATCGTCCGCGCACCAGCGCATCGCGGACTGGCGGCGGTGGACTCGCTCGGACCTCCATGACGAATTCGGCGGCCATGTCCGGAATCCCGATCGCGTCCTGTTGCGTCGAGGCAAAGTGACATCCGTCACGTTGACGTTGCGCATGCCCATCGAGATTGCGCCGGGCAACCGCCACCGTGATCTCCGCGCCTCGCGTTTCGAGCAATATTAGGACGTTACTTGTGGGGATCGTTTATGAAAGTCATACTTGTAAAATAATGACGAAGTCACGACCCGGGTGATGCGTCCGTGAGCGGGTTGCCGGTTATTGCGTAGGCTTTTACGTCCGATCGGAGGTCCTGTATGGAGAGTCCCCGCGCTGCACCATCCGGCTCGCGTGCCTCGGCCGTCACCCGCGCGCTCTGCCTGCTGGTCATGGTACTGATGGTTGCAGCCGCGCTCTACGGCGGCTCCATGGCTCTGCGCTATTACCACCAGATCGGCGTGTAGACCATGGGACCTATCACCAAGCGACAGACGCGCGCCTTCTTTCTCGGGTCGACCGCCCTGTTCTCTCTGATTTTCATCGGCCTCACCATCGACGCGCACCGGCAATTCCCAAAGCTCACGCACAGCGATCAGATCACCCCTGACGTCATCGCCGGCAAGCACGTGTGGCATCGCAAGGATTGCATCAACTGCCATACGCTGCTCGGTGAAGGGGCGTATTACGCGCCGGACCTTACAAAGATCGCGCAGCAGCGCGGGGCACCGTATCTTCGCGCATTTCTGGCTGACCCATCAAAATTCTATAACGAGGAACGAGACCGGCGGCTCATGCCGAACCAGAAACTCTCGGCCGAGGAAATCGACCAGGTCATCGCATTCCTTACGTGGGTGGGGAAGATCGATACGCACGGTTGGCCTCCGCGTCCCATCCTGGTGTCCGGCGCGACGATTCCCGGCACCAACATTGGCGGCGCCGCCCCAACACCGGCATCGAATGATCCCGTTGCCGTGGGCCAATCGCTCTTTCGTCAGTCGTCACCTGGTTGCTTCGCCTGCCACTCTACTGTGGCGGGCGTGAACCTGGTGGGTCCGTCGCTGGCGGGGATTGGCGAGCGGGCCGCCGCGCGCGTCAAGAGCCCGGACTACCACGGCACGGCGACGGACGGCGCGTCGTACATCCGCGAATCGATTCTCGATCCCAGCGCGTACCTCGTGCCCGGTCCGACGTATTCCAGTAAGGGCCAATCGATGATGCCGCCGGGATTTGCGACGTCGCTGACGACGACCCAGATCGACGGGATCGTCGCCTATCTCATGACCTTGAAGTAGCGGAGGAGCAGACATGCGGTATCGCACTCAGGCTGTCGCGTATCCCTACTTTGTCGTCGCCCTGCTGCTCTTCGGGCTGCAGATGGTGTTCGGACTGCTCTCGATCACCAAGTACCTGGGACCCGACCCGATCAAGAACTTTCTTCCGTTCGATGTCAGCAAGGAGATCCATACGAATCTCCTCATCTTCTGGGTGCTGACAGGCTTCATGGGTGCCACGTATTGGGTTGTGCCCGAGGAATCGCGCACCGAGCTGCATTCTCCCCGCTTGGCGTATTGGGCACTTACGCTGTGGACGATCGCCGGAGTGACCGCGGTGGTTGGCTACCTCTTCGGCTGGACCGAGGGAAACAAGCTCCTGGAGCAGCCGCTGCCCGTGAAGCTCGCCATCGTCGTGGTGATGCTGATGTTCCTGTACAACATCTCGACGACCATCTGGAAGGTGAAGCGACTGACGACCACGGAGGCCGTCCTCGTATCGGGCCTCGCGCTAACCGCACTTCTGTATTTGCCGGCATTGCTCACCTTCGAGAATTACACGGTGAGCATTTACTACCGCTGGTGGACGGTCCATCTATGGGTGGAGGGAGTGTGGGAGATGGTGCAGGGCGGCCTTCTGGCCTATCTGTTGATCCGTCTCTCAGGGGCCGACCGCGAAGTGATGGAAAAGTGGCTCTATGTCATCGTCGGCCTCACTTTTATCGCCGGAATCCTCGGCACGGCACATCACTATTATTGGATCGGCGTGCCGAGCTACTGGCTCGTGTTCGGGGGGTTCTTCAGCGCGCTGGAGCCGCTCGCATTCTTGGGAATGGCGGTCTATGCCTACATGGCAATGCGCCGTTCGGGACTGGCGCATCCGAACCGCATGGCGCTCCACTGGACGATCGGTAGCGCCGTCTTTTCCGCGCTCGGCGCGGGCGTTCTGGGCCTCGCCCATACCTGGCCGGTGGTGAATCAGTGGACTCATGGCACCATGATCACCGCCATGCACGCCCACATGGCGTTTTTCGGCGCCTATGTGATGATCGTGTTGGCGATGATCAGCTACGCCGTGCCGGATCTCTTTGGCCATGATCAGGATGCGACGGAGACGACCGTCGGCTTGTGGGCCTTCTGGCTCCAGACGGCCGGAATGTTCGGAATGACCATGGCGTTCGCCGCCGCGGGGATTGGCCAAACCTACCTCGAGCGAATCATGGGCCTCGGGTACCTGGAAACGCAGCGCAAGATCCAGGTGCATTTTCTCATGGTGCTTCTTACCGGGATCGCGTTTGTCGTTGGCGTCGGACTCTATCTCTACGATTTCTTCTTTCTCGCGCCGAAACGCAGAAATGCGCCGACCCCGTGGCCCGCTGCCGAGTCAGAGTCGGAGCCCGCCGGTTGAGTGCGCAGCGAACGGCGATGCGTTCGAGCAATCCGTTCGAAGGACTCCGCCCGTCGGGGGATAAGGAGCCGTACTACCTGCCGACTGGTGACGAGGTCGAGGTGTTCGAAGAATGCCACAAGCGGGGGCTCGCCGTCATGCTCAAAGGTCCGACCGGATGTGGGAAGACCCGGTTCGTGGAGCACATGGCATGGCGGCTCGATCGGCCTCTCGTCACTGTGGCGTGCCACGACGACTTCTCGGCCAGCGATCTCACCGGGCGCTGGCTGGTTCAGGGCGGCGAGACGGTCTGGCAAGATGGCCCACTGACTCGCGCGGCGCGCGCGGGGGCGATCTGCTACCTCGATGAAGTCGTCGAAGCCCGGCAAGACGTGGTGGTTGTGATCCACCCGCTCACCGACGATCGCCGCATGCTGCCGATCGAGAAGACCGGTGAGCTGCTTCAGGCCGCGGCGGGGTTCCAGTTGGTCGTTTCGTACAACCCGGGCTACCAACACGTGCTCAAAGATCTAAAGCCGAGCACTCGGCAGCGGTTCGTGTCACTCGACTTCGACTTTCCGCCGCCGGCGCTGGAGCGCCGCGTGGTGGCGCACGAAGGAAATGTGGACGAGGCCACGGCGGCGGCGTTGGTCGAGCTGGCGATGCGGGTTAGGCGGCTGCGCGACCGCGGCTTGGCCGAGGTGCCGAGCAGCCGGCTCCTCGTAGCCACCGCGCGACTCATCAGCGGTGGCATCGCACCGGCTCGTGCATGCCGGGTCGCGCTCATGGCGCCGCTGACCGATGATCCAGATCTGCTGGCTGCGATTAGCGATCTCATAACAGCCAGCATCTGACCGGTGGCCGAGCCCGAGGACGTGATTGCCGAGGGCGCGCTGATCGCGACCAGAATCGCTCGCGATCTGTGGGCTCGGCGGGGCGCCGGAGCCGCGACGCGCCCGCCGAACCTACAGGACGTGCGCCGTCGCGTGGAGTTGTTCGTCGCCGCGGTGTTTCCTGATACTCCGGAGATTGGCGTCGCCGATCCACCGGCGCCGCTCAACTTACTGGCACGACTCGCTCTTCGCCGCACAGCACACCTCTACGTTCGCACCGCCATCTCGTCCACCGACGGGCTTCGGATCAGGCTTCCGGCAGCGCTGGATGGGCTTCCGGCGGCGGCCGTCCTCGATAGGTACCGGCTGCTGGCACTCGAACAAGCGTCTCGGGCGTCTCGCGGAACTCCCGCCGCCACGCCCGCGGCCGATTCGTTGCTCCGCGACCTCTATCTCCTCGCCGAGGCGGCGGCGATCGACGCCTCGCTGGTGGCGATGTTGCCCCGCCTTCGCGAAGCCATTGTGGAAGCTCGCGCTGAGGCCGGCCGTCAGAGAACACGAATTCCAAAACCCTCTCGGCAAGAGGAGTCGGTGGACGCGCTCGTCGACGCACTGCTCACGGCGGATCCCGCGGCGCCGCCGACGCCTTTCATCGTCGCCGATGTACCGGCGACCTCTCTTCGGTGGGCCGAGACGGTGCGCGCACAACTGGCCCAGTTGCCGGGAACCTATCGGGGAATGGCGCCCATTGCCCTGTGGGGCGCGGCAGCGGCCGCGCCGGAATCACACGCGACCACCGAGGCGATGGAAGGTGAACGATCTCCCCAATCGGCCCGCAGTCATCCGCTTCGGCGCCGTCCGAGGGTCCGGGATGCCGGAGATGACGAAGACGACGCTGAACCCGGCATTTGGTTGGTGCGAGCCGACGATCCGAAGGAATCGGTCGAGGATCCGGCCGGGCTTCAGCGACCCGCTGATCGCGACCAACACGCGGACGCCGGCGAGTTGGCCGATGCGCTCGCCGACTTACCGGAGGCGAGGCTGGTTCGCTCACCAGAACCCGTGCGTGAAGTCCTATTGGGAGAGGATCCGATCCGCCGAGTCCCCGAGTCGAACCGCGCTCGGCAAATGTCCGGCATCGTCTACCCCGAGTGGGATTGGCGGATTGGCGGGTACCGGCGGCGGGGTGCAATTGTGCGGGAGTGGGCGGCGGACGAGGGCGATGAATCGTGGGTCGACGCGACGCTTCGCCGTCACGCGGCCGTGCTCCGTCGCGTCAGCCGGGACTTTGAACGGCTCCGTCCGCGGAGGACGGCCCTCAGGCGACAGCCGGACGGGTCCGACATCGACCTCGATGCGATCGTCGCCGCGTTTGCGGACGGCCGAGGCAGCGGCGTCTCGGATGATCGCGTCTACATCGACTCTCGTCCGCTGCGGCGTGACGTCGCGATCGCTCTCCTGGTCGATTCGAGTGCGTCGACCGACAGTTGGGTTTCGGGCGATCGACGAATCATCGACACAGAGAAGGAGGCGCTGGTGATCGTCGGAGAGGCGCTTCATGCGCTGGGCGATCCACACTCTATCCTGTCATTCTCTGGCGAGGGATCCACTCGTGTGGAGGTCCGGATCATCAAGGAGTTCGACGACCAGCGAACCCTCACGGATGTCCGCCGCCGAATCGCAGGCCTCGAGCCCTCAGGCTTTACCCGCGCAGGCGCGGCAATTCGGCATGCAACCGCCAGGCTGATGCGCCAAACTGCCCGGCACCGCTTGTTGTTGCTGCTATCCGATGGCCGGCCCAACGACGTGGATCAGTACGAGGGGCGCTACGGCGTCGAGGATACGCGGGTGGCTGTGGCCGAGGCGCGGCTCCAAGGCCTCCACTGCTTTTGCCTGACCGTGGACCGGGAGGCACCACGGTACGCGGCTCGGATTTTCGGTCGAGACTTCGCGGTGCTGTCCCGCGCGGAGCGATTGCCCATGGCGTTGACGTCTCTCTTGCGCGACTTGGTGCGTCGCTAACCAGATCTCCAATATTCTCGTGCGGTCGCGCCGGACGACGGTAGCCGGCCGACGTGCTCGAGCACCATGTGATCGGCTGCGTCTCGCTAATGAATTGCTATCATTCGTAATGCTCCCAGCGTCCGATGACAACGAAGGAATTCCCGAAAGTGAGCCTACGACGGGCATGACGGCATCACGTCTCGCGCAGCTCCGCGCGGATATGTTGCTTACGCCCGAAGCGCGCGTGCGTGCCGCCGAAGAGACGCTGGCGCTCGACAAAGTGCTCCGCGGAGAAGTGGTGCGGACCGTCATCGGTTTCGAGCGATACGAGGATTTTCTCGACTATAAGTCGACGTCGCGCCGAATCCGTGGCTGAATACGAGACACGGTTGGCGGAGGTATGTAGCTGCTTGAACGCGGAAGGTGCGAGGTACGTTCTTGTTGGCGCTACCGCGATGCAACTGTGGGGGACGACGCGCGCCACGCGCGACATCGATATCCTCATCGAGCCGACCGAAGAGAATGCCACGCGGGTCCTCGATGCGCTGTCGCATCTCGGTTTCGGTATTGCCGCCGAGCACACAGCAGCCGATGTCGCGAACCGTGCAGTGACGATGATTGGAGATATTCCCAACGTCGACATTCTGACGCGTGCGTGGAACCTTCGCTGGAGTGATGCCAATGAACACGCCATTCCCTTCGACGTCGAAGACGTGCGGATACCAACGGCGTCGATTGACGATCTCATCGTCTCCAAACAGACAGGCCGGCTGCAGGACGCCGCCGATATCGAAGTGCTGGAACAGATCAAGCATTTTAGAAAGAGATAGTCGGCCATACGAGATCGACGCTCCAACTCTTTCCGACTTGTCCAACCAACACCATCGCCTCGCATCCAACACGGCCGCCGCATGCGCGGCCGTCCTGTTCGGCGCGTCCGTTGTTGCGGTCCGAATTGCAGTGCGCGACGTGCCGCCGATCACACTCGCGCTGTTGCGCTTTGGCCAGGGTACCGTGTTGCTATTCGTCGGGTTGGCGTTGTTCCGACGCGACCTCCTTCGCGTCGCCCCGCGAGATCTGCCGTTTCTCGGCCTGCTCGGCGTTCTCTTCTACACGATCTTCCCGATCACTTTCAACGCCGGGATGCAATACGTCGAGGCGTCGCGCGGTGCGTTGTTGCTTGCGACGATGCCACTCTGGACGCTCATGCTCGGCCGGCTCCTCACGCACGAACGGCTCACGGCGCGGCAGACCCTCGGCGTGATGACGAGCGTTGCCGGCGTGGTGATCGTGATTGCGGATCGCGGCGCCGTCGCCGCCGCGGGTTCGATGAAGGGGAACGCGCTGCTCCTAACGACTGCGTGGTGCGGCGCGCTCTACAACCTGCTCGCCAAGCGCATGGTGGTCCGGTACGGCGGCGTGACGGTGACATTCTATGCGATGCTGTTCGGCACGTTGCTCCTGATTCCGGCGCCATTCATCGAGCATGCGAGAGGCCTGGCGACGATGCGCGGCGAGACGTTGGCGATGGTGATCTTTCTCGGCGCGTTCGGCGGGGCGCTCGGGTTCTCGCTGTGGACGGCCGCGCTCAAGCATCTGTCGCCAACTCAGGTGTCGGTCTACATCAATCTGAATCCGCTCGCGGCAACAATCCTGGGAGCCACTCTGTTGCATGAGCGTCTCTCGGCGATGTTTCTGCTGGGATTTGTCGCAGTCGCGACGGGCGTTGTGATCGTCAACTGGACACGCGGCGCGGTGAAGGACTAGTCCGCGAACGCTCATCCTCGAGGAAACCTCTGTGCTTGCGCCGCACAGTGTCTTTTTCGCGAGCACCGAGGTTGAGCGGTGGAGAGGCAGCAATCCAGCTGTCGCAGACCCGCAGGTTCCGGCTTATGCGTTTGCTAAGAATTGCCGCAGCGATTGCGGCTCTCGCAGCACTTTCAGCGTGCGATTCACACGGCACCGAGCCGACGCTCCGGGACCAGCTTGCTGGTCAGTGGTTTGAAAACCTATCGGTTCCCGGAGCCGGGCTCTATTTCAGTTTGGTGGTCGTCGACACCACTATCAGCGGGAGCGGCAGCTTCTCCATCGAGGCGGGGCCAAGCGGCACGATTTCGGTGACCGGAGTAGTCACCGGCGGACGGATCAAGTTGAACATCGCGCGAAGCATTGGCGATACGCTGCACTTCGATGGCGTGCAGACGGACCCTTACGATCTCGATGGCTATGGCTACTCCACCGGCAATGGGGTGGTCGGCGTCTCTGATCCGGCGCCGGTGAAATTCATTCGCCTCGTGCCAATCGACTGACATCGCCCGACGCTTTCTACGACGATCCCCGCGCGGCGCCGGTTCCCGCCGCGCGACCCGTCGCCCACGCCCACAGAAAGTTGTAGCCGCCCACCGGCCCGAACACGTCGAGCACCTCGCCGCAGATGAACAGGCCTGGATGACGACGGCTCTCCATCGTGCGCGGTTCCACCTCGGCGAGGCTGACGCCGCCGCCAGTGACTTCTGCCTTTCTATATCCCTCATCGCCGGTCCACGGGAGCGCACCGCTCACCAATATGTCGACGAGCCGAATGCGCTCGTCCTTTCGAAGCTCGGCGAGCGAACGGGCCGGGTCGACATTTGCCAACGCCAGCAGCACGGCGGCAAGACGGTCGGGCAGCATTGTTCGGAGTGCGCCAGTGACGGTGCGGTTTGCTTGCGGCCGCAGTGCGTTCGTCCACTCGTTCGCGCCGAACTCGGTCCATTTCACCGTCAGTCGCGCCAGCGAGGGCGACTCGACACGCGATCGAACGCCGACGTGCGACACATCGAGCACCGCCGGCCCGCTGTACCCTTGATGAGTAAACAAGAAACCACCGCTTCCGACGGCACTGCGCCCGGCGACGTCGTCGTCCATCGATAATGTGACCGGCAACGAGATGCCGCTCAGGTCACCGAGCTCCGAGTCTGTCGACGTGAGCGGCGTGAGCGCGGCGTACACCGGGTGCATCGTGTGGCCAAGTTTCGCGAGCTCGCGAAGACCGAAGCCGTCACTTCCCGTATTCGGCACGGAGAGACCGCCCGTGGCGATGATCACGGCATCGGCGTCGATTGGCGGCGCGCCTTCGCACTCCACGCGCCAGCCGTTTCCTTGCGCGTGAAACTCGGTGACGATGGTGTTCATGCGCAGCGTCGCGCCGGCGCGCACTGCGTATGCCAGAAGTCCATCGCGCACGTCGCGCGCCTTGTTCGACACGGGAAACAACTTCGACGATTCCGGCTCTTCGGCGAGCGGCAGCCGCAGATCGTGTTCAAAGAATGCTATTTGGTCGGCCAGCGGCCACGCGCGGAGAATGTTGCGAAGCGCGTGACGGGAGGAATCGGTGACGAAGCGAGATTCGTCGACGCGCATCGGCAGCACATTGCAGCGTCCGCCGCCGCTGATCAGAATCTTTCTGCCGCCGTCGCGCGTGCGCTCGACGAGCGTCGTGTCGGCACCCGCTTTAGCGGCAAAGATGGCCGCCATCGAACCAGCCGCGCCTGCGCCGATGACAACAACGCGCCGGCGCGATCGGGCTGTGGGGGCGGGGGCGGGGGACGACATTGCTGAAAGTAGCGCCGCTAGCGAACGAGGGCGGGCGTCAATGACGGCATCGTCAGGACCGCGACAGCTTCGCGCGATAGGTTGTTCCGCGATGCGTATGACACCGCAATCACCTGTCGACCGCGAACTGGGATGCGCCTGAGCCGCAGTTCAGCTACGGGCGCGTCGGTTGCCGGAGCGCTCTGCATTCTCGCGGCGGTCGCTGTCTTTCCGCTCGGCGGAGGCTCCGTCGGCGGGCGCTTCTTCGGTTCGCTGCGCATCGCCAAGCCGAAGGTCGTGGCCGCGGCAGCGCCGGGCGCCGGCAATCCGACCCGCCAACTCCAGAACACGGTCGCAGGAATCCTTGCCGAAACGACGAGTGTCGCCGTCGACGAGGCAGACACTTCGGCACCAAACATTGCCGTCGCGTCGGCGGCGGCAGGAATTCCGGCGCGTTCGATTAGCGCGCGCACGGATTCAGCCGCGGTCACCGTCCTCGGCGCGCACAGACTCACGCTTCGAGTCAACCGTCAGCAGTTGGAAACGTTGTTGAAGGAAGCGGGGCGGCCCGCCCGGGTTGACGACGCGCTGAACGGCTCGCCGGTGTCGCTCGACCGCGGCCGCGGTGTGCGCGAGGAGTATGGGCACTGTCCCGCCGCGGTTGCCAACACGTTGCAGAGTCAGATTCAAGGGCCACCGCCGCCGTCGACGGACAACAACAACTGTGTGTTTCTCGTCGAGACGCCGCTCGCCGCAGTGTCGGTCCCAGTCGGGTTGGACACCGCGGCAGTAATCGAGATCGCCCTGGAGCTCAACGGACTGAGTCCAAAGCAGGCCGGGGACTTCCGGTCGCTGTTCGACTGGAGGGCTGCGCTGGCGATCACACTTCCCCGCGGAATACGCTCATATGAGATCGTGAATGTCGCCGGCACCCGCGGTATGCTCATGCTTACGGCCGGCCGGCGCGAAGCGACGTACATGCTGATCTGGTCTCGCGACGGGGCCGTCAACACGCTTTCGGGGTATGGCAACTCCGGCGACGCGCGGTCCCTGGCCGAAAGCGTTCGATGACGGCCATCGAGACGCGGCGGTTGCGGAAGACGTTCGGCGCGCGCGAGGCGGTGCGCGGACTTTCGCTCACTGTGAACCGGGGAGAGATCTTCGGCTTCCTCGGTCCGAACGGCGCAGGGAAGAGCACGTCGATCAAAATGATGCTCGGGCTCGTGCTGCCGACCAGCGGCGACGCGTTCGTGCTCGGCGAACCGATCGGCCGAGTTGATGTCCGCGCCAAGATCGGATTTCTGCCGGAAGACTTCCGTTTCTACGACTGGCTCACGGCGACCGAGCTGCTCGAGCTGCACGGCCGACTCGCGGGCATGACGACCGCCCGCGCGAAAGAGCGAGCGCCGGAGACTCTTGCCCTCGTGGGAATGACAGCCCACGCGGGTCGCCGGCTGCGGGGGTTCTCGAAGGGAATGCTTCAACGGCTTGGACTCGCGCAGGCGCTGATCCACGAGCCGGAAATCATTTTCCTCGACGAACCCACGTCCGGGCTTGACCCGATGGGGCGGCGAATGGTGCGCGACGTGATTCGGGCGCAGCGGGACCGCGGTGCAACGGTGTTTCTTAACTCACACCTGCTCAGCGAAATCGAGGTCACGTGCGATCGCGTGGCGTTCATCAAAGCCGGCGAGGTCGTGGCGCAACAGGATCTGCGCGAGAAGGCGGCGTCGGAGCAGCAGCACGTGATCATCCGCGCCGCCAACGTGTCGGACGCGTCGGCGGCGGCTCTGGCCCAATGGGTGTCCGGTCTGACGCGCGACGGCGATCAATTCCGCTTCGACGTCACCCGCGGCGAGACCGTGGCGGAAATTGTCAGACATCTGGTGAGCGCAGGGGCCGACGTGTTCGAGGTGAGGCCGGCGCCAACGTCGCTCGAGGATATGTTCGTGCGCATCGTCGGCGAAGACAGCGGGCAATGAGGACCTTGTGAATTCCTTTCGGGCGATCCAGCTCATGGCCGGCGTCACGCTGCGCGAAGCGTCGCGGCGGCGCATTCTTTGGACCGCATTGTTGGCCGCCGTTCTGCTGTTGGCGATCTTTGGGATCGCGTTGCACCTCCAGGTTCTCGAGTTCGAAGGACGGCCCATGTCGCCGTTCGTACGGTATCAGGTCGAGAGCGGCATGTTGATGGTGGGGCTCTACACGTGCGACCTGCTCGCCGTCGTCATGACAATTCTCACATCGATCGACACGATTGCCGGCGAGATCAGTTCCGGCACCATCCACGCGATCGCGACGAAGCCATTGGCGCGCTGGCAGATCATGTCCGGCAAGTATCTCGGGTTCGCGATGATGGTGACGGCGTACGTGGCGCTGACGTTTGCGGGAACGGTATCCGTCGCGTATGCCGTGACGGGTGTCCTTCCGGAGCACGCGTTTCGCGGCGCCGCGCTCATCGACGCGGAATGTCTCGTCGTGCTCTCGGTGACGTTCCTGCTCGGCACGATGTTTTCAACGCTGACGGCCGGCGTCGTCGCGCTCGGAGTCCAAGGCGTCGCGTTCATGGGTGGCTGGCTCGAACAAGTCAGTGGGTTCTCGCAGAGCCAGCAAATCGTCACGCTCGGCGTTGGTTCGAGCTTGCTCATACCGACGGAGTCGCTCTGGCGGCGCGCCGCGTACGAGATGCAAACTCCGCTTGCGGGGTCGCTGTCGTTCTCTCCATTCGCGAACGTGTCGATCCCGAGTCTCGTCGCGGTGGCGTATGCGCTGGTCTTCGGTGCGTGCGTCTGGGGGGCAGCGGTCTGGAGAATGAACGGCAAAGATCTCTAAACCGGCGGCGCGCCTCACCGCCGTCACGTGCGGAGCGTACGTTCCAGAATCCACCCTCGATGCGGGGTAGCCGAATGTCGTCAGTCATGCGCGCTTTCTTTACTGCGCCGGTCGCGCGCGCCGCGATCATCTCGATGGCGCTCGGCGCTCCGGCCGCTGCGCAATCGAACGCGTACTCGGTCACGCACACCTACTCGCTCGGCGGCGCCGGCGGCTGGGACTACGTCGTGCCGGACGCGTCGAACCATCGGTTGTATATCGGCCGCTCGGACCGCGTGATGGTCGTCGATTCGCGCGACGGCAAGCTGGTCGGCGAGGTGAATGGCATTCACGGCGCGCATGGGACGGCGATCGTCGCCGCGGCGCATCTTGGTTTTGCGACGTCCGGTAATGACAGCTCGGTCGTCGCGTTCGATCTCACGACGTTCAAGCCCGTCGCCAAGATCCACGCGGCCGAGGATGCCGATGCGATCATCTACGACGCCGCGTCGAATCGTGTGTTCACGTTCAACGGCGATGCGCATTCGTCGACGGTCATCGATCCGTCGACCGTGAAACTGATTGCGAACATCGACCTCGGCGGCAAGCCTGAGTACGGCTTGTCGGCGGGCGATGGAAAAGTCTATGCAAACCTCACCGACAAGGCGGAGGTCGTCGAGATCGATGCGAAGACACTCAAGGTGACGCGGCGGTGGTCTACCGCGTCGTGCAAGAACCCCGTAGCGATGGCGATTGACGTTTCACATCAGCGCCTGTTCAGCGGTTGCCGCAGCGGCGTGATGGCGGTGTCGGACTATCGCGCGGGCAAGGTCGTCGCGACGGTGCCGATTGGCCAAGGCGTGGATGGAGCGGGGTACGACTCACAGTCCAGCGACGCGTTTGCCTCCGCTGCCGATGGATCGCTCACCGTCATTCACCAGGATGGGCCGGACAAGTATCACGTTGTGCAAACGCTGACGACGATGACCGGCTCGCGGAATCTCGGGCTCGATCCTGGTTCGCACACGCTCTTTTTGCCCGGTGCGAAGTTCGAGCCGCCGCCGACGGGCGCACGCGCCGGCCAGCGTGCCAAGATGTTGGACGGCTCTTTCGTGTTGCTCGCTGTCGAACGGAAGTAGCCGGTTCCGTCGGTGGGGCTGCCGCCATCAAACAACTCGAGATCCGAGCTGACGAGGATCGAGCCATAGTCCCCAACCTGGCTTCCTTGCGCATTTGAGGGGGTTCGTGCCGGACCGGCACGCGCGTTGCATCCGATCGCCCCACACTCTGGAGGCGCGCTCATGTTATACACACTTGCGGTCGTGCTCGTAATCCTGTGGGCCCTGGGCTTTCTTGCGTTCCACGTCGGCGGCGGATTGATCCACCTGCTCCTTGTCGTAGCGGTTGTCGTCGTTCTCCTGCAGATCATTCAGGGGCGACGCGTCGTTTAGACAGTTTATGCGGCGGTTGCGCGCCGGCGCCGGACGCGTCGTGCCGCAGCCGCGGTTGCAATCAGACCGGTGCACATCAACGTAAGTGTGGCCGGCTCCGGCGATGCCGTAGTTGCGCCGCCAAAGCCGCCGCTCCCGAAGTCAGTGCTACCCGAGTCGAAATCGCCGCCGCCGCCGCAAGTCGTTGGAGATCGTGTTGTCATCCATCGTGACTGCGGCGGTGAGCGCGATGGCGCGTCCGCAGAGAATCGTTGCGCCCGTATTGAGCGTGACGCTCGCCGCGGCGATGATGTTGCCGATGAACGCCGTGTTCGTGCCGAGCGATGCCGAGCTTCCGATTTCCCAATAAATGCCGTCCATGGCGCCGCGGTTCAGGGCGACGACCGACGACGCGCTGGCGGTGGTGAGCGCGGTGCCAATCTGAAAGACGAAGCGCGAATTGGCGTTGCCGAGGAAGTCGAGGAAGAGATGGCCGGTGAGCTGGGCGGTCGAGGAGGAGAAGTAGACACCGGGCGTGAGGGTTTGGCCGCCGAGGTCCTTACCCGGTGAGGTCGTGCGTGAAGCTCAATCCGGCCAGGGCGTCGAACGCGGTGGTCGCGTCGCGCTGCGCTTGAGCTGCGACGGCGTCGTCGTCGTCGTGCACGGTGCCGACGAGCGTGATGCCGCTGGAGCCGGTGATCGAGATCCCGGGGAAGACTCCAAGATCACCTTTGATGGTCGTGGCCCCGGTGTTGGTGACCGCCGATGCCCCGAGGACCCCAAAGTTCTGCGCGGTGGCCAGTACGCCTTGGGCGTGGAGTTCTGCGCCGCAAGGGTGCTTGTCGCAATCAGAATGGCGGCGCTCGGACGACTCGATTTATGGTTTGCTTATTGTTGTTCTCACCGCCTGCGAGGACCTCACACCGAGAATGGAGGGACGCGAACCGGTTTGCGTCCGAGCTGCCGACATTCCCGCTATTCCAATCCAGTGATAGGCGACCCCGACGCCAATTCTTGCTGCGGCGTCGGAAGGCGGGCCACGGGGTAATCGACGAGCTTCGAGCGTTCCACCACCACGCCCACCGTTCCTTCGGCGACTCCCCCAAGTTTCACGTTTCGTTCGGGGATCAGATCGTCGGGAGAGATGTCGCCGACGAAGCGATAGAGCCATCCTTCGGCGGGTTTGCGTGGCGAGACGCCCTTGCGCTTGTCCGCCCGCGCGTCAATTTCGCGCGGCAATGACTGTTCCCGAATGGATTGTCCCGATGGCCGCGACGCTGACGCAGGACCGGTGCACGTCGCCGGATTGGATCTTCGAGCGCAAGCTCGACGGCATTCGTCTCGTCGCAATCAAGGAGAGCGACGACGTGCGGCTCCTCTCGCGCAATAAGGTGCCGCAGAATCTCCCGATCGTGGCGGCGGCGATCGCGGCGCTGCCGGTTTCCGAGGCCGTGTTCGACGGCGAGCTGACATGGAACGACGGACTGACCTATCACGTGTTCGATGTGATGTGGCTCAACGAGCATGACGTCACCGGCTTGCCGCTGTACGTTCGGCAGTCGATGCTCGACCGAATTCCGTTTGAGACGCCGGTGGTCAGAGTCCACACGCTTGATGACGCCGAGCCGTGGACGCGTGCGTGCGAGGAGGGGTGGGAGGGGGTGATCGCCAAGCGCCGCGATTCGGTCTACGAGGGAAAGCGCTCCCGACAGTGGCTCAAGATGAAGTGTGAGTCGCAACAGACGTTCGTCGTCGGCGGCTTCACCGATCCGCGGGGCGTCCGCGTCGGACTCGGCGCATTGCTCGTGGGGTACTACGACGGCGACGAACTCTTGTTCGCGGGAAAGGTCGGCACGGGACTCGATACGGGTTTGCTCATGGACCTTCGCATGCGGCTGGACGCGTTGGAGGTCACCGAGTCGCCATTCACCCGCGCGAAGGGACTGCCGCGAGTCCGCGCGCACTGGACGCGGCCGGAGATCGTGGTCGAGGTGGCGTTCATCGAATGGACCATTCACGGGAAACTGCGGCACTCGCGTCTCCGTGGGCTGAAGCCCGACGTTCATCCGCACGACGTCACCCGCGACGCCTTGGCACAGGCGCCGTGATCACGCATCCCGAGAAGGTGATGTTCCCGGACGACGGGATCACGAAGGGCGAGCTCGCGGCGTATTACGCGACGGTTGCGCCGGTGATGCTCCCGCACCTTCGGATGCGTCCTGTAACAATGGAGCGGTTTCACCGCGGCATCGGCGAGAAAGGATTCTTTCAGAAGAACGTGGAGCGCGGTGCGCCGGCGTGGCTGGAGCGCGTGGCCGTGCCGAAGAAGGACGGCGTGGTGAACTATCCGCTGATCACCGACGCGCGCGGCCTCGAGTGGCTGGCGAACCAGAACTGCATCATCGCTGTGCCGGTCGACCGCAGCGACGAGTGGAGCAACGTCGCGCGGTTCGCGCATGGCGTGGGGCGGATGCTCGTGACGAGGCACCCAGACCGCTTTACGCAAGAGTTCTATAAAGCCGATCGCGGCGACAGAATTCTCATCGACACGGGCCGCAACGAATCGACGGCGACGTTCGCCTCGCCGTATGCAGTGCGGCCGAAGCCGGGTGCGCGGGTCTCCGCGCCGTGCACGTGGGACGAGGTCGCGCAGGGGACCGCGGTGCCGAAGACGTTCACCCTTCACGCGATGGCTGCGCGCGTTCAAGACGTCGGCGACGTTTGGGCTGCGTTGTACGATCTTCCGTGTGCGTTGCCCGTATTCGCTACCTGACGGGAAGGCACTGGAGTCCTTCCGGTTCAACCATCTTCTGTCCCCGTCGCTTGAGCGTGATCGCCGCCGCCAACCACCAAAACGCCTGCACCGCGGCAAGTGACGTCACTGCCGCAGAGAGTGTGAGCATCGTCAGCGAGGAAATACCCAACAGAAAGAACGCGGCACCAAGGGCCATCGCAAGGAAACCAAACGCGCGCGGCAGCACGGGCGAACCCAAGAGGACCGCCCCGAGAGGAAGGAAAAGCGCGGGCGCCGCCACAATGAAATACAGATGCTGCACGGCGTGGGCGACGTCGTTGCTCACGATCGCCATGGGGGCGTAGTTGCTGTTCAGCGCGGCGATATAGAAGACGACTTCCGTGAGACTCACCATCATGAGAACACCCGCTCCGAACATCGTCAGCCAGCCCATGAGGGACTGCATGGCCCCTGCGAGGTAGACGACGCTCAACGCGAACACGATGATCAGCCCAGGGCCCACGGCCTGCAGCCAGGCCCCCCACATGATCGTGGAAAAATGCGCACGTCCGAATTCGATCAATTGCTCGCTCGTCGCGTCCGGCGCAGGGCCGCTGTTGATGGCGAAGGAAACGCCGATCATGGTGACGCCGAGAATGCCTGCATATCCGCCGCGCACGGCGATCGTCTTGGCCGATCCAGCGGCTCGGAGCATCACAGGTCTCTTAAGGCGTTGTTGACGACAACGCGATCGCGGCACAAAAGGTTTCGACGCCAACGAACCGGTCAATCGCGCCGGTCAGACCGCACCACCCTCATTTGCCGTGCGCGTCGGCGTCACCTCGCGCGATTGCGAGGTGATGCGCCGGATGATGATCCCCCTCGGTCAGGATCCCGGCGAAACCCAACCCACGAATTCGAGCAACGATACCTGCATCCGACGCGTTCCGCGCGGTGACCGTGAGCCGAACACCAGCTGGCGTTTGCGCGACAGACGCGCGATAGTCGCCGCCCTGGTCGAGCATCCGCGCGTGATTCGTCACCATGCGCCGAATCGCCAGCACGGTGCGTCCCGTCCCTGACACGTCGAGGTCGACCCCGCCGGCGACGTTGTGCTGCTTGACGACGGCGTGCATGGTTACGTCGTCCATGTCGATCAGATGCTGCCGCAGCGCTTCGATGTTGACGCGCGACCAATCGGTGCTCGGGTCGGCCTCCAAGAGGCGCACGACTTCGCCGATCGCACCGAACGCGGCTTGGCCGGGCATGGTTGGAAGCGGTTTGCAGTGCCGCATTGCGGCGAGATGCGCCGCATGGTCCATGTTGGCATGGTCCATGGCACTACCGTCCATTGGCGAAGTGGCGGTCGAGCCGGAGCTCTTGCAGTTGGCGGAGGCAGAGTCGCTTCCGAGGTGGTGCTCCTGCGCGGGGAGAACTCCAGCCAGCCAGATGGTGTTGAGCGCAGTAGCGAATACAAGGACTTTAATATTCATTGGCTTCTCCGTGGGCGGCGTTGGTCAGCCGAACGATCGTTATTCGTAGTACCGCGCGAAACGACTAAAGTCACACGTGTTCCCGGATCCCATGGTCACACCTGAGCTCCTCGCACGCCTCGGAATGTTCAACGACGTTGGCCCGTGCGTGGTGCCGACGCTGGCGGCGCGTGCGCTGTCGGTGGCGTTCGGCCCGGGCGAGGTCATCTTCCTGGCGGGAAGCGAACCGCGCGGGTGGTTCATCATCATCGAGGGGCTGGTACGTGTCGTCCAAGGGACGGGAGCGCGTCAGCACGTCGTGCATTCCGAAGGTGCCGGCGGCACGCTTGGGGAGGTGCCGTTCTTCAGTGGAGGCAGGCACCCGGCGACGGGGATCGCCGCAGAGCCAACTCGGTGCGTGCTGTTCGATCGCGCGTCGCTCGAAGCAGCGATCGCTGAATGTCCCGAGATTGCGTTCGTGATGACGCGACGATTGGCGCTGCGGACGCACGCGCTCGTGCTGCGGCTGAACGAGCGCTCCGCGAAGAGCGTGAGGATCCGGCTGGTTGAGTTTCTGCTCGAGCGAGCGACGAGCGCGGGATCGCGCCGCACGTTCTCCATCGGCATGACGCAGCAGGAGCTCGCCGAGGAGCTTGGCACCGTCAGAGAAGTCATATCGCGCGAGATTCGACGGCTATCCGGCGATGGATTGCTCGCACCGATCGGCGGCGGCCGGTATGAGATTGCCGATCTGCCGGGGATGCAGCACGCAGCGTCCGCGGACGATTGACGCCCGCGAGTCGGCGGGGCCATCGAAGCATCACCCGGTAAGAACAACGGCCACCCAACCCGAGGTGGCCGTACTCGCTGCGCGTTAGAGTTTATCTATTTCCCGATCACGACCACCGTAAACGATCCCGGAATCGCCGGCGCGAATCCGCCGCGTCCACCACCGGGCGGCGGCGGCGGAGCCGGACCGCGCTCCACACTCATCACGTAGATCCGACCCGTCTTCGTATCGAGCGACAAGGTTCGCGCTCCATTCATCGTCTCGAGATTCTCCTCGACCTCGAAACTCGTCGCGCTCTTTTCCTTGACCACGGTAAGCGTGCCGTTGCCACCGGAGCTGAACGCTTCACCGGTCGCGGGATTGAACGCACAACCGTCGGACCCTCCGGCGAGCGGAAGCTTGGTGAAAATCTTTCCATCCTCGGAGCTCAGGATCACCATCGTCGGAGCCGGCGGAACCGGTGCGGCGCCAGGCTGCGGCGGACCTGCTGGGCCCATCCGCGAGCATGCCGCAAAGAGCACGTGATTCTTCGGATCGACCGCGAGGCCATTGCACCCGATGTTGCCGCCGAACGAAAACACCTTCGTCACCTTCATCGCCTTCTCGTCAATCACGGCGACGCTGCCGCTGTCCTGCATCAACGCGTACAGCGTACCCCTGCCGTCGGCGACGGTCTGTTCCGGCGTGCCGGGCAGCGGAATCTTGCCGAGGACTTTGCCATCGCGCGAGTCGATGACGATGAGCTCCTTGGTGGGATGGCTACCGACGTACACCCGATCGTTCGCCGGGTTGAAGTAGATGCCGTCAGGACTGAACTGGGTCGCAGGTGCGGGGTTTCCCTCGTTTGGGTCGATGGTCTTGATCATCGCCATCGACTTCACGTCGAACATCGAGATCGCTGGGTGGCTGCTGGCGAAGCCGTGGCCCGACTTGGGATCGACCACCGCGCCGTTGCCGCCGCCGTTCGGAATTTCTCCGAGCGGGGCGACGTTGTTGTCGAGGTCGAACACGGTGACCCTCCCGGTCTCTGCGGGGCGCTCGGGCGTCGCGTCGGTTTGCGGCGCGCCGCGCACCGCGTTGCGTGTGATGTAGAGCCGTCGGCCGACGGGGTCGGCAAAGATGTAGTCGGTGCCGCCCTCTCCGCCGACTTTGGCTCGCTGAATGACTTTGTACGGGCTGTCGGTGCTGGGTTGCTGGGCGAGCAGTGGTAGCGCGCCGGCTGCGATGATGACCGCAGCGATTTGAATGCGTTTCATCTCTGGAATTCCTTGGTGGGCTTGATCGATACTCACGCGCCCACGTGGCGATGTCAAACACAGAATTTGTCAGGTAGCGCGGGCCGGCGAGGTTCGACCCGAGTCCGGAAGCATGCTCGCTACACGCATCGTGGGCCAGCGTCTGGCCTTGATCTGAAATCGTTATTAAATTGCCCCCCATGAAAGAACGGTTCGTCGCGACGGCACCGGCGGAACCCACACCAACGGCTCGGATGGGAGCATACGATGGCAGCGAACACACCGGAAATCTGGACGTACGACCAGTTCAAGACCGAGACGAATCCGAAGGACGTGCGCAAAGCGCTCGCCGCCATCGATCAGTATCTCAAGGACTGGGGCGTCATCAAGAACGGTCCATCGACCGAAGGCAAGATCCTGCACCTGCGCAAGATCTCGAACGCGTGCATCGACTACGTCACGTCGAAGCAGGCCAAGGCGGACAAAAAGGCCGGGAGCCGCTTCAGCAAACCCTCGTCGCGCCTGGTTAATCGCATCGCCAAGGCGAAGCAGTTGGCGAAGCAGGTCTTTCTGCGCATGACGTTCGAGAAGTATGAATACCAGAAGTCGGTGCGCAGCGGGCCCGGGACGAAAATGGACGCGCTCGCCGGAGAGGCGACGAGCGTGAAGGGTGGATACCGGAACGAGCGCACGAACTTCGTGAACACCAAGGCGGCGGGCAACCTCGGCGGAACGCAGACTGCGATCAATCCGCAGGGCGGGTCGTTCGTTCACCAGAGAATGGAAGAGCACAACGCGGATCCCGTGGCGGCGCCGCCGAACATTCTTGCCATGTTGGCCAAGAGCTTCGACGCGCTGACGCTCCAGGAATTCAACGACCTCCAAGCGCACTTTTCGGCGGGCGGCCAGGGGCTCGGCGCGCTGCCCAACGTTCACTACGCGCGCAAGGACGAGCGGCTTCGCGAAATGATGCTCGTTCCGCTCGACGGTCTGCTCTACACGTCAGACGGCAACATCTGCAACGCGGGGTGGAATGGATACGCCATGGATCTGTATGGCAACCTTCTCGTGGCGAAGGCGAATAAAAGCTGGAACCACGGCGTGAGCGGCGCGCAGTTCAACCACTCTACGCTGACCGCCGGACTGGATGTAGTATGCGCAGGCGAGATCAAGATCGCGAAGGGGCTCGTCGAATACATCTCGAACGAGAGCGGCCACTACAAACCGTCGGCTAAACAGTTGGCGAACTGCATCTTCGCGCTCGTCGAAGAGTATTCGCTCCCGATGCTCGATTCAGTCAAGGACGTCGTGGACGTCAGCTCGGGCAACAAGCTCGAATTCAAGGGCGTCTTGCCGTTCCTCGCGGC